>JAACJQ010000079.1 GCA_016879935.1 Archangiaceae bacterium | reverse complement strand
TGGGGGATTGAAGGGTGGGAATCAGCGGCGACTCCGGGATCCCCTTTCCGCTTCCGGCCGCAACCGTGGAATCTTCCACACGCCCCAGTGTTATTGAGTAGATACGACGCCGTTGCGCTTGACCGGCCGATCTCCGGCCATATCCTTGAGGACCGCGAATGGGACGCCCGCTCGGCAAACTCGAGGAACCGCCCATCACCGAGGTCGTGTGCGGGTCGTTCTTCAAGCCCGTGCCCGGGCTCGACCCGGTCTCACTTGGCGCTTTTTGGAAGGCTCGTCAGAAGGAGTTCCCGCGGCGCGAGTTCAAGGCGCCCATCGCCCCAGCCTCGCTCGAGGGCATCGAGCTGAACTTCGGGCCTGATGTCGGGCCACTTCGCACTTGGCTCATCTCGAAGGACGACGTCTTCATCATTCAGGTGCAGCACGATCGCTTCTACCTGAACTGGCGTGTTCGCCAGGATGCCTATCCCCGCTTCAACGACTGGGACGCCAACAAGGGCCTCTTGTCTCGCTTTCTGGGCGAACATGAAGCGTTCGAGCGGTTCTGCAGCGAGGAGCTGGGAGCCAAGCTCGAGCTGCAGGGCATCGAGCTCGCCAAGATTGACCACCTCGAGCGTGGTCGACACTGGAAGGACTCGCGCGACCTCGCATGGCTCCTGCCGATGCTCGGACCCGCGCTCGAACTCGCGGAGAGAGACCCGGTCGTGGCGGTTCGCCTGACCACTCCGCGTGACGAAGGCTCCGTCGACATCGCGATCGATACGGTCCTTCGCGTCGCACAGCCGCCAGTTCCCGTTGTGAAGTTGGAGTGCCGACGGTCGATCCGCCGCGCTCTGCCCTCCAGCGAGCTCGCGGGCGCCTTCAAGCGCGCCAACGGAGACCTGAATGAGCTCTTCGTCCGTCTCATTCCTGAGGACCGTCACGAACGTTTCAAGAAAGGGTGGCAGCCATGAACAGCGCAGCGTCGATTGAGGGTTACCTCAACGCCCGCACGCAGGCCCGCCCTCGATTGCGACGCGTTGAAACGCCGGTGGAGACCCCCGCCATCGGCACCGCGCTTGAGCCCCACGCGCCCGAGGACCTCTCTGAGGAGAAGTTCGTTCGTTTCGCCGATGAGAACCCGGGGCGGCTGGTCGAGTTGATTCGCTCCAGCCTCCGCCCCGCCCTGCTCACCTTCGCGGCAGAGGCGGCGGGGCGCATCGCGAACACGGCTCTCGTCGTGAACGCGCTACTGCCGTTGCTTGCCCACGCTGATGCGGTCGTCCGGGAAGGTGCGATCTACGGCCTTTCTCCGCACCTTGAGGCCTCCCTCGAGGCTCGAGAGGCACTGCGGACCATGTTGGCCCGCGAGCCGAGCCCGGGCGTGAAGGCTGCCCTCAACGAAGCCCTCGCGAACCTGGACTGACGCATGGTGCAGCGGCTGGTCGTGCGGCTCGGCAAGCGCAGGGCGGCGTGGGAGAAGACGGACCCACGAGAGATCGCCGATGTGGAGTTTCAGGACCGTGCCACGGGCGGCCTCGATCTCCGCCCCTCTGTCTACGTGGTCTCTGGAGAGGCTGCCGACCTCCATGGGAAAGTTGTGCGCGTTCGCGCGGAGCACTCTGCCACCTGGATGTCGCCACCTCGCCCGGTAGGGACGCTGGAGTTCAACGTTGATGGTGCGACGCCCGCGCAGCTTCAGCCAAGCGCTGGGGAGACGAAGTTCCAGTACGCAAACTCGGTTCACGCCGAGTTGCTTCTTCAGTCCATCGACGACCTGCTGTCGCTCATTGCCACGGTCATCGCCGAACGTGAGACGAGAGCGATCACCCTGACTGGAGGAGAGATCCTCGGGTACGTCGAAAGCCGCCAAGTCGCCGGCGATCCGGAATGGACGTCGGTGATTGGGCCCGTAGGTGCTGAGCAGGGCGAGTGGGGAACCGCCGTCGCCAACTTCAGAAAGAAGCGCAACACAGCCGGCTCGTAGTGGCTGGACGGCTGGGCGTCGCGAGGTCCGTCCGGGACATCACCGTGGTCACACCTTTCACGTGCTCTTTCATCGACTTGCTCGAACTTCTCTCTGAGGACAGAGAACTTTCTGTAGGTCTATTGAACTCAAGAGGTCTTCACGCAGACCTTGGTCGCGTCACCGTCGCTGCTTCTCGCGGGACGGCGTCCTCTGGCCACATTCGCTCAACCACCTGAAGCCACTTCGGATTCGAGCCAATCAGTGCGGGTCTGGACCAAACTCGCGACGCCCATCCGTCCAGCATCGTCCCATTCGCACGGTGCGCACGCGTTTCTCGCGACATGAGCAACGACGCCAACCCCTTCCCGAACAACGAGGCGCGCGACGCACTGGTCCTCGAGTTCCAGCGGCTCACCGCGAAGCTGGTGAGCGTCGGACTGATGTCGCGCGTTTCATCGAATCGGCTCATGCGCGCGGTGAACGTTCAGCGCACGAAGGCCGAGGTGGAGCGGCAGCAACTGCCGCAGCTAGTTCTCGCGGTGCTCATCTGCATCGAAGACGGCACCCTGACCGAGGGAACTCACTTCGTACGCCGGGAAGGTGGCGTCGCACTCCACCTCGAGTCGGCGGCGCCGACCATGTTCCGCGCTGAGCGATGCCGCCTGACCGTGCGCGAGATGCGGCGCCTGTTCCACTTCGGCTGGCTGCACTTCCGAGAGGTGGTGAGGGCACGCTGCGAGCGGGTGATGTTCGTTCCCAACGAGGACCGGCGCCGCACGGTGCTGCTGGACGTCGAGAAGGCACACGCCTTCGTCGGTACTCGCGCTCCCGCTGTCCCAGTTCGCTGAACACCCCGGCGTTTCCTGGAAACGACGCAGCAGCGTCGACCGGGAACCATGGCGCTCAAGCACCTCCTCAGACCAACACCGACGCCCGCGGCTGAGCGCCCGAGCGGCATCACGTGCCCCAAGTACGTCCGTGGCGAGGGGAAGCGCTGCGCGCACTTCAAGACGAACGGCGCGTGCGCCCTCCCCGACGAGTTCATGTGCGTCGAGTGGTTGAAGGTGAACGGCAAGGCGCCCCCTGCCCCACCGGAGCGAACACCTGAGCCACGCCCCGTTGAGGTCGGGACACCAGCCGAAGCCACGGCTCCCGACGAAGTTGGGCCGGCTCGCGGGTTCACGAGCGATGACATCGCGTCGTTCAAAGCGCTCGGCGTCGAAGTTCGCCTGCGGTCCGAGACCTACGGCGAGGTCTGGCTGGTGCCTGCCTACACTGGGCAGCCACGCAAGGAGCTCACGCCCGAGCACGCAGCCACGGTGCTGCGCGTGCTCGAGGCCTTCCCCGGCTCGCGAGTCATCTCATTCGAGAAGCACACCAACCCTGAGCGCCTGGAGCGCCCTCCGAGGCGCTCATGACTCCAGAGGCGAAACGAAACACCCACCTGTCCT
>JAACJQ010000407.1 GCA_016879935.1 Archangiaceae bacterium | reverse complement strand
GTGCCTCCCGAGAGAATCAGCGTCGGCGCGGTGAACGACGGAGGGTCGAAGTACGCCTTCGGCACCTCGCGCACCGGCCAGCCTCTGCAGGAGCGCTCGTACTCCTCGATGAAGGTGGTGCCTGCGCGCGTCGACGCGACGGACGCGCGGTCGGCGTCGGTGATGCGCGGCACGTCTTCGGCGCACATCACCGAGAAGTGCATGCCCGCGTACAGCTTGCCGCCGCCGAGCCCCGAGCCGAGGCCCACCAGCGCAGACCAGTCTCCGGCCGCCGCGCGCTCGAGGGCCGCAGGCAACGCCGCCGCGAGCATCGGGCCATAGAGCGGGCCACGCACCATGCCGACGCGCCGCTTCCGCTCGAGCACGAGCTCGGTCGGCGTGCCGAAGTACGGGTCGTTCACGCGAATGACGCCAGCGTCGGGAGCGAGCACCGCCTCGAGCGCGGCCTTCACGCCACCATCGACCCGCGCCAGCACCTGGTCGAGGGCGAGGTCGGTGTCGAACGCGAGCGCGACCGGCAGCGGCTTCGTCGCCGGAGCCACGCCGTCGATGACGACGCTGCGCACGCGTTGGGGAAACTGGCGCGCATACTCCATGGCCGCGCGGGTGCCGTACGAGGCGCCCCAGAGGTTGATGGTCTCGTAGCCGAGCGCCGCGCGCACCGCGTCGAAGTCGCGCATGGCAATCCACGTCGCGTACTGGGCGAGGTCGACACCGGCGTCGATGAAGCCGTCACGGCACTCCACCAGCAGCGCGGCGTTCTTCTCGTCGTCGGCCGAGTCCTTCAGCGGGCGGCGCTTCACGTCGTCGAGACAGCCGAGCGGCGCCGACTCTCCCGTGCCGCGCTGGTCGATGAACACGAGGTCGCGCCGGGCTTCGAGGCCCGAGAACAACGGCATCACCAGGCCCGCGACCTCCGTTGCCGACTGACCAGGGCCGCCGGCGAAGACGAAGATGGGGTCTTTCAGCGGGCGAAGGCCCGTCGCGGGAACGATGGCCGCGTGAATCGACAGCTTGCGACCGTTGGGCAGGTCGGGGTTCTCGGGCACCTCGAGTGACAGACAGCGCGCCTCTCGCGACACGCCCGCCACGATGCACGGCGTCTGTGGCGGGCCCGTCGGCACCGGCTTCGGGCACCCCGCGAGGAGCAACGCGAACGACAACGCAGCGGCAGCGACGCGCATGGGCGGCTCGAACCCTACACGCCTACTTCGTGAAGTCGATGCGTCTGGCGCGTGGGTCGGTCAATCGCCCGAGGGCGGAGTAGGGTGCGCGCGAATGCGCTCCTTTCGACTGTGGTGGCTCGCGCTCGCGACCGCGGTGCTCTCGGCCTGCCACGCGAAGTGCGTCGACTGCTCCACGATGGATGACCCGACCGAGTGCCGCAACCTCGCCGACGGCCGCAGCTGCATGGACTCGGCGCAGTGCGCGAGCGGGCTCACGTGTTTCCCGCGGAACTCCGAAGGCGCGCTCGGCCGCTGCCGCCAGACGTGCCCGAGCAACGGTCAATGCAACCAGCGCGGAGACACCTCACGCTTCGTCACCTGCATCGACCTCGGCCCGCCGCACACGCCGTCGTGCATTCCCGGCCCGCGCACCGACACCATCTGGAAGGTCTCCATCGAGTCGCTCACGCTGCCCGCGACCAACCAGGGCCGGTATTGGGATGTGTCGCCGTCTGACTCGCCGGACCCGTTCGTGTGTCTCTCGTTCAACACGCAGGTCGGGCAGCAAATCGTCTGCACCTCGGAGCAGACCGGCAACAAGGCCTCGTGGACGTTTCCGTTCATGGCCACCATGCCGTGGCCGCTCTTGCAGAACGTGAGCGTGAGCGTGTTCGACAGCGACGACATCGGCAGCTTTCAGCAGTGTGAAGGCGTGTGCCCGGCGCTGGCCAACTGGCCGAAGGAGCTCGCCTACGGCATGGCGTGGGACCTCCGCCCGCAGTGGGATGGAGAGGACCAGACGTTCGTGCTCCGCGACACGGCGGGGCTGGAGTTGAAACTGCGACTGCGGCAGACGTACGAGCAGTGAGTGCTGGGGGCAGCGTGAATCGACTGGCGTGGCAGGTCTTGATGACGATGGCGGTAGCGGCGTGCGCCCCCGACCTGGGCAGTGTGCCGTGCGCGCGTGACGAGAATTGCCCGAACCTGGCGTTGTGCCGGTGTGGCGTGTGCGTCGAGCCCGAAGCCGCGCTGCCAGCGGGGTGCACGATCGGTGGCGGCAACGCCGCTGGAGGTCGGAGCGGTGGCGGGAGCGCTGGTGGCTTGGTCGCCGGTGGTGGGCTGGCCTCGGCCGGAGGTGTCGCAGCAGGTGGCGTGGCGGGTGGTGGCTCGGCTGGTGGTGGTTCGGCCGGTGGTGATGCGGGCGGGTCCGCTGGTGGTGATGCGGGCGGGTCCGCTGGTGGTGACGCGGGCGGAGCGGCGAGCGCAGGTGGAATGGCGACCGGTGGTGGAAACGGCGGTGGTGGAACGAGCGGTGGCGGAACGAGCGGTGGCGGAACGGGCGGTGGCGGAACGGGCGGTGGCGGAACGAGCGGTGGCGGAACGAGCGGTGGCGGAACGGGCGGTGGCGGAACGGGCGGTGGCGGAACGGCGGGTGGTGACGGCCAGCTCCTCGCCGTGCTGGCCATGGTGCCGATGGGTGGCGGCGTGGCGAACGTGTCGCTGCCCGTTCAAGACGTTCGTGTCACCGCGCTCAAACCGGCCATCGCTGGCAGTGGTGAGCGGCCGGGGTTCTTCGTCCAAGCCGGCACCGTTGGGCTCTTCGTCGAGGTCGACCCTGCTTCGCTCGCTCCAGTGCCCCGCATCGGAGACCGGGTCTCGTTCACGGTCACCCAGCTCGTGCGCTTCGTGAACCAGAGAAAGGCGTCGGCCATCACGGCGTGGGCGGTGTTCGACAACGCCTCGGTCGCCTCGCTCTCGCGCCCGCTCTTCGGTGTCGACCTCGGGCAGCCGTCGATTCGTGCGCAATACGAGAGCACCCTCGTCTCGTTCACCGCTTCCGTGGGCAGCTGGGTGGCAGACGGCGGCGGCTACGGAGACGTGTCGTTGCCAGATGCCGGTGTGGCGCTCTCGGTGCGCATGCCAGTCACCCTCAACGACACTCAGGACCTGCGAGCGGGGTGCGTCGTCAGACCGACGGCGAGCCCACTGGTGCTGAACGCGACGCCCCAGGTCTACGTGTGGGACGCGGGCGCGCTCGGCGCGACCACCTGCCCTCCGCCCGACTTCGTCTCGGTAGTGGCCGACGCAGGGACCGCCCTCGTCACCTTCACCCGGTACCTCGACCCTTCGTGGGTGGCAGGGCCGTACTTCTCGCTGCGAGACCTCAACGGCTCGTCGGTGGTGCAGTTCGTGGGTACCGCGTACCCCGTCGACAAGGAGCGCGTGATGCTCAGCGGCGCGGGGCTCACCAACGGCACGGAGTACGAGCTGTCGTCGAACGTTCGCGACACGCGCGGCTCTCCGATGCTTCCCTCGAGCAAGATCTCGTTCACCGGTGGAGGTTGCCGCGGCTCGGCGCTCGTCATCAGCGCGGTCTCCTACGGCCCTGGCCCGGAGTGGGTCGAGCTTCACAATCGTTCGAGAGCGCCAGTGTCAATGACTGGCATGACGTTGGTGGTGTTCGACGGCAGCTTTCCTTCGAACGAGTCCCTCACCGGCCTGGGAACGCTTGGCCCTGGGCAGTTCGCGCTCATTCGCTTCAGCTCGACGTGGGGTGGATCCCTGCCTCCAGAGGACCTCTCTCGTCAGGGCGTCACGCTCAGCAGCACGAGCGGAGGCCTCATGCTCTCCGCGAGCGGGGGCGGCTCGAACTGCTTGACCACCATGCTCGACGCCGTCGCGTGGGGCGCGCCGTCGAACGCGTGTTTCGAGACCACGCCAATCACCAACATCGCGGGCAACTCCATCATTGCCCGGCGAGACCTCTCTCGCGGCTGTCGCGACTCGAACAACAACCAGGTCGACTTTCTGCCGACCTCGTCGTTCACGGCACGGAACAAACAGTCGACGCCCGTCACCTGCCTCTGCCCGTGAAACCGGTGCCGTGAAGGTCCTTTGGGCCCTCGCGTCAGAGCGCGCATGGCGATGACCCTGGCGCACCCCCGCTTTCCGTCGGCGTCGTTCCGTCGAGGAGGCCCCTCGCGAGAGTCGTTCACCCGGTCTGAACCAAAGGCTATGGTCCGGCCCGCCTTGGCCACCGACGACATCACGCTCGTTCAACGCGTTCGACAAGGAGACCAGCGCGCCTTCAAGCTGCTCGTCGAGCGCTACCAGCGCAAGGTGTACGGCGTCGCGCTCGGCATGGTGAAGGACAAGGAAGAGGCCCGCGACGTCGCGCAGGAAGCGTTCGTGAAGGTCTACAAGTACCTCGAACACTTCAAGGGCGACGCGAGCTTCTACACGTGGCTCTACCGCATCACCGTGAACATCTGCATCGACGTGCTGCGCCGCAAAGGCTCGGCCCGCGGTGACGAGCACGTCGAGTTCGACGAGTCGGTGCGCATGGACATCAGCGAGGCCAACATCGGCGCGCTGGGCACCAAGCTGGGCACCAACCCGCAGAAGGCCGCGCTCCGAAAAGAGCTCGCCGACAAGATTACGGCGGCCATCGGGCAGATCCCCGAGGCGCACCGGCAGATCCTGTTGCTCCGCGAGGTCGAGGGCATGAGCTACGAAGATCTCGCCCGCACCCTCGACATTCCCAAGGGTACGGTGATGTCGCGCCTCTTCCACGCGCGGCTCAAGATGCAGAAGATCTTGAGTGGTTACCTGGAGTTGGACGAGGCCAAGGCCGGGGTTGGCAGTGAAGGCTGAGGGGAAAATCGCCAGAGAATATCGGCCGTTCGCTTCCCGTCAGCAGTCATCGAGGTGCTCATCATGAAGAACCCCGCCCGAGAGAAGTTCCTGCCGATGCTGTCGCCCTACGTCGACGGCGAGCTGACGCCCGAAGAGCGCCAGCTGGTCGAGCAGCACCTGCAGAACAGCAAAGAGAGCGCGGCGCAGGTGGCCGACTTTCGCGCCGGCGATGGGCTGATGCGCAACGCCCTCGACATGCAGGCCGATGACGTCGACTGGAAGAAGTTCACCGAAGACGTGATGGGCCGGGTGACGCCCGAGAAGCTGCCGCTGCTCGAGCGCCTCAAGCTGACCTTCAGCGAGATGTTCCTCTACCAGCGTGGCCCGATGGTGGCCGGCCTGGTGGGCGCTGCGGCGGCGGTGGCCATCGCGATTCCGCTCACCATGTCGCTCGTGGGCCAGGCGCCCGAGGGCTACGGCGCAGGTCGCGTCGAAGTGCAGACCGTGTCGGTCGACACCGAGGCCACCGTGAAGCCCGTCGTGTACGAGACCGAGAGCGGCGACGCCGTCATCTGGGTCGTCGACGCGCCCGAGAAGAAGGACGGCGGCCGCAAGAAGGGTGGCGGCTCCGACGAAGAAGATGTCGCGCCGACCCCGCCCACCGAAGAGCCGAAGAAGCAGGACCTCTGAAGTCCCGTGATGCCATGACGACTCTCCTCCGCCGCCAGCTTCTCTTCGCCGTGCTCGTGTTCGCGCCGCTCGCGTTCGCCGATGGGCCGGTCGCGGTGCAGGCCGACGTGGTCTTCGCGTCGACGACGGCGGGCAAGGTCGACCCCTCGCTGGTGAAGATGCAGGAGACGCTCGGCGCGAAGGTGAAGTACCTCACGCTCGAGAAGCGCTCGTCTCAGAAGCTGTCGCTCGACGCGAAGGGCGCCACCGTTGCGCTGCCCAACGGCAAGTCGGCCTCGCTCACGCTCGAAGGTTTGAAAGACGGCGTGGCGACGTTGCGGGTGAAGCTGCCTCCGACCGACGCGACCTATTCGCTCGCGAAGGAGAAGTCGTTCTACCTGCAGGGCGGCCCGCACGAGGGCGGCGACCTGTGGCTGGTGCTCTCGCAGCCCAAGTAGTCACGAGAACAGCTCGAGCAGGTCGTCCTTCGAGAGGGCGCCCGCGGCTTGTGCGTCTCCGAGCGCGGCTTCGAACAACGCGCGCTTCTTCTCCTGCAGCGTGAGGATCCGTTCTTCCACCGTGCCTTGAGACACGAGCCGGTAGACGAGCACCGGCTTGTCCTGCCCGATGCGGTGCGCGCGGTCGGCGGCCTGCGCTTCGACGGCCGGGTTCCACCAGGGGTCGACGAGGAAGACGTGATCAGCCGCGGTGAGCGTCAGGCCCGTGCCGCCGGCCTTCAGCGAGATGAGCATCACCGGAGGCCCGCTCTCGCCCTGGAACTCGGTCACCACGTCACCGCGGTTGGGCGTCGAGCCGTCGAGGCGTGAGAACCGAATGCCTGCCGCGGTGAGCTCGGGCTCGATGAGGTCGAGCAGCGACGTCCACTGCGAGAACACGAGCGCCTTGTGGCCATCGGCGACCGCCGTCACCAGCGCGTCGACGAGCGACTGCACCTTCGACGACGTCTTCGCGTGCTGGCCGGGAATGAGCGCGGGGTGGCACGCGGCCTGACGCAACCGCAGCAGCGCCTCGAGCGCCTTGAGCACGCTGCCGCCCTGGCCGAGCAGCCGCACCACCTCGTCTTTCGTGGCGGCGTAGATGGCGTCGTAGGTCGCGCGCTCGCGCTCATCGAGCGTCACGGTGCGAACGACCTCGGTGCGTGGAGGCAGGTCTTTCGCGACGTCTTTCTTCAAGCGGCGCAGCACGAAGGGCTTGAGCCGTTTGCGCAGCTCCACCATCGCGTCTTGCCGGCCGTCGGCGATGGGCTTGGCCAGCTTCTCGTCGAAGTCGCGGCGGCCACCGAGCAGGCCCTGATTCGTGAAGTGCATCAGGCTCCAGAGCTCGTCGAGGCGGTTCTCGACGGGCGTGCCTGACAGCGCGAGACGGAACGGTGACTTCAGCGCGAACGCGGCCTTCGCGGCCTGGCTCTCGGGGTTCTTGATGGCCTGCGCTTCGTCGAGCACCACGGCGTTCCACTCGCGCGCCGAGAGCTGCCCGAGGTCGAGCCGCAGAATCGCGTACGTCGTCACCGTGACGTCCGCGTCGTCGAGCGCGCGATTGGGCCCGTGGTACGTGTTGACGGTGAGCGAGGGGCGGAACTTCTCGAGCTCGGAGAGCCAGTTCGGGAGCACGCTCGTCGGGCACACCACGAGCGACTTCTTCCCCAGCACGCACACCGTCTGCAGCGTCTTGCCCAGACCCATGTCGTCGGCGAGCACGCCACCGAGGCCCGCGCGCTGGAGGAACTGCAGCCACGCCACGCCCTGCACCTGGTACGGCCGCAGCGTCGCCGTCACGTCTGCCGGGAGTCGCGGCTCTGGCAGCGACTCGAACCCTTCCGCGAGTGGGCGCAGCGCCTCGAGCCCGAGCGGTTTGGGTTGGTCGAGCGAGTCACACAGCTCGGCGAGCTTCGGGAGCGCATGGTTCGCGAGCGAGCCGTTCTCCTGCTTCGCCGCCAGCAGCGCCGCGATGCGTGCGCCTTGAGCCTCCAGCAGCTCCATCGGCAGCTGCGCCCAGCCGCCACCTTCGATGGGCACCAGGCCGTAGCCCTCTTCCCACGCGCGCAGCACGGCCGCGCCGTCGACCGTCTTCGGCATGTCGCTGGTGCCGCCCTGCAGCTCGAACTCGAACGAGAAGCCGACGTTGGGCACACCACCGGCGGAGCGGTCGTCGAGCGTGAGCTTCGGAACGAGGCGAAGGTCTGGGCTCAGCTTGCGGGCCGCGTCTCCGCTCAAGCCGCCGCGCCACTTTCGCAGCGAATCGGCGAAGCGCACCGACTCGGGGCCATTCACCGTCGTGCGCCGGCCCGGCAGCAGGTTCAACGTGTCGCGCAGGTGATGAATGAGGCGCTGCTCCTGCGCTTCGTCGCGAATGGGCACCGCGCCGCGCAGGTAGACCATGCGCCCGTTGTCGATGCGCACCGATGGCGGCGCGCCGTACACGAGCGTCGGCAACACCGAGAGGCCCTGCTCGAGCTGATTCACCTCGAGCACGATGCGCGGCTCGAGCTTCTGGTCGATGCGCGGCAGCCGCGAGCTCGTGACCTCGACGGGAAACCGCCGCGCCAGCTCGGGCACCACCTGCGCACTCACTTCGCCGGCCTGCGACGCGGGGTACCTGCGCACCACCGGCAGCTTCTCGAGCCACGGGCCGGTGAACGACGTCTCGGCGAGCCGGAAGAGCGTGTCTCCTGCGACGACGACACCGGCCGACAGCACCTCGGTCACGCGCGCGTCCTTCGCGACCGTCACCACGATTTCGTCGTTCTCGTCACGCACCGTCACGCGGGGGAGCAGATGTTCGGGCGCGATGGCCACGGGCCGCCCGTCGAGCAGCACGGTTCGACACGGTTGGAGCACGCCGAGCAGCGCCTCCACCCGCTCTGGAGGCATCGCGAGCCGCGTCTTCTTCTCGAGCAGCCGGTCGGCCTGCAAGTCGTGTTGCTCGACTTGCAGCTGCTTCGCCATCGAGGGGTTCGCCAGCACGGCGGCGAGGGAGTCGAGCGGCGTCTCCACACCTTCCGGCGTCACGACCGCGCGCTGCACCTGCAGGCCGTTGTCGACGCGCAAGACGCGATAGACGACGCGGGCGAATCGGGTCTCGACCGAGGCGAGCGCGACCCCGCGCTCTGCCGCTTCTTTGAGCGTGATGGCGGCGGCCACCGAGTGTTCGCACGGGTCGATGGAGGCGGGGCAGTTGCACTCCCACGCGCCGTCCTTCGGGTAGAGCACCACCGTCCACGGCACGGGGCGCCCGCCGGCTTTCACCCGGAGCACGACCTCTTTGCCGTCGGTCGACTCCTGCACCACGGCGCCCGCGCGCGCGAGCTTCACGCCGTTCGACCAGATGCCTGGCTTCGCCTCTGCGCGCACCGCCTCGAGCAACGTCACCGCGTCCGACATGGGTCGGCGTCTACCTGAGTAATGCGAGACACGACCCCGGGAAATCGACTGGGACCCGTCGCGTTGACGTGGCGGTGTGTGGTTGAAATGGTGATCACCGGCCGAACCGACGTGACCATGAACCTTCGAACGCTGCTCCTCGTCGTCACTCTCTCCGCGTGCGGGCGCACCGAGCTGCTCGAGGCGCCTCCGGTGCCCGACGTGGTCGAGTCGTCGACCAACGTGAACATCGCGCCCGACGGTTGTCGCGTCACCGCCACCGACGCGTACACGCTGGAGCCCTTCAAGCGGCAGCCCATCGACGTGCTCTTCGTCGTCGACGATTCCTGCTCGATGGAAGACGACCAGACGGCGCTCGCGGCGAACTTCGAGTCGTTCTTCGGTTCGTTCAGGGCAAACCAGGTCGAC
>JAACJQ010000078.1 GCA_016879935.1 Archangiaceae bacterium | reverse complement strand
GGCGGAACAGCGACGGCGGGGGGCAGTGCGACCGCGGGCGGACCTGCGACCGCTGGCGGAACTGCGAGCGCGGGCGGAACTGCGATCGCCGGCGGAAGTGCGAGCGCCGGAGGAAGCGCGAGCGCTGGCGGAAGTGCGAGCGCTGGCGGAAGTGCGAGCGCTGGCGGAACTGCGAGCGCTGGCGGAACTGCGACGGCTGGCGGAAGTGCGAGCGCTGGCGGAACTGCGAGTGCTGGCGGAACTGCGACAGCTGGCGGATCTGCGACCGCTGGCGGATCTGCGACCGCTGGTGGAAGCGCGGCAGGTGGCAGCGCAGGCCCGACCAACGAAGACTGCGCGAACGCCCAGCTCATCCCCGCGAACAGCGTGATCACCGGCAACACCACCGGCGCGCGCAACGACCTTCGCTACAACGACAGCTCCGTCTGCAAGCCCGGCAACCTCGGCACCGGCCCCGATCTCGTCTACCGCCTCAGCCTGCCGCCGCTCACTCGACTCGAATCGACACTTCGTTCCTCGCTCCCCGACGGAGGCTCCAACTGGGACTCCATCTTCAACCTCACGCTTGGCTCCGGAGTTGGTTGCGGCTTTGCCTTCGCTGATGGCGGCTTCGGCGGTCAGGCCTGCATCGCCGGCGCCGACGACCCCGACGACCCGACCGACGTGCAGAGCTGGGTGAACACCACCTCCACCACGCAAGACGTCTTCCTCATCGTCGACGCGTTCACCAGCACGGTGCTCGCCTCTGGGCCCTTCACGCTCACCACTGTCTCCACGGCACTTCCGCCGGGTGACACGTGCGCCAACGTGCAGCCCCTCACACTCCCAGTCACGCAGGGAGGCCTGTCTCTTGCCGCGCCGTACGGAGGCGACGTTCGTGGTGGCCCGGGCTGCCAGATCGGCACCTCCTCGTCCGATCGCATCTTCAGCATCGTGGTGCCTGCGCAGGAGCGGCTGGTGGTGCGGGTCGACGCGACTGGCTTCATTCCCACCGTCAACCTCACGCGCACGTGCGAGACGACGATCAGCTGTGTGGCCGGCGGCATCCCCGACACGCTGGGCGGCCCCGCCATCGCGATCATCGACAACAACGCCGCGACCCCGAGCACGTTCTTCGCCGTGGTCGACACCGGCACACTCAACCCGACCGGCTCGTTCACGCTGACTGCGTATTCGATGCCCTACCCGTTGCCAGCGGGGAACACGTGCACTGACACCGCTCCGCCCGCGACCTTCAGCACCGTGCTTCAGAACGAGACCTTCACCGGGTACCTCAACGAGTACTTCAGCGCGGGGCAGGTCGCGTGTGCCTATCTGCCGGGGCTCGATCGCGCATACGGCGTGACGATTCCGGCAGGCCAGGTGCTGCGTGCGACCGCGACGCCGAGTGACGGCGGCGTGCCCACCATGGATCTCGCGGTGTCGATCGTTCCCGTGGCCAATGACTGTCAGAGCGGCCCGTGCGTGGCAGGCGCGAACGCATCGTCGCTGCCGGGCGCCTCCGAGGTGGCCGTGCGCAGGAACCCTGGCGCCACGAGCGAGAACGTCTACGTCGTCGTCGACTCGAACCTCACCACGGCAGCCGGCACCTACTCCCTCGCGCTCAATCTCGCGCCGCCGCTGGTCGGAGACATCTGCTCGAACACCGAACCCGCGATCACGGCCAGCACCTCATTCGGTGCCGAGACGCTCACGAACTACGCCGACGACTACCGGGGCACGGTCTCGGGCTGCGCCTTCGCAGCGCAGCCAGATCGCACCTACCGGGTCATCGTGCCTGCCGGCTATCAGCTCACTGCGACCACCACCTCGACGGCCGATCACGCGCTCTCGCTCGTTGGAGGAACCGCAGCGAGCTGCGAGCCCGTCACCTCATGTCTGGCGTCGGCCGATCTCACGAGCGGTGGCACCGAGACCCTGCGTTGGCCGAACGCGTCGTCACTCGCCCGCCAGGTGTTCCTGATCGTCGACCGCTTCAACGCGAGCGGGAGCCCCGACTACTCGCTCAGCGTCGATCTCTCCCCGATCCCCTACCTCGAGAGCACGACGGCGACGGCCTGCTCGACGCTGGTGGCGCCGACGACCCTCATCGCGAGCGTCGGAGACGACTCCACTTCGGCCGTCATCCCGCTGCCGTTCCCGTTCACGTTCTTCGGCACGCTCGTCACGCACTACGGGGTCACCACCAACGGCAACGTGCAGTTCCTCACCTCGTCGATGGGCTCGATCGTCAATCAGTGGGCCAACGCGACGATTCCTTATGCGCTCGAGCCCAACGGCTTTGCCGCTCCCTTCTGGGACGACCTGCACGTGCCGCTGTCGGGCGGCGCTCCGGCGATTCGTTCGGCGGTGACTGGCTCGGCGCCGAATCAGGTGCTCACCATCGAGTGGTTCGACCTCTCGCTCGCGAGCGGTGGGGGAGGAGGGACCGGCACGCGGAACGAACGCCTGAACTTCCAGGTGAAGCTCTTCCAGACCACGGGGGTGATCGAGTTCCACTACTGCTCGCTCCTGGCCAATGGAGGCAGCTTCACCGGCGTCTCGGGCTCCGGCGCGACCGTCGGGCTCGAGAACTTCACGGGCACGAACGGCACCATTCATTCTTTCAACACGTCGGCGGCGGTCTCTCCGAGCACGGCCCTGCGCTTCACGCCCTACCCGTGACAGAGTGCGCACCGCATGACCCCCGCCCAGCTCGCAGAAGCGCTGCAACGGTCGCTCCTCGAACGCCCCGGTGTGACGACACGCGAGCAGCGTGAAGCCGCCATGCGTGGCGAAGGCGACTACGCGAAGCAGATTCAGCACGCGGCCTACAAGGTCACGGCCGAGCAGGTCGAAGCGCTGCGAACCACGCACTCCGATGATGCGTTGTTCGAGCTCACCGTCTGCGCTGCGCATGGAGCTGCCAGGCAGCGCGTCGAGGCGGGGTTGAACGCGCTGAACGAAGCCTACGGAGACGAGCCATGACGACGATTCGGCTGCCGAAGGTGGCGCACGGGCACGGCCTGCGCGATCGCTTCGTGCTCGCGCTGATGCGGGTGACCTCGGGCCGCGCCGCTCCCGATGTCGTGCGCACGCTGCTGTACCGACGTGAGTACTGGGGTGATCGGTTCAACGATCTGCTGCAGCCGGTGATGCGCGGGCCTTCGGTCTGGAGCGTCGGCGAACGCGAACTCTTCGCGGCCTTCGTCTCGAACCTCAATCGCTGTCGATTCTGAACGGGTGCCCACGGCGCGGTCGCGTCGAACGAGCTCGGCAGTGAACTGACGGCGGCCGTGCTGGCCGACTACCGGAGTGCGTCCATCGCTCCGAAGCTGAAGGCGATGCTGGCGTACCTCGAGGTCGTGACGCTCACGCCCGACGCCGCGACCGTGGAGCACGCGAAGGCGCTCAAGGCCGCGGGTGTCACCAAGGCGGCAGCGACCGAAGCCCTGTGGGTCGCGTTCTGTTTCAACCAGATCGCCCGCGTGGCCGATGCGCTGGGCTGGGAAATTCCCGACGCCGCTGGGTTCACGGCCTCGGCGAAGTCGCTCTTGCGGTTCGGCTACCTGCTGCCCTTTCACTCGAAGCAGTGACTGGCGCGCTCGGTGCTCTCTCGTGGTGCACCCGGCTGCGACGGCCGGCCAACCCCGGGAGAAGACGACATGAACCGCTCGAACACGATGGTCTTCGGCTCCAACGCGAGGCGCTCCGAAAAGTGGCGGCTGTTCCAGATCTGCACGGCGAACACCACCTACCACCTCGAGGTACAGGACCCGCGTGACGACGATTCGCGGCGCTGCGCCGTGCTGACGTGTCTGTCGCCTGGGAGCCGGTTGGGCCAGACGTTCGAAGACTCTTCGCCCCGCGCGGGTGGCAAGAGCCTGTTCGGGCTGACCCCGCTCGATTGGATTGGGAAGCAGCTCGAAGTCGGCACCGTACGGACCTCGGAGATCGTCTCGGTCGAGTTCCTCTCGATGGCAGATGCGCCTGTGAGCCGCAAGACGTCACCGGTTCCCGGAAGTTCGAACGCGACGATGACGTTCGGTGCAGCCCCGTCTTCCGCGCCCGCTCCCAGACAGGAGCGTGAGGCGCCACGCTCGTGGTCTGCATTCCCGCTCGGCGCGGTCGAAATGGCCGAGGTGGCCGCTGCGCTGCTCAACGCGGTCGCCCACCAGGGTGACGTCGAGGCGGCCGTGGCGTCACAGCCACTCCTGAAGAAGCGCTTGTCGATGGCGCTCGAGACCTGTCGGCTCATGCTGCAGACGATCGATCGCGCCGATTGAAACGCGCGGCGCTAGCTTGCGCCACGCATGAACTCGCACCCCCTTCAGCGTCGCCTCGCCGCCGAAGAGCTGGTGCGCCTGCGCCGTTCGGAAGAGCACCGCCGGGCCATCGCGCCGCAGCGCGCGGCCCGCATCGACCCCAACCCGCATCAGATCGACGCGGTCGTCTTCGCGCTCGCCCGCGTTCGTGAAGGTGGCTGCATTCTCGCGGACGAGGTCGGCCTCGGAAAGACCATCGAAGCCGGGCTGGTGATGACGCAGTTGCTGGCCGAAGGCGCGCGGCGCGTGTTGCTGATCGCGCCCAAGTCGCTGGTGGGCCAGTGGCGAGACGAGCTGCTCACGCTCTTCGATCTCGACGCGAAGGAGGGCCAGCCGAAGCCGGGCGGGTTCGATGGGCCGGGTGTGTTCCTCATCAACCGTGAAGCCGCGGGCTCGGAGAAGGGCCGTGACGCGCTGCTGGCGAGTGAGCCGTTCGACCTGTGCGTCATCGACGAGGCGCACGAGATCTTCGCGGGCATCTACAAACGTTTTGCGCCGTCGGGCGACTACGACCCCGAAGCCCCACACGCGCGCACCGCCGGCCGCGTGAAAGAGGTGCTGCAGGCAGGGCAGACGCCGGTGCTGCTGCTCACGGCGACGCCGATTCAGAACAACCTCGCCGAGCTCTGGGGCCTCGTGCAGTACGTCGACCCGCTCGGAACGCTGCTCGGCGACCTGCCCACCTTCCGCGAAGTGTTCTGCGCGAACGACGATCGCCAGCTGGCGCCGGGCCAGGAAGAAGAGCTGCGCACGCGGCTCAAGCAGGTGCTGCAGCGCACACTGCGTCGGCAGGCACAGTCGTTCCTCGAGAAGCCCTTCGTCAATCGGCAGGCACGCTTGTTCGAGTACGCGATGAGCCCGGCCGAGCGGTCGCTCTACGACGACGTCACACGCTACCTGCTCGAGCCCGGCATTCGTGCGTTCCAGGGCCGGCACCGCAAGCTGCTCCTGCTCGGCTTTCACCGGCGCATGGCTTCGTCGACGCTCGCGCTGGCGTCCTCCCTGGAGCACGTGGCCGCACGCCTCCGTCGCCTCGCTGCTGGTGAAACTCCAGATGACCGTGAGCTCGACGCGCTCGTGGCCGATCTCGAAGACGACGATCTGCGCGCCCTGGGTGACGACGACTACGCCGCTCCCGCCGAAAAGGTCGATGTCAGCGCCGAGGTCTTGCGCGTCGAGTCGTTCGTCGCCCGTGCGAAGGCGCTCGTGCACGACGACGGCCGCTTCCGCTCACTGCTCAAGGCCATCGACTTCGTGGCGACCCGCGCGAAGGCGGGGCAGGGCGCGTCGAAGCTCGTCATCTTCACCGAGTCGCTCGTCACGCAGGAGTACCTCAGAGACGCCCTCATCGAGAGCGGTCAGGTACGCCCCGACGACATCACGATCTTCCGCGGCACCAACGACGGGCCACGTGCTCACGAAGCGCTCGTGCGCTGGCAGCACGAGGTTCCGCCGGGCGAAGCCACGCAGCCGAGCAGGGACATCGCGATGCGGCTCGCGCTCGTCCACGAGTTCCGCACGCGCACGCGGGTCTTCATCTCGACCGAGGCGGGCGCCAAGGGCCTCAACCTGCAGTTCTGCAACGCGGTCGTGAACTGGGATCTGCCGTGGAACCCGCAGCGCATCGAGCAGCGCATCGGCCGCTGCCACCGCTACGGGCAACAGCACGACGTCACCGTCATCAACTTCATCGCGAAGGACAACGAGGCGCAGGCGCTCACCTTCGACATCTTGAGTCATAAACTCGATCTCTTCGGCATCGTGCTGAGCGCCTCCGATCAGATCCTCCATCGGCCGCAGGGGCCGGGCGGCGACGTGCTGGTGAGTGCGCTGGGCGCCGAGTTCGAAGCCGAGCTGGCGCGCATCTACGAGCGCGCGCGAACGATCGAAGAGGTGAACGCCGAGATCCGTGCGTTGCGCGAGAAGGTCGCCGAAGAGCGCAAACGCTTCGAAGAGACGCGCTCCCGCACCATCGGCATCATCGAGCAGCGCTTCGATGAAGACGTGCAGCATGTGTTTCGACTTCGCCGAGACGCGGTGCCTGGCTCGCTGGCCGAACTCGATCGTGATCTCTCGCGCGTGGTTCTGGAGTTCCTGCGCGCGAGGCAGATCGCCTTCACCCAGAAGGACGGCGTCGTCGAGATCCCCGCGGGCCCCAAGTTCCCCGAGGGCGTGACCGTCGCCATCGGCTCCGTCGAAGGGCACACGTCGCTGCACCTCGGCCATCCACTCGTGGCGTCGGCTGTCGAAGATGCACGCCAGTACACGGGTGGTGGCGCGGTCTCCGTGAAGCTCAAAGCGCCCGCAAAGACCGGGCGGCTGCGGTTGCTCAAGGCCTCGTTCGATGGCTTCGAGCGGGTCGAGCTCGTCATTCCCGTGGTCGCGTTCGCCGACGGGCAGGTGCTGGAGCAGTCGGCCGCGCTCGAGCTGCTCGCCCAGGACCTGAAGGACTCGAAGCCTCCCGCCCAACGCGTCGACGACGCCACCATGCAGGACGCGCAGGATCAGGCGCTCTTCGTCTTGCAGGCCGACGTCGATCAGGCCGAGCACCGGCGCTTCGAAGCGGCGTCACTCCAGGCCGAGCGCTTCCTCGACGATCGCCTGCTGGTGCTGCGCAAACGAAAGCGCACGATCGAAGACCGAATCGACGCGGCCGAGCGGCGGCGTGAAGGCGCGGTCGGCTCCGAGGCGAGAACCGACGCGGAGCATTCGCTCAAGACGGCCACGCGAGAACTCGAGCTGGTCGACGCACGCATCGCGAAGCTGCAGCAGCGTGACGACCAGCGGTACCGCACCTACCTCGAGCACATTCAGAAGCGGCGCTACTCGCCACCGCGCATCGAGATCCTCGTCGACGTGGACGTGGTCTTCACATGAAGCGCACGGAGGAAGACATCGTGCTGAAGCTCCTGCACACGGCTGACTGGCACCTGGGCCGGCGCTTTCGCGCGTTCAGTGAAGAGGCGAGCATCAAGCTCTCGCGCGCGCGCCTCGAGGTGATCGACCGCATCTTCAGCGAAGCCGAGCGGCATCAGGTCGACGCCGTGCTCTGCGCGGGCGATCTCTTCGACGAACCGCAGCCCGGCAAGGAATGGAGCGACGGCCTCGTCGACCTGCTCGCGAAGCGCCAGTGGAAGGACCGCCCGGTCTTCCTGCTCCCCGGAAATCACGACCCGATTCAGCCCGATTCCATCTGGGTCGATCAGCGCTTCCGCCAGGCGCTCCCGGCGTGGGTCACCGTCGTCGAGACGGCGAAGGAGTACACGCTGGCCAACGGGTGCGCGCTCTACGCCGTGCCGTGCGAGTCGAGAGCAGGCCAGCTCGATCCGACGACGAAGATCCCGAAGCGGGCGCCCGGCGATGAGCGCGTTCGCATCGGCCTCTGTCACGGCAGCACGTTCGACATGGCCGACGCGCAGACGAACTTTCCCATCTCGAAAGACGCGGTGATCGATCGCGGCCTCGACTACCTGGCCATCGGCGACACGCACGGGTTCCGCTTCATTCCACCCGAGCGAAAGCAGCCGCCGACCATCTACCCGGGCACGCCCGAGCCGACCGCGTTCGACGAGCGAGATCCCGGCTCCGTCGCGGTGGTGTTCATGACCCGTCAGCGGCGCGCGATGGTGAACCAGCGCAAGGTCGCTGCGTGGGAATGGGAAGAGGCGTCGATCTCGTCGATGACGCAGCTGAAGCAGCTCGCCACCCGAACGGATCTGAAGAACCGCGTGCTGCGGCTGCATGTCGACTTGAGCCTCACCGCGCCGGAGCTGGAGGAGGCCGAGCGGCTGCTCGAGTCGTTGGCCGGCAACCTCGCGCGGCCGGGCATGGTGGGCGTGCTCGACCTGCATCGGCACCGGCTCGAACTCGACGTCTCGAACGTCGCGGCCTGGAGCAGTCAGCTGCCCCCGGTGCTGCAGGCGACCGTGACGAAGTTGCAGACCGCCGCCGCCGACCCCGCGAGACGCCTCGCTGCCCAGCGCGCGTTGTTTCATCTGTTCCGCTCCACGCGGAAGGCCTCCTGAGCCATGCGCTTCGTCGATCTCGAGGTGAAGAATTTTCAGGCGGTGACCTCGGCGAAGGTCGACTTTGCGCCGCAGCTGAACGTGTTGTTCGGGCCCAACGATCTCGGCAAGTCGACACTCATCACGGCGCTCCGGGCGGCGTTGCTGACGCCTGCGAAGTCGAGTGACGGCTCGCTCTTTCTGCCCTGGTATCGCGACGCCATTCCCCGCGTGGTGCTCACGTTCGAGGCTGATGACGGGCGCTTCTGGCGCGTGACGAAGGAGTTCGGCGAGAGCCGTGGTTCGGCCGAGCTGTTGTCGTCGAAAGATGGGAAGAACTTCTCGGTCGAGGCGAAGGCCCGCGAGGTCGACGAGAAGCTGCGTAGCTTGCTGCAGTGGGGCCTGCCTGAAGCGCGCGGCCGCAACATTCCCGACTCGTTCCTCACCAACGCATTGCTCGCCGGCCAGTCCGAGGTCGAGACGATCCTCGAGCGGAGCATTCGCGAAGATCCGTCCGACTCCGGCAAGTCGCGGCTGACCCGCGCGCTGGCTGCACTGGCGCAGGACCCGTTGTTCAAGCGTGTGCTCGAACAGGCGCAGGTGGAGCTCGATCAGTTCTTCACCTCGACCGGTCGTCGCCGCGGCGGCGCGAAGTCGAAGTTCGCAGCGGTCGGCGATGCGGTGAAGTCGCTCACGGACGAGCTGAAAGTAGCGGTCGAGCAGCTCGATCAATCGGCGGCGACCGAAGCACTCGTGAACTCGCTTCGTGGCGGCGTCGAAGAGGCGCGCCGGAAGGAACGTGAAGCCACCGCGATGGTCGAGGCCGCGCGTCAGGCCGTCGAAGCGTCGCGAGCGCGAGTCGTCGCCGAAGAGAAGGTGAAGGAGGCAAGAGCAGCCCTCGCGAAGATCGACGAGGTCGTCGCGCGCGCGAAGACGTCGGCCGACGAGGTGAAGGCGCTGGAAGCGAAGGTCGCAAACGACGAAGCGGTCGTGAAGAAGGCAGACGAGGCGCTGGCTCAGGTTCGTCAGGCGCTCCGGTCCGCGGAAGAGGCGCTGCAGCGGGCGCAGAGCGAAGAGGGCGCGCGTGAACGTGAGCTCAAACGCGCGACGCTGAAGAGCCGGCAGTCCGAGCTCGACGCGATCACCGCGAAGCTCGAGCCGCAACGGGAGAAGGCGAAGGCGTCCGTCGAAGCCGCGAAGCAACTGCTCGCCGCACAGGCTGATGAGAAGAAGCTGGTCGCAGAGGTGAAGGCGCTCGAGGCGAAGTCGGTCGAGGCCCGCAGTCACCTCGAGCTCGCGCGCTACGTCCTCGACTACGGCCAGTGGAAGACCGCCGAACGAGTCGCCGAGAAGGCCGGCAAGGCGCGCGAAGAAGCGGCCGCGTTCGAGACGAAGGCCGCCGCGCTGGTGACGAAGATCGCCTCGCTCGAGAAGGACCTGCAGAAGCGCACGACTGCACTGACCACTGCGCTCGAGAAGCTGCCGTCAATCGAGCAGACGGCTGTGTTCGCGAAGCTCGAGACCGATCGTCAGATCATCGACGGCCGCGCGGGTGGCGGCATGAGCGTGATCGTCAAGGCGCTCGATGAAGTGCGGCTCCACACCGAGGTCGACGACGAAAGCCCGAGCGACGAGGTCCTCAAAGCGAACAAGGAGCGCTCCATCGACGCCGAGCGGAAGGTGTCGCTCGATGTCGGGCAGAAGGTGTCGATCGAGATCATCGCCGGCACGAAGGAGAT
>JAACJQ010000406.1 GCA_016879935.1 Archangiaceae bacterium | reverse complement strand
GGCGGCTCGCGCGCGTCGACTCCGACACGTAGCGCACCGACGCGGCCGCGGCCGACAGCCGGCTCTCGGCGTGAATGACGTCTTCACGCGTCGAGAACGGGTCTTCCTTCACCACCGACAGATTCCGAATCGCCTCGAACATCGCGCGGTCTTCCGCCGAGGCGATGGCCTTGAAGCCGACCTCTCCGGCCGACTTGAGGTACCGCGCATAGGCCGCGTCCGCGATGATGGGCGCGTGGCCGGCCGACTCGTGCACGATGTCGGGCGCGGGCGTGTACGCGATGTGCTCGTGGCTGCGAATGTCGGCCGCGATGGCCAGCACCCCGCGTGCCTGCATCTCGGTGAAGACCGCGGGTGGAATGAAGCCACGCACGCCGACGACGCTCCAGCCCAACGGCGCGAGCTTCTCGTTCATCGTCTCGAGCCGGGGAATGCGCTCGAGGTCGATGCCCGTCGCGTCGAGGCCCTTCAGGTAGACCGCGTGGGCGCGCCCATCGAGGTGCGTGCGCAGGCGCTTCAGAATGTGGCGCCACACCGCCTGGTCGCGCGGCGTGTACGAGGCGTACTCCTGGTCGACGATGTAGCGCTGCAGGTGCGCGGGCAGGGCGGTCGCGGGGGTCCGGTCCATGAGCGCGCTTGTCGCTTCGTGCGCTCGCGCTGGCAAGGGCTTGCGCACGCCGAGTGGTTGGGCATTCACGCGGCACGTCAACGCTTCTTCGAGACGCTCTCTTCGGCCACCGCCACGTCGAGGAACGCGCGCAGCGGCTGAGAACGATCGTCTGCTCTCCACGCGAGTGCGAACTCGAGCCTGTTGTCGAAGCCCGACAGCGGCCGGGTGACCACGCCCACGGGCAGCTCGCGCAGCACGTAGCTGCCGACGATGAAGAGGCCCACTCCTTCGGCCACCAGCGTCGGCCCGATGAGCGCCTGCGTCGTGTGAAAGGCGACCTTCGGTTCGAAGCCGGCCGCACGGCACTGCTGCATGAACCAGTCGTACGTGGGCGGGTTCAGCTTGCGCGAGAAGATGATGAGCCGCTCCTCGGCGAGCCTCGCGAGCGGAACGTCGTCGCCGCGGGCGAGCGCGTGTCTCTCGGGCAACACCACGACCCACTGGCCGGTCACCACGCGGCGTGCCTTCAACGTCGGCACCTTCACCGGGTGAAAGGTCATGCCCACGTCGATGGTGCGCTGGGCGAGCGCGTCGAGCACCTGTGACGGGTACATCTCGACCGACTCGACCTCGACGTCCGGGTAGTGCTCGCCCAGCCGTCGCAGCGCGCGGCCGATGAACGGCAGGTTGATGTACTCGAGGTAGCCAAAGCGCAGGCGGTGCGTCGCCGAGCGGCCGATGCGCTGCGTCTCTTTGGCGCCAGCCTCGAGCAGCTCGAGCGTCGCCTTCGCCGTCTCGAGAAACACCGCGCCCGCTTCGGTCACCTCGACGTGCCGCCGGCTGCGAGAGAGCAGGGTGACGCCGAGCGACTCCTCCAGGGCCGCGATGTGATGGCTCAGCGCGGGCTGGGTGACGCCGACCCGGGTGGCCGCCCGCCGGAAGTGCAGGGTCTCGCAGACGGCGATGAACGACCGCAGGTGTCGAAGCTCCATGCCTGCTGATTAGCGCGTTGAATCACACGATTCCGAACTCTGTGTGGCGCGGGGAGCCGCAAGACGACAAATCGCGGGCCTATGTGGATCGTCCGACTCGCGCTCCGGCGGCCGTACACCTTCGTGGTGTTGTCGCTCGTGCTGCTCATCTCGGGCTGGCAGGTGGTGCGCCGCACGCCGACCGACGTGCTGCCCTCGGTCGACCTGCCCGTCATCAGCGTGGTGTGGACGTACTCGGGCCTGCCCGCGCAGCAGATGGAGGCGCAGGTCACGCAGTTCTCCGAGTTCTCCATCGCCGGCAACACGTCTGACGTGATGCGCCTGCAGAGCGACACCTACGACGGCGTCAGCGTCATTCGCGTCTACCTGCAGCCCGGCGCCGACGTGAGCGCGGCCATGGCGCAGATCACCGCCGCGTCGCAGACCATCGTGCGCCGCATGCCGCCCGGCATGATTCCGCCCATCATTCTTCGCTACACGGCCTCGAGCGTGCCGGTGCTGCAGCTCGCCTTCACCAACGACACGCTCTCCGAGGCCGAGCTCTTCGACTACGTGAACAACCGCGTTCGCACGGCGCTCTCCATCGTGCGCGGCACGCGGTTTCCGTTGCCTCAGGGCGGCAAGTTTCGGCAGGTGAGCGTCGACCTCGACCTGAACGCGCTGCAGGCGCAGGGGCTGGCGCCACAAGACGTCGCCCTCGCCGTCTCGGCGCAGAACCTCACGCTGCCCACCGGCTCGCTGAAGATCTCCGACCGCGAGTACCGCGTCGCGCTCAACAGCTCACCCGACGCCATCGCGGCGCTCAACGAGCTGCCCATTCGCAGGCCCGATGGAAGGCTGCTGCAACTTCGTGACGTCGCCTTCGTGCACGACGGCTTTCAGGTGCAGACGAACATCGCGCGCTCGAACGGCCGCCGCAGCGTGGTGCTGACGGTGATGAAGAACGGAGACGCGTCGACGCTCGAGGTCGCCAGCCGCATCAAGGCCATGCTGCCGAGCATCAAGGCCGCGGCGCCCGATGGCACCCGCGTCGAGTTGCTGGCCGACGCCTCGGGGTTCGTCGAGCACGCCATCGAGGGGCTGCTCACCGAAGGCACCCTCGCGGCGGCGCTCACCGCGCTGATGATTCTGCTGTTCCTCGGCTCGTGGCGCTCGACGCTCATCGTCGCCACCTCGATTCCGCTCTCCATCGTGGTGGCGGTGCTCGGCCTGCGCGCGCTCGGGTACACCATCAACGCGATGACGCTCGGAGGTCTCGCCCTGGCCGTCGGCATTCTCGTCGACGACGCGACGGTGGAGATCGAGAACATTCACCGCAACCTCGCGATGGGAAAACCGCTCACCCGGGCGATCCTCGACGGAGCGCAGCAGATCGCCGTGCCCGCCTTCGTGGCGAGCCTCTCGATCAGCGTCGTCTTCGTGAGCGTGCTCTTCCTCGAGGGGCCCGCGCGCTTCCTCTTCATGCCGATGGGCCTCGCGGTCGCGTTCTCGGTGATGGCCTCGTACCTGCTGTCGCGCACCATCGTGCCGACGATGGTGCAGTTCCTCCTGCCGGCCGAGGTCGCGCGTGGGCACGGGAGCAGCACTGGCTTCTTCGGCTCGATTCACGCGGCGTTCGAGCGGGCCTTCGAAGCGCTCCGGCAGATGTACCTAGGCATTCTGGCGTGGACGTTGAGCCATCGGGTCGTCGTGCTCGTCGTCTTCCTGCTCTCGGTCGCGGGCGTCGTCGGCCTCTCGACCATCGTCGGGCGCGACTTCTTCCCGAAGATCGACGCGGGCGTGTTGCGGCTGCACGTCGTGGCTCCGCCCGGCACGCGGCTCGAAGAGACCGAGGCGTTGTTCGGCGAGGTCGAGAACACGATTCGTGAGCTCATTCCCCCGACCGAGCTCGAGGGCGTGCTCGACTTCATGGGCCCGTCGAGCGGCTACAACCTCGCCATCACCGACAGCGTGAACGTCAGCACGGCCGACGGCGAGGTTCTGATTCAGCTCTCGAAGGACCGCACGCGCCGGGTGACCGACTACGAGGCGATGCTGCGAGAGCAGCTGCGAGCGCGGTTCCCCCAGGCGCGCTTCTTCTTTCAGCCGGCCGACATCGTGACCCAGATTCTGAACTTCGGTCTGCCCTCGGCCATCGACATTCAGGTCTCGGGCGCGAAGCGCGACGCGACGTACGCAGCCGCCCGCAGCATCGAGAAGCAGCTGCGCGCCGTGCCGGGAGCCGTCGACGTGCGCCTGCACCAGATCGTCGACGCGCCACGGCTGCAGGTCGACGTCGACCGCCTTCGCGCCGCCGACGTGGGGCTCACCCAACGAGACGTCGCCAACAACGTACTGCTCGCGGTCTCGTCGTCGAGCCAGGTCTCGCCCACGTTCTGGACCGACCCGAAGACGGGCTTCGGCTACGGCGTCGCGGT
>JAACJQ010000077.1 GCA_016879935.1 Archangiaceae bacterium | reverse complement strand
CCGAGCACGAGCTCGACGACTGCGGTGCCGAACGAGAGGGTCGCCAACGTCACGAGCGAGATCGAGAAACGACGGCGCCGGGTGACTTCGACGAGCTGACCGTTTTCACCGGGCACGCTCTCAAAGGTACTCGGAGAACGCCGCGGCGCCCTCCTTCATGAAGGGTCTCGTTTCACCCGGTCTCGGGGCATGCTGGGCGGGTGGACCTCACCGACGAAGTGATGGATCGGCCCCTCGACGCGCTCGTCGGGGCGGAGGACTCGGTGATCATCGATCTCCCTGAGTGGCATCAGGTGACGACCCTGTCGTTTGCCAGCGGCGGGCTCAATGGCGTGGCCCGGTGTCGGATCGACCCGGCCGGCCTCGGGGAGCGAATCGAGACGACGATCGCAGGGTACGCAGGCCTTCGCTGGCGGTGGACGGTGGGCGCGAACGACACGCCAGGGCTGGCAGCGCGGCTTCGGGCTCGCGGGCTTTCCGAGCGATCCGTCATCGGGCTGTGGCGAGCGACTGATCTGTCGGTGCCCGACGGAGCGGAGGCGGCGGAAGCGACGAGCGCCGACGACGTGGCGGCGTTCAGCGCGGTGATGGCCGAGGGCTGGAGCGCGCCGCTGGCTCCCCTGCTCGCCTACAACACGCGGTTGGCCCTGACGCCCGATCGGTCTACTTGATCGGCGCCGTGGTGCTGCCCCGCTTTCGCGGCCGCGGGGTGTATCGGGCGTTGCTCAACGCGCGGTTCTCGCTCGCGCGAAAGCTCGGCAAGGCGATCGTCACCTGCCAGGCGACCCCCCAGACGTCGGGCCCGATTCTGCAGGCGCTCGGGTTTCAGTCGGTCGGCACGTTCCCCGTGTTCGGGCCTTGAAGCGCGTTTCACGCCTCGGGCATGAGCGGCTCGAGATGATCGACCTTCAGGTTCACCACCTTTCCACTGCGTTCGACCCGGCCCGCGGCGAGCACCAGCGCGGTGCCGGTGATCTCCTTTCGGTACTGCTCGAAGCGCTTCGGCTCGATGACGAGGTTGGCGAGCCCGGTCTCGTCTTCGACCGACATGAAGCAGAAGCCCTTCGCGGTCGGAGGCCGTTGGCGAACGATCACCAGCCCACCGAGGCGCACCGTCTTGCCGCTCGGCACCTTCTGCAGCTGCTCGGCCGTGAGCGCGCCAGCCTGCTGGAGCTGCTTTCGCATCAACCCCACCGGGTGCGATTCGAGCGAGAGGCCCACGGTGTCGAAGTCGGTCGCCACGCGCTCGGTCGCGTTCATCGGAGGGAAGGCCGGGGCATCGGTCGCCATGGGCAGGCCGAAGAAGAGATCGTCTTCGTCGAAGGTGCCGAGGGCGGCGAGCTCCCAGAGCGCGGCGCGGCGTGAGGTGGTGATCGACGAGAGCGCTCCGGCCAGCACCAGCCGGGTGAGCTCGGCCTTCGGCACGCGGGTTCGACGGGCGAGCTCGGCGAGCGACCCAAACGGCCCTGCCCGCTCGCGCTCGGCCACCAGCCGCTTCGCCGTCTCTTCACGCAGCCCCTTCACGAGCTCGAAGCCCAGGCGGAGCGCCGGCTGCTCCGGCAGCACGCCCTTCACCGGAGCCCGCTTCAGCCCAGCCTCGGTGCGCCCGTCGAGCTCGAGCTGGCACTTCCAGGTCGACCGGTTCACGTCGACGGCGCGTGGCTCGACGCCGTGCCGCCGTGCATCGTCGACGAGCGAGTGCGGCGCGTAGAAGCCCATGGGCTGCGCGTCGAGCAGCGCCGCAGTGAAGATCGCCGGGTAGTACTTCTTGAGCCAGCACGAGGCGTAGGCGATCAGCGCGAACGAGGCTGAGTGGCTCTCGGGGAAGCCGTAGTGCGAGAAGCCCTTGAAGCTGTCGAAGCTCTTCTCGGCGAAGTGGCGCTCGTAGCCGCGGCTCAAGCACCCCTCGATGTAGCGATCGCGGAACAGCGGCAGCTTCTCGTGCGCGCGTTTGTGCGAGAGCGCGCGCCGCAGCGCATCGGCGTCTCCAGGTGAGAACCCGGCGGCCACCATCGACAGCTTCATGGCCTGCTCCTGGAAGAGCGGGACGCCGAGCGTTCGCGCCAACACCGCCTCGACCTCTTTCGACGGGTACGTGACGGGCTCGTCGCCGTTTCGCCGCCGCAGAAACGGGTGCACCATCTCTCCGACGATGGGCCCGGGGCGAATGATCGCGATCTCGATCACCAGGTCGTAGAAGTTCCGCGGCTTGAGTCTGGGCAGCATGTTCTGCTGCGCGCGGCTCTCGATCTGGAAGGTGCCGATGGTGTCGGCGTCGCAGATCATGTCGTAGACGAACGGATCCTCCGCGGGCACCGTCGCCATGTCGTAGCGGCGCCCGGTGACCTGTTCGATCAGCTCGAAGCTGCGCGCGATCACCGTCAGCATGCCGAGGCCGAGCAGGTCGACCTTCAAGATGTCGAGCGCCGAGAGATCGTCCTTCTCCCACTGCACGACCGTTCGATCCTGCATCGAGCCGGCCTCGACCGGCGCCATCGACACCAGCGGCCCGTGCGTGATCACGAAGCCGCCGACGTGAATCGACAGGTGTCTGGGCATGCCTGAGAGCTGCCGCGCCAGCGCCATCGTCTGCTGCACGGCGAGATCCGACGCCGACAGCCCCGCCTGGTGCAGCTGGTACGGCCCGACGTCGTCCGACAGGTCCATCGCCTTCGAGAGCCGGTCGAGCTGATCGACCGAGAGGCCGAGCGTCTTGCCGACCTCTTTCACCGAGAGCTTTCCGCGGAAGCAGATGTGCTCGCAGACCATGGCGGCGCGGTGGCGGCCGTGCTTCTCGTAGACGTACTGGAGCACCTCTTCGCGGCGGGCGTGCTCGAAGTCGACGTCGATGTCGGGCGGCTCCTTGCGCTCCATCGAGAGGAAGCGCTCGAAGAGCAGGTTCATGCGCACCGGGTCGATGGCGGTGATCTGCAGCACGTAACAGACGGCTGAGTTGGCGGCGCTGCCCCGGCCCTGACAGAGAATGCCGCGCGCGCGGGCGAACCGAACGATGTCCCACAGGGCGAGGAAGTAGCCCTCGTATTCGAGGGCGGTGATGAGGGTCAGCTCCTTCTCGATCTGCTTCCGCGCGGGGTCGGGAATGCCCGAGGGGTACCGAATGCGCAGGCCCTGCTCACACAGGTCGCGCAGGAACTCGGTGCGCGTCATGCCGGGCGGCAGCTCTTCTTCGCTGAAGGTGTAACGAAGATCGTCGAACGAGAACGTGGAGCCGTCGACGATCTCCATGGTGCGGCCGATGGCTTCGGGGGCGTCGGCGAACAGCCGCAGCATGTCGTCGGGCGACTTGAGCGTGCGCTCTCCGTTGGGGAACACGAGCGTGCCGGCGTTCGCGAGCGTGGTGCCGCAGCGAATGGCGGTCATCACGTCTTGCAGCGGCTGCCGTTCGCGGGAGTGCGTGTGCACGTCGTTGTGGGCCAGCAGCGGCAGGCCGAGCGCTCGCGACAGCGCCTTCGCGGTGCCAAAGCGCGCTTCGTCGTCGGCACAGAGGTGTCGCGAGACGCCCACGTACGCCCTGCCGGCAAACGCCTCGGCCAGCGCGGCGGCGACGTGGTGCTCGTGCGGCCGAGCTGGATCATCGAGCAGCACCATGGCGAGCCCTTCGGCCCGCTGGAGCACGCGCTGCCACGGCAAGCCCGCCGATCCTTTCGGGTGCGCCAGCCGGCTCTCGGAGATCAGCTCGCACAGGTGCGCGTAGCCCTGGGCGTTCTGCACGTAGAGCGCGATGGGTGGCGCATCGAGCAGCGTCATGCGGCTCGCGAGCACGAGCTTGAGCTTCTGCTGCTTCGCCTCGAGGTGGGCTTTGACGAGCCCGTACAGCCCGTCGTCGTCGGTGATCGCCAGCCCCGACAACCCCAGCGCGGCCGCAGCCGACACGAGCTCCTCAGGGTGCGAGGCCCCGCGCAGGAACGCGTAGTTCGATCGACAGACGAGCTCGGCGTACATGGCGTCAGTCGAAGATGCCGTGCGCGTAGAACCGGCCATCGGCGGCGTCTTTGAACACCCAGAGCACGCCGACCCCCTCGAGCTGCACGCGGTAGTAATCGCGCGCGACCGACTCGGGGCTCCACCACTGACCGACGAGGCGCTCGGGGCCTTCCATCGCTTCGACCCGTCGCCGCCGGCCCTGCAACGTCACCGACGCCAGCAAGCCCGACGAGGTGAGCTCGGCGTGCAACACCGACGGCTCGCGGAACAGGCGTGACGGACGGGCCTCGAGCGTCGTCGGCAGCAGCACCGCCTCGGCGACCGCCTTCACCTTCGAGCCCCGCCACTTCGCGCCCACCTCGAGGCCGGCGATCACGTCCATCACGTCGGCCTCGTTGGGACCCGCCGCCGCCTTCCCGCGAGGCCCTTCCCAGACGGCTGGAGCAGGAGGCACCACCGCCGCGGGAGCCGCCAGCAACGCGAGCTGATCGTTCGTCTGTTGCCGCTCCTTCGTGCGCTCGGGAGCGGCCGGTTCTTCCCGCTTCGCGCCCAGCGTCCACTCCGCGTCGACGGCGCCCCAGAGGTCGGAAGGCCGGCCGGTGTCGGGCGGCCGAAATGGAGCCAGCTTCCACGCCGCCTCGGGTCGATGTCTGGCCATGGGTTCGGCCGAGAACAACGACGCCTCGCCCAGCGCCGACTGCAGCTTCGAGAGCACGACCTCGAGCTGGGCGTCTCCAGCGGGAGCGTCACCCAGCATCAACTGCCGCCCGGGATCAGGGCAGGCCTCGTCGACGATCACCCGCACGCCGGCGATGGGGTGCTTCACGGAGAGATCGGTCAGCCGATGCCGAATGAGCTCGAGCAGCAGCTTCGAGTGCGCCGCGGGCCGGGCGAGCACGAGCGGCAACGCGGTCAGCCCCGCGCCTTCGAGCGTGAGCCCCACCGTCAACCGCACCGCCGCCAGCTGCCGCCCCTGCAGGCGCGCGCAGACGCGATCGACCACCATCTTGATCGCGAAGAGCACGGGCTCGAGCTGCTCGGCCGGCCAGTCGAGCGCGACGGCTTCGTCGATCACCTCGGGCAGCACCTCGGGGGTGAGGCTCGAATCGTCTTGCCCACGAGCCAGCTGCGCGACGAGGTGTCCGTGCGTACCGAAGCGCGCGGCGAGCGAGCCGATGGGCAGCGCGGCGACCTCACCGAGCGTCGACAGGCCCAGCGCCTTGAGCGGCCCGAGCACGTCGTCACCGAGGCCGGCGCCGAGCAGCGCATCGAGCGGAGCCTGCGCGAGCAACCGGCCGCCCTGCGCGGCGACGATGGCGCCATCACCGAAGCGGCAGAGGGCCTGGGTGGTGAAGCGCTCCGAGCCGATCACCACCTTCACGCGAAAGCCGGCCACGTTGCAGCGGGCGATCAGCTCTTCACGAAAGGCCTGCTCTCCACCGAACAGGTGCGCGGCCGACGCGTCGACCCACAGCCCATCGGGCGCATCGAGCTGAAACGCCGGAGCCACCACCAGCAACGACTCGCCCAGCGTGCGCAGCGCCTTCCACTCGGCCTCGTCGTCGAAGCGGCGCTTCACGAGACCCGGCACCGTGGCCGCCGCCGCCGCGCCCGTCTGCCCGAGCCGAACGCCCGCCGCGCTCGCAGCACGCGACACGAAGCGCACCCGTTCGGCGCCCTTCACGTCTTCGAGCAGCACCACCGGCTTGCCCGAGAAAGACGGCTGCTCCAGCACCAGTCGTTGAAGTGGAAACCGCGGCAGATGGATGTAGGCGACCCGCATTCGACCCTCCTGAACATCCAATCAGTATCAGAGGGGTCTGACATGTGGATCGACGTCTCCCAACCTCCTGAAATCAGGCCGCGGGTTGGTGAACTGTCACCGCAGGACGTCGGCAGGCGACTTCGCCGTCACCAGCCGCGAAGCCCACTGTTTGAGCTGCTTCGCTTCGGCCGTCGCGAACCTGCTCTGCACGGTCTTCGGAACTTTGCCGAAGCGGGCCTTCCAGAGATCACGCAGCACACTCCGGAGCACCGAGAGCCCCTCCTCCCGCCCAGCTTTTCGGGCGAGCTCGCGCTCTTCATCGAGCCCGGCGTACGCGATGTCTTCGACGGTCACGGTGCGTGTGTCCGGGCCCATCCAGAAGAGCTTCCGAATCTTCTTCGCCTGCGCAGGGGTCAAGCTCACGGTCTTGAGAAGGTACATGACGGCGCGACGGTGGTCATGGGCACCTCCTCACCGACTACGCGCTGGCCATCCAGAAGTCTGAAAGCAACTCGGCCTGCTGGAGCACCGTGTTCGTGGCCATCTCCTGCTTGTCCGGCGGGTACCCGTAGCGCTTCAGAATGCGCTTCACGATCACCCTCAGCTTTGCCCGAGCCGACTCCTTCATCGTCCAGTCGATCGACACGTTCTTCCGAACGCTATCGACCAGCTCCTGAGCAATCTTCCGAAGCGTCTCGTCACCGAGCACCTTCACCGCCGAGTCGCTGACTTCGAGCGCGTCGTAGAACGCCAGCTCGTCACTGTTCAGCTTCAGATCATCGCCACGCTTCTGCGCAGCGCGCATGTCTCTGGCGAGTTCGATCAGCTCCTCGATCACCTGCGCCGCTTCGATCGCCCGGTTCTGGTACCGCCGCACGGCCTTCTCGAGCATCTCGCCGAACGATCGCGACTGAACGAGGTTCTGCTTCGAGCGCGCCTTGATCTCGTCGTTGAGCAGCTTGCGGAGCAACTCCACCGCGAGGTTCCGGTGCTTCATGTCCCGCACATCTGCGAGGAACTGGTCCGAGAGAATCGAGATGTCGGGGTTCTTCAGCCCGGCGGCCCGGAAGATGTCGATCACCTGGTCCGAGACGATGGCCTTCGAGACGATCTGCCGAATCGCATGATCGAGATCGCCTGAGGCCCTGCGGTCGCCCACGGTCGTCTTGGAGACCGCCGCTCGAACGGCCTGAAAGAACCCCACGTCGTCACGAATTCGAATGGCCTCGTCATGCGGCACCGCCAGGGCGAACGCCTTCGAGAGTTCGGTCACGACCTGCAGCAGGCGCTCCTTGCCGTCCTCCTGCGCGAGCACGTGTTCCTGGGCAGCGGGCAACACGCTCAACCGCTCGGTTGCCGGCCCCTGCGTCCAGGCGGACCAGTCGAAGCCGTGGAAGAGATCTCTGCAGCGCTCGTAGCGCTCGAGCATCAGGGCGACGGCCTCCTTCTGATCCAGCGCCGTCTCGCCCTGCCCTCCGCTCTCTGTGTAGATCTGCAGAGCCTTCTTCAGCTGATCAGCCAGCCCGAGGTAGTCGACGACGAGGCCGCCTGGCTTGTCTCGGAACACCCGGTTCACGCGCGCGATGGCCTGCATCAGCCCATGTCCCTGCATCGGCTTGTCGACGTACATCGTGTGCATGCATGGAGCGTCGAAGCCGGTCAGCCACATGTCGCGAACGATGACGAGCTTCAGCGGGTCTTCCGGGTCCTTGTAGCGATTGGCGAGGGCCTCACGGCGGCGCTTGCTTCGAATGTGCTGCTGCCACTCGCTCGGATCCGAAGCCGAGCCGGTCATGACAATCTTGATCTCGCCCTGGTCGTCGGCCTCGTCGTGCCACTGCGGCCGCAGCGCCGTGAGCGCCTTGTAGAGGTCGACGCAGATGCGACGGCTCATGCAGACGATCATCGCCTTGCCATCCATCACCTCGAGGCGGCCTTCGAAGTGACGCACGAGATCTTCGGCAATGAGCGCCACGCGCCGGTCGGTCCCCACCAGCGCCTCGAGGGCCGACCACTTCGACTTGAGCTTCTCGCGGCCCTCCAGCTCTTCGCCTTCGGTCAGCTCGTCGAACGCGTCGTCGAGATGGGGGCGCTCCTCTTCACGGAGCTGCAGCTTCGCGAGCCGGCTCTCGTAATAGATGGGCACCGTGGCGCCGTCCTGCACCGCGCGTTGGATGTCGTAGGTGCTGACGTAGTCGCCGAAGACGGCGCGGGTGTTCTTGTCGGCCGAGTCGATGGGCGTGCCGGTGAAGCCGATGAACGACGCATTGGGCAGGGCGTCGCGCATGTGGCGCGCGAAGCCGTCGATGAAGTCGTACTGGCTGCGGTGCGCTTCGTCGGCGATGACGACGATGTTGGAGCGCGCCGACAGCAGCGGAAACGTGTCGCCCTTCTCGGGCATGAACTTCTGAATCGTCGTGAACACGACGCCGCCCGAGGCCACCTTGAGCAGCTCACGCAGGTTCCCACGGTCGGTCGCCTGCTCGGGCGTCTGCCGCAGCAGCTCATGGCAATGGCTGAAGGTGCCGAAGAGCTGGTCGTCGAGGTCGTTGCGATCGGTCAGCACGACGAGCGTGGGGTTCTGCATCTGGGGATGTTCAACGACCCGCCCCGCGTAGAACGCCATCGTCAGGCTCTTGCCCGAGCCCTGGGTGTGCCAGACGACGCCGACGCGCCGGTCGCCCTTCGGAGCCGACGCCATCAACGTCGCTTCGAGCGCCCGGCCGACCGCGTGAAACTGGTGGTAGCCGGCCATCTTCTTGATGACCTTCTCGCCGTCGTTCTCGAAGACGACGAAGTAACGAATCAGGTCGAGCAGCCGGCGCTTCTCGAAGATGCCGTGCAGCAGCACCTCGAGCTGCGAGATGGTCGTCGGAGCCAGCGCTTCGCCTTCGATGGTTCGCCACGGCTGAAAGCGCTCCCGGTCGGACGAGAGCGTACCGACGCGCGCCTCGAGCCCGTCGGAGACGATGAGCAGCTCGTTGAAGACGAACAGCGACGGAAGCTCGACCTTGTAGGTCTGGAGCTGCTGGAAGGCGTTCCAGATCGTGGCGTTCTCGGCGGCGGCGTTCTTGAGCTCGATGACCGCCAGCGGCAGCCCGTTCACGAACACCACGATGTCGGG
>JAACJQ010000405.1 GCA_016879935.1 Archangiaceae bacterium | reverse complement strand
GCGAAGAACCACCCGAGCACGGGGAGGATGACCGCCGGGGTGTTCACCTGCGGCAGGTAGCGAAACACCACACGCGCGATGGAGAGGAAGGTCTCGTCGTCGGTCGGCAGGTACGAGAGGCGCTTGTCGAGCGACGCGCCGCTTGGGACGTAGACCACTGGCGGCGGGTCGACGAAGCCGGTCTTGTCGATGGCGCAGTCGGGGCCGAGCCAGAGGTGCTGGTCGCCCTTTCGGTAGTCGCCGAGCATGCTCGAGCCCTGTCGGCGGGGCACCGGCCGACGAGCCAGCACCCGAAGCAGTCCCTGGACGTTGTTGTCGCTCCCCGTCCACTGAAGGTCCGCCGATGGCAGTTGGCGAATCAGGTCTCGCTTCGAATGAAATGCCGAGAGCGGCAGGCGCAGCGGCACCGTCGTGCCCCTGTCGGTGAGGGCATCGCCAACGATGATCTCGCCATCGTCGGTCGCGATGCGGCTCGTCGTCGAGATGGTGAACGAGGACACGACCTTCGATTCTCCCCGCGCGGTCAGCGTGTAGTAGCAGCGCGCGTCCTCGAGGACTTCTCCCTCGATGGCGTCGTCGCGAGCCTCGTTCTCGTCATCGCGCTCATCGGTCCGCAGCTTCCGCGAAGGTGCGGGTGGCATTTTCGGCGACGCCAGCTGCGGGAGGTCGCAGCGGGTGACGGACTCCTGGCAGAGGCCCAGTTTGCGCAGCGCCTGACACGGAGGGGCGATGGCTCCGACCTTGTCGGCGGTCGCCTGAATCTTCTCCCACGCCTTGCGCACGTAGCCGGGTCCATCGCGCCCGCCGAGCTTGCCCAGTCCGCGCCTGTCGTACTCGAGGATGAGCTCGGTCACCTCGTCGAGCCCGAGTCCTTTGTGCGCGAAGAAGCGCACCATGTTGAAGATGGCCAGGCTCCGGTCCTCGGCGCCCTCCTGCCAGAGCTTTCGAACGGCCGGGCACATGTCGACCGGGTTCGCCCAGTCGTAGTGCCCGTCGGCTGTCCGCCGAGCCTTGCTGGTCGTCTTCGGCGTGAGCAGTGGGAGCAACGGCGTCGCCTTACGCAGTCGCCCCAGGAGCCGCTGGTCTTCGAGTCGCTCGTAAGGACTCCGCCACTCGCTCACACGATGCGGGCGGTCGCCGCGGCCGTCGCCCTTGTGACTGACGGTGCCGATGACCTTGATGATGCGCGCGGTGTCGTGGATCGAATCGACGTGCACTTGCGCACTCTGGAACCGTTCGCGCAGCTCGGCTTCGAATGCCTTGAGCCCACGCTGGAGTTCTTCATCGATCGACTTCGGTGGTAGGGCGAACCAAAGCTGAGCCCCGTTCCCGCTCATCATCAGTCGCGGCGGCGCCAGCCCCTCCGCGATGCACCAGTCCACGGCGAGCTCTGCGGCCTGGACCGCCTGGAGCAACTCGACTTCGGTGCTCGCGGTGTCCTTGGGTCGGACCGGGTCGAGGTCGATGACGGTCGCCGTGACGACCTCGACGTCCTTCCTGGTCGCACCGGCGTGCAGCGGCCGAATCGCATTCCGAGCCGTCGCAAGGAAACGCCTCGGGCGCGGCTGAATGCCAACGTAAACGTTGGCGCTCGCGTTGCTCCGGGCGCACTCGCGAACGAACGATTCCTCATCATCGAAGAAGCCGATACCGACGACTCCACCGCCTGGCCGAATGACACGAACCTCCGACACTCCGTGCGCCGCGTGAGCGAGCCAGCGCCAGGTTGCGCGAATGGCGTCAAGGTTCGGGGCGAGGCTCATGGCGCCCTCAGCTCGGACGCCGCGATGCCCAGCACCTCGGAATAGAGGCGCCGACGTTCGAGGTGGTGCCGCCGAAGAATGGGCACTCGCTTGTCCACGAAGTCGAAGAGCACCGGCGCCGCCTTCGACGGGTGCGGGCGCATGAGCCTGCCGAGGCGCTGAATGGTGCGCGCGCGCGAGCGCCCAGGGAACGCGAGGAACACTCGTGAGAGCCGCGGCAGGTCGAGCCCTTCGTCGGCCAGGCTCGTCGCCACGAGGACCTGCAGTCGGCCCTCGCGTGCGTCGTCGAGGAGCACCTTCCGTTGCTCGCGTGTGACCTTTCCTGTCAGCGCAGAGGCGCGGATGCCGGCCGCGCGCACGGACTCCGCGAGGTGCTCGCAGTGGTCGACGCGTCCTGAGAGGACGAGGCAGGTGTTCCCCTCGGTCGCTTCGCGCACCACGGACTCGACGACGAGCCTGTTCCTCGGGACATCGGCAGCGATGGCGCTCAGCAACTTCGAGTAGTCCCTCGCCGAGCGGTACTGGAAGGTGAAGCTCGTCGAGACGGTGCGAATCGAAGGCTCGGTGAGCACTCCCGCGGCCACCAATTCGTCGTGGGTGACAACCAGCAGCGGTCTTCCAAGGAAGACCTCAAGGAGCGGCGTCAGACCGTCCTCCCGCTCCGGAGTCGCGGTGAGGCCGAGCCGGTAGCGCGCCGGGCAGAGGTCGACGACGGCGTGAAAGGTGCTGGCAGCCACGTGATGCGCCTCATCGAGAACCAGCAGGCCGAACTTCGACAGGAACGACTCGAGCTCAGCGTTCGGCCACTGCACCAACGCCTGGATCAGGGCGACGGTGAGCGGCTCCTCAGAAACCTCGCCTGCTCCCACCAGACCCGCGGTGACTCCCAGCCGCTCAAGAATCTCGCTGCGCCACTGCTCCGCGAGGTCGTGGGTATGCACGAGGACGAGCGCTGGCGTCTTGAGGCGGGTGATGGCCCCGAGCGCGACGCGAGTCTTCCCGCCTCCGCAGGGCAGCACGACTGCCCCCTGCGTCACCGTGGCGAGCGAGGCGACCGCCCGTGATTGGTAGGCGCGCAGCGGAACGGTCGGAAGCTCGAGCCGCTCACGAGGCAGCACCCGCGCGTCGTCGAACGTCAGCTTGAGCCCAGCGCGGTCCGCCTCGCGCCGGAGCACATGAACGGCGCCACGCGGCAGCCGCACTCGCCCCTCTCGTTCCTCGAGGAAGCACATCAGCGCGTCGTCTGTGCGAGCGAGCCGGAGTCGTGCCCGAACTCGAACCTGCGGGTTCTCGAACGACAACGCCCGGCGCAGGCGCTCGACGAACTTCGCCGAGACCTGGCCGGACTCGAAGCTCAGACCCGCATCGACT
>JAACJQ010000076.1 GCA_016879935.1 Archangiaceae bacterium | reverse complement strand
GTTCTTCGCCGCGTCGTTCTTCGTCGCGTCGTTCTTCGTCGCGTCGTTCTTCGTCGCGTCCTTCGCCGTCGCGTCCCTGGTCACGCTCGGAGGCAATCGCACCACGATGTCCCGCAACGCCCGATCGATGATCAGCGCCGCCGCGACACCGGCCTCCTGACACGCCGCCGTCGGGAGCACTCGTTCGATGACAATCGCTCCGCTCGCGTCACGAACGAGCAGTCGATGCGACGCCCCCTCGGGCGCGAGGCGAACGATCAGGGCCGCCGCACCCTCGACGAACTGAACCGGAGCCCGGCGAAGTTCCCGTTCGAGCACCTGTCTCGGAGCGCACGCCGTCGAGCCATCGATCGCGATCGTCGTGGGAGCCGCCGCCAGCATGGCCATCACGATCCAGCTCACGATGTCGCTTCCCCGGTCACGCGGCCGCGTACCGAATCACACCTCTCCTCCCGCCGTCAGTTCCGGAAGTGCGGCTCGGCCACCTGAAACCCATCGAACACGGAGCCGAAGAAGGACGGCACCGTCGAGTTCACCTCGAGGTACAGCGTCTTGCCCTGGAGAGCGCTGACGTCGAAGGTCACCTCCGCCCACGCGCTGCAGAACGTGAAGTGGTCGACCTTGCACGCGAGCGACGGCTCGACGCTGGCGAGAACGGTCGCGGCACCTGGCACCGTCGAGACCGCCACCTTCGCGGTCGTTCCATGCACGAGCTGGCTCCCGCTCGTCGACAGCGACTGGGCCCACAGCGTCAGCCGCCTCGCCCCAGCGGGCACCACCTCATGACGCCAGATCGCTGCGCCGTTCGAGACCTGCATCACCGCTTCAGCGACCGGTGGCCCGTTGCTCAGGTTCGTCTGCACCTTGCCGCTCCCCTCGAAGGAGGTCGACTGCCAACCACCGACGACGTCTTCGACCTTCACCTGGGGCTCCGTCGGAATCATCAGCGGCGCCCCCTCGTGAACGACCGCTCCACCGAGCGAGAGCCGAGCGCCGGGTGTCATCAACTCCGTCGCGCGAATGCGGAACTGGTTCGTGAACGGTTGCGAGCCCGTCTGCATCGCGAACGTGATCGGCGCCCCGTTCTGCAGCACCTTCAGCTCAGCGAGATCAGAAACCGACAGCGGCTGCTCCACCCGAATGTCGAGCTCGTCGAACGGCCTCAGCGCGCCACTGGGCCGCACGGAGCGCAGCTGAACCTTCGCGCCCCCCGTCTCTTTCGCCAGCGCGAGCGTTCCCGTGAACGAGGTCTGATCGAACACGTCACCAGCCGAGGTCATCACCGTGCCCGACACGTTCACCGCATCGCCGCCAATCTTCGCCACCACCTGATCGATGGAGATGGTGATGCCCGTCTGCGTGAGCCGAAGGTGCTCGAGCGACGTGGCTCCCAACGCGGCGGGCTTGACCGCGACCTCGTCGGTCATCGCATCGAAGCGCCGCAATGACGTGAAGGCCGTCTGCGGTGAGTTCGCAGCCGCTGCGCCCACGATGGTGAACTCAGCTCGTGCCGGTATCTCGAGGTTGAGCACGCTCTTCTTCTGTGCGTTCAACGTCAGCGTTCCGCGCAGGTGAAGCGCCCCTTCCTCGAAAGTCTGAGGCTCGAGGAGCCCATCACGACCGCAACCCATCGAAACAACGACCAAACTCAGGAGAGCCACTCGCATGGCCTCGCGCTGAGCAATCGCCACGCCGTCATTGGCCTACATGCTCCGACAGCAACACCAATTACAGATCAAAAGGTGCGCGTTTGGCCACGCGGCTGCGACAACATCGCATGAGCACTCTCTCGGTTGGTTCTCGCGGTGATTCGGTTCGTCGGCTGCAGGACACGCTTCGCCAGGCTGGTTTCAACCCCGGCGCGACCGATGGTTCGTTCGGCCCGAAGACGAAGGCGGCGGTCGAGAAGTACCAGCAGGCTCGTCGCCTCGACGTCGACGGCGTCGTTGGCACCAAGACGATGCAGGCGCTTCGCCGTGACGGCTTCGATCGCCGCACGACGAACCCGGTCGACATCAACGGCGGCAACCGGAGCGCGACGAACGGCACCGCGCGCATCGACTCGCCCCGCAACACGCGCGGCATGGTGACGGGCTCGGTGACGGTGAACGGGCACACGTACCAGTTCCGCTCGGGCAACAGCCGCAGCTTCTCGACGCCGCAGGGTGAGTTCCGGGTGCGCGCGCACATGAACAGCCGCTCCGACGCGGGCTTCACGCGTGACGGCGTCGGCTTCAGCTTCGTGATGGAGGACCCGCGTCGTCCCGGCTCCGACCGCTTCTACGACTCTCGCGCTGGCCGCGATCGTCAGTACCTGCGCATTCACCCCGACGGCGCCGGCCCGGGCACTGCTGGTTGCCTCGGCATCGTCGGAGACGCCGCCACGCTGCGGCAGTTCCGCGCCGACATGAACGCCGAGCTCGCGCGCAACAATGGCTCGTACACGCTGCGCGTTCAGTAACTCGTCCAAACTTCATTTTCGCCGAGGTCGAAGGGTGGGGGCTGGCGCCTTCCACCCTCCTCGTGCTTGAGGAACCCCATGGTCGCCCGCCTTTCCCGCAACGAGTTCACCCAGTCGCTGAAGGACAAGAAGATCGACGTCGCCGAAGCGGGCAGAGACCCGAAGCTCGCGGGCGTCGACGTGACGAAGGCCGACTTGAACCACGACGGGAAGATCGCCGGAGCAGATGAAGCCGCGGCGCTCTTCAAGACCGTCGACGCGTTCGATCGCAACGGCGACGCGGGCTCCATCAACCTGACCTCTGACACGGGCGCTGCGACGAAGGCCGCGACCGTCGCTGCGGCGCTCCAGGCGCGCGCGGTGTTCGACGTCGCCGACGCGGGCCCGTTCGTCCCGAAAGACGCGGCGCTCCAGAACGCGTTCGCTGCCGCTGGGAGCCTTCCCCTCGGGCGTGGTCAGAACGGCGATCGCGCGGTCGCGGTGCAGTACGCACTCGCGCGCCTCGGCGTGAACGTCGGCACCGTCGACGGCAAGTTCGGGCCCGGCACGGAGCGGGCGCTCAAGTCGTTCCAGACCGGCGCTGGCCTCCCCGTGACCGGCATCGTCGACGCGGCGACCCTCAAGGCCCTCGACGCGAAGCTCGCGAGCACCGACCTCCGCACGCCCGCCGAGAAGAGCGGCAACCCGCTCCAGTACCTCACCACCGCGGCCATCAACGGCCCGCGCCTGCCGGCCATCACCGACCGCTCGAAGCCCATCGACTGGAACCACCCCGAGATTCAGAAGGCGTACGGCAGCTTCGTCGCTTCGTACTGGGAGCAGCTCAAGGGCAACCGCCTCGAGTGCGACTGCAAGACGCTCTCGCTCTTCATGATGGATGGCTTCCGCGCGAAGGTGAAAGCCGACCTCGGCGTGCAACTGCCCGCGCCGAAGGGCCTGCCCGCGAAAGACTGGGTGGCCTCGACCGCCGCGAACCCGCAGGGCTTCTTCAGCCGCGTCGAGACGCTCGCGAAGGTGCGCCCCGGCTACGAGAACGCGCAGGCGATTCAGCGGCTCGACCCGAAGGCCTCGATGCTCGCGGGCGTGAACGTGCGCTACCCGGGCGTCGACGCGAACATGGCCTCGCGCGCCGTGAAGGTGACCGCTCCGTGGAGCGCCGCTCGTGACAACGCCGGCGACCAGACGAAGCCAGAAGTGCCGGTGAGCCAGATGACTGCCGGCGACGTCATCTTCATCGACCACACCGGCGATGGCCGTGTCGACCACATGGCGAACGTGATTCGCGTCGATCGCGACGCGGCCGGCAAGGTGACCTCGATGGTGCTCGCGACCGGCAGCTTCGACGACATGAAAGACGCCGATGGCTCGACGGCTCCGAACTCGCTCGGCGAGGTGAACAACTACGCCGAAGAGGTGACGGTGACGTTCGATGCAGCGGGCAAGGTGACGAGCTCGAACGTGACGTGGAGCTCGGAGCCTTCGTGGCTCACCGAGTCGCGTTACTCGGCGCGTACGTTGCTGATGGAGATGCGCCCGGGCGGAATGATCTCGGTCGGTCGGTGGGCGCAGCCGGCCTGACGCGAGGAACACTCGCTGGTTCTGGGTCGGAGTGCTGCCCGACTTTCGTGGTCCCGAGCAGCGCGTTCACGTCGGGTCGAACCCTCCACGGCAAGGTCGCGCGGAGTCGCGACGCCCGCGTCGAACTTCGTTGGAGCGTCGCGCGCCGCGGTCTACGAGCGCACGCATGAAGAAACTCCTCTTTCTCGCGGCTGCCGTCTCGGTTGGCTCCTCGTGTGCGGTGACGTCGAGCGCGCGCAATCACCTCGACTCGGCCGCCTCGATGCGGCCCGAAGCGCACTCGATGTGGGCGCGCCCGCAAGAGGTCACGTACCAGATCGGCGACAAGCTCGAAGGCGAGGCCTCGCGCCAGTGCGTGCTCTTCATCTTCTGCTGGGGTGACGAAGGCGGCGCCGGCGGCCTCTCGAGCTTCATCGGCAGCATCAACGGAGATCTCTTCGGCCTGCGCCTCGATCAGGTCATCGCGGGCCTCGGCGCGGCCTACGCCGATCCCCTCGTGCGCGCGGCTTCGGCTCACGCCGTCGCGGGCTCGCAGTCAGACGGCCTGTACCTGCTCTCGCAGGAGGCGACTGAGCTGAACTTCGTCATCTTCTCGCGGCGGGCCGTTCGCGTGACGGGTCGCGCCGTCACCTTCCGCGTCATCGGAGAGGTCTCGGCCGAGCGCGCCGACAAAGAGCGCTTCCCCCAGCAGTGGATTCTGCCCACCGGCAACGTGCACGTGGCGCCGGGTGACGTGCGCATGCCGATGCCGTGATGGATCAGGGGAATGGTTCGCCGCTGATCAGGAACGCGATCATCCGAACCATTCCGAAGCCGAAGAACGCGACGAGCAGTACGCGCACGACCCTCGAGGGCCACGGCTCCCAGCGTTCGATGAGCGCGTCGAACCGGTTCATCGACGGGGCCGGCACCACGATGCTGAGCGCGAGCAGGACGAGCGCCGGCCACAGGATGACGACCCACGGGTTCGCACCGAGCGCTTCGGCGAACTGACCGTGCGAGACGTACATCAACCCGCGCGTCACGCCGCAGCCGGGGCAGGGCAGGCCCGTCGCGCGATGCACGGGGCACAGGTCAGGCCCGAGCGGCCCCGCCGGCAACACGATGGAGCCGATCAACACCGCGAGCGCGACCACACGCATCGCCGGCTGCAGCAGCGGCTGCACCACGATTCGCCACGTGATGGTGCGATCGAGCACGTTCATCACTTTGAAGGTCTGACTTTCGGGCTCTTCGGGTACCGTCCCGTCGCCGCAATCAACGCAGGCCTATCGGGAGGGAAGACCATGGAAGAAAGTGGTGGAGGAAGCGCTGCAGGCGCCATCGTCGGGTTGCTGATGCTCGTCGTCGAGCTCGCCATCTTTGCCGTCATCATCGCGGGTATGTGGAAGCTGTTCGTGAAGGCTGGCCAGCCGGGTTGGGCCGCCATCGTTCCCATCTACAACACCTACGTCATGACCCAGATCGTCGGTCGCCCGATTCTCTGGTTCATTCTCACCTTCGTGCCCTGCGTGAACTTCGTCGCGATGATCCTCATCATGATCGATCTCGCGAAGTCGTTCGGGAAGAGCACCGGCTACGCCATCGGCATGGTGTTCCTGCCGTTCATCTTCATTCCCATGCTCGGCTTCGGCGACGCGCAGTACTCGGGCCCGTCGTTCAAGGGCTGAGCTTTCAGACTTTCGAAAGAGAAAGGCCCCGGCACTGAAATGGTGTCGGGGCCTTCGTTCTTCAAGCAGCCGTGAGGCTGATTACATGCGGGCCATCGCCTGGCCGGCGATGTTCAGCACGATGTTGCCGAGGATCGCGCCCGTCCACAGCATGATCCACTGCTTGTACTTGAGCACCATCGGCGGGTTCGCCGCGTCGAGGGCATCGGCGTTCTGCCAGCCCCAGATGAGGGTGTAGAGGCCGCAGCAGAACCCTGCGACCGCGTGGCCGGCTCCCGTGGCCTTGTAGAGCTGAATCAGGAAGACGATCAGCGACGCCAGGTTGACGAGGCTGAGCAGGCCCGAGAGAGCCAGGAGAATCATTGCCATGTGTAGTACCCCTCCGACGACTGGTTGAGATTGAAGCAGAAGCGAGGCTAGTGCTGCCCGGGTGAATCCCGGAAGCGCAAACTGGGTGGTTGAACCCGCTGGCAGAGGTCAGGTGCAAGAAACCGCTGTCGCGCCTGAAAATCGGCCTCGCGCGTGGCTCAAAGGGCTGATCAGCCCATGGTCGCGGCGCGTCGTCTTCGCGGCCTTCGTCGCGACGTTCTTCATGCCGATGCTGGGCCTCGGCCCCGACCTGTGCCCGCTCCACGCGACGACCGGCTTGCCGTGCCCGGGCTGCGGCGTCAGTCGCGGCCTCTCGATGCTGTCGCAAGGCGAGTTCCTGCTCGCGCTCGGCGCCAACCCCTTCGTCGTCTTCCTCTGGCCGTTCTTCCTCGTGCTCGGCGTGACGGCGTTTCTGCCTCAAGCCCGCGTGAACGAAATGGAGCGCTCTCTCGATCGTCTCGAGCCCTGGTTCTCGCGTGTCTTTCGGGTGCTCTTCGCCGCGTTCTTCGGCTTCGGCTTCTTGCGGCTGGGGTACTTCGCCATTTCACGCGACTGGTTTCCCTGACGAGAGCCAGTTGCAACCGACGTGCGTTTTCGTTGACTTTGCACACCCTGCCAACGATTGATCCCCCCGCCCTCCAGGCCGGGGGCGGAAACCTGACAAATCCATGACTTCGCTGCTGATCGTCGGACAGATGATGGCCCCCGAAAAGGGCGGCTGGCTCACCAAGAAGCTGCTCGCCACCTTCACCGGTGACGCCGAGTGGGTGCTGTGGCTGCTCGCGATTCTCTCGGTGCTCTCGGTGGCCGTGATGCTCGAGCGCACGCTCTATTTCTTCACGCACCGGCTCTCGAACACCGACCTCGTGATGCAGAAGCTCGCGAAGGGCGACCTCGACGGCGTGAAGGCGGCGGTCGGCACGCAGAAGGGCATGGAGGCTGCGGTGCTCCTCGAGGGCATCGAGTGGTCGTCGAAGGGCCCCGACTCGGTCGAAGAGCTCATCAACTCGACGCTGGCCCGCGAGCGCCCGCGCTACGAGCGGTTCCTCTCGTTCCTCGGCACGCTCGGCTCGAACACGCCCTTCATCGGCCTGTTCGGCACGGTGCTCGGCATCATCAAGGCGTTCAACGACCTCGGCGCGACGGGAGCGAAGGGCGCCGAGGTGCAGTCGACGGTCATGAGCGGCATCTCTGAAGCGCTCGTCGCCACCGCCGTCGGCCTCTTCGTCGCGATTCCCGCCGTCGTTGGCTACAACGTGCTGCAGCGCACGCTGAAGACGACGGTGTCGCGTTCGTCGGCGCTCGGTCACGCGCTCGTCGGTCACCTGCGCTCGACCACCGTGGCGGGCAAGTAAATGGCTGGCGGCGCTCAACAGGACGACGACGGCGAAATCACCGGCATCAACGTCACGCCGCTCGTCGACATCGTGCTCGTGCTGCTCATCATCTTCATGGTGACGGCGAACTTCATCGTGCGTGAGACCGTCGAGGTCGACCTGCCGCGCGCGGCCAACTCGAACGACAAGACCGTTCAGGGGCCGGTGATGATCACGCTCGACAAAGACGCCAACATCTTCCTCGACGGAGCGCCCAGCGACACCGCGAACCTGCTCGTGAAGATGAAGGAGGCCGTCGAGAAGGACAAAGACGTGCGCGCCATCATCAGCGCCGACCAGTCGCTCAACTACGGCAAGGTGATGAACATCATCGACCTCGTGAAAGAGGCCGGCATCGCCAAGTTCGCCCTCAACATCGTCAAAGACGGAAAGGCTCCGGCGCCGTAGCGCCCGAGACCTGGTGGGCTTGTGACTGCGCCGGAACCCGTGAGAGACGGAACCAGCAAGGCCGGGCCGGACGTCGCAGCTTCGAGCACCATGAGCACCGCCGTGATGACTCAGCAGCAGCCGCCGTCTTCGTCATCGGGCGACGACCTGGTGAGCTGGGTGATTCTCGGCGTGATGCTGGCGCTGTCGGTCGGCACGCACGCAGTGACGGTGGTGTTCCTGCCCGACAAGGTCGACCACGGCCACCGCAACAAGCACGTCGAGATGGAGTTCTACGAGCCGCCGCCTCCGCCCAAGGTGGAGGAGCCGAAGCCCGAGCCTCCCAAGCCCGACCCGCCGAAGGTGAAGCTGCCGCCGCCGCCCGTGAAGGTCGCGGTGGTGAAGCCGCCGCCCGACGCGCCGCCGCCGCCGAACGAAGAGCCGCCGCCCGAAGCGTCGACCAAGCCCGTGCCGCTCGTGGTGGGCATCTCGATGTCGTCGACGACGGCGGGTGGAACGTTCGCCGTGGGCGTGGGCAACACGACGTACGGAAAAGCCGACAAGCCGGTCGACCCGTCGACGGTGCAGGCCTATCGCGCGCCGAAGTACGTGCCGCCCGGTGGTGCTGACACTGAGCCACAGTTGCTGAACCCCGACGCAATCAACGACATGCCGTATCCACCTGAAGCCAAGGCTCAGGATGTCGAAGGCCAGGTCGTTCTTCGCGTCAAGATCGGTCCCGATGGGAAGGTGGAAGACGTGGCGGTGGTTCGCGGTCCCGGCTTCGATCTGGACAAAGCTGCTCGCGAGCGGTTGTTGAAGGTGTCTCGATGGAAGCCTGCCATCAAGGATGGCGAGCCGGTCGGATACACCTTGATGTTCACCTACAACTTCCAGCTGGATTGAGCGCGTGGGGCGTTCGTTCCTCGTCGCGGTTGTCGCTTCAGTCGCCGTGCACGTGCTCATCGGGGCGCGGCTGCCGACGTGGAAGCCGACGCCGTCGGTCGCGCGTGTGCTCGAGTTCGACGTGAAGCTGCAGGCTCCTCGCGTCGAGCCTGAGGTGGTGAAGCCCGTCGAGCGGCCTCACGCCGTCGTCACCAAGACTCGAGCTCCGGCGCGTCGCGCGCCTGCGGCGGGGCCGTCGCTGCCCGCCTCGCCGGTCGGGGGCATCTCCGTGCCCGAAGGCCCGCCTGCGCCGCCCGGTGTTCCGTTCGTCGAGCTCGGCGGTGGTGGTCCGCTTCCTCCCAGTGGAGGAGCGCCGCGCGTCGCGACGCTTCCCGATGCCGAGCCTCGCCTGCGTGAAGAGGTTCGCCTCGAGTACCCGGCCGAAGCGCGAGACGCCGAGGTCGACGGAGAGGTCGAGCTGCTCGTCACCATCGACGTGAACGGGCGCGTCGTCGCGGTGAAGGTGCTGCGTGGTCTGGGCTACGGGCTCGATGACGCAGCGGTGCAGGCGATTCAGCAGAGCCGCTGGGAGCCGGGCGTTCGCAATGGCGCTCCCGCGACGCTCACGGTCCGGTACGTGTATCGCTTCGTGCTGCAGTAGGGAGAGCGCCCAGCACGCCCCCGAGTGCCGTCGCGACGACCGCCGCGATGGCCCAGCCTCCCGCTTCGAGCGGCGCACGCGACCACGCCGTCCACGCGATGAGCACCACGGCCTGCACTGCGCTCGCGACCCGCATCGGCCGAGGGTCGTTCGCCATGCCGCCCACGACGACGACGGCACACCCGACGAGCCCGCTCAGCCACGGGCCCACCACGCCGAGGGGCACAGGGCTGTCTTCGGGCGCGTCGACGCCTCCGCTCACGAGGCACAGGACGATGGCGACGACGTGTGCGCCGGCGGCGACGAGGGCTCGTTTCATCTGGCGCGCTTGTCGAAGTCGCTCCAGCTCAGCTGCACGTAGTCGCGGCCGGCGCCCACCTCGACGCCGAGCCAGAGCGCATCCTTCGTCGGAATCGCCACGCCCGCCCACTCGTTGCGGCGCTTCAGAATCGGCTCGACGTTCAACGAGCGCTGGCGGCCTTCGGCGTCGAGCAGCACCAGCGCGTTGCCCACGTGAACGAAGAGCCGATCGCCCCGCGCGCCGAGCCCGTACACGTTGGTGTCCCACGCGGTGTCGACGTCGCCGCGCGGCGGAGGCGCGAGCGTCACCGTCTTCTCGGTGCCATCCTTCGCGAGCCGCATCAGCGTCGTGACGCCGCCGTTCGATTTCACCGTCACCACCTCGTCGCCCACGAAGCGATACCGGTTGAGCTCGCCCGAGTACGCGCTGCCCGCCGACGAGTCGAGTCGATCGCTCGCCGGGTACCAGCGCCAGAGCCGCCCTCCGGTGAAGAAGCCGATGCGTTCGTCGTTGCTGCCGAAGAGCGGGCCGGCCCAGCGAAGCTCGTCGCCCTTCGCCATCACCAGCAGCTTGCTGCGCGGCCCCTCGGGCGTGAGCTGCCACGCGACGACACCGCTCATGTTGCAGCCGCCATTGTCACACTTCTTCTCGGGCTCCTTCGACACGGCGAAGACGAAGACGCGGCTCGACTCGTAGAGCGAGTAGCCGGGCTGCCGGAACAGCTCGATGGCCTTGCCTGAGCCATCGAGCGAGACGCGGTGAACGACGTGGGTCGCGTTGCGGCCCGCGCTGCCGCTCATCATCACGACGGCCGAGTCGCCGTCGAAGCCCAGCTCGCGCACGTACCAGAGGCTCAAGGGAGGCAGGTTCGTCGGCGCGGGTTTGGGGAAGGTGACGTGCGTCTTCTTCGCGGGGACGAAGACGTGAACGTTCGGGTCTTTCTCCCAGACTGCCATCAACCGCTCGTCGTCGCCGGCGATACGGCTGAGCGCGTCGCCTTCGATGCGGTACACCAGCTCCCACGAGATCGTACCGCTCTTCGCCAGCCGCAGTGACGAGCCGCCCACCGCGACCAGGCCCAGTGGAGTGACCATGATGGTGTCGGCGCCGCGCAGTCTCGTCGCGGTGCTCGACAGGCCCTCTCGTTCAGCGTGGCCTTCGGCGAGCGCGACCGTGGCGACGACGCTCATCGACAGAACGAGTCGTTTCATGAGTGCGCCTTCGACGGAGAGGTTGGCGATCGCTTCAACTACCAGGCGCGGCCGCGAGCGTTGCCGCCGAGCGCGCCTGTGGCTTCGAGTATGGCAGTGACCGACACCGCGGCAGGAATCGCACCGACGGCGGCGACCATGATGGCTCCGGTCTGCTGATCGACCTGCGCCGCACCGACCGCGAGCCCCGTCAGCGCCATGCACGCGACCGAGGCGAGCGCGGCGAGCGCGGCTTCTCCACGACCACCAAACGCCTGATGAACCGCGAAGCCGACACCCGCGACGAGCAGCGAGCCGAGCGCTGCCGTGCCGAACACCATGTCGAACGACGCGCCGGTGCCGTTCACGTTGGAGCGGATGTTCGAGAACAACACCATCGCGCCAAGCGCAGCGCCCGCACCCGCAACGCCTGCGCCTCCGGTGAGCAGAATGCGCGCGGTTCTCTTCGGATCCTGCGGGGGCTGGGTCGGCATCGCCGCGACGGGAACCCCTTCTTCCGCGGGCGTGAGCGTCGGCTGCACCGGCGCGTCGGCCTCCGGAGCCACCTGTGCGAGCGCCAACGCGAGGCAGAGCGAGAGCATGAGGAGCGGCAGTGCATCACGGATGCCGCGAGCGTGCAGCCTCCGTGGCAGACTGCCCATTCGTGAGTGACGAGCGCACGGTTCCCAACTGGCTTCGCGTCGTCGTGCTCTCGCTCTCGGCCGCCCTCGTCATCGTGTCGTTCGTCGTGCTGCTCCGAGACGGACGACTGCCCGCGTCGGTGCCGGACGATGCGCCCGAGTACGCGCTCGCCGACTTCATGGTGGCGTTGCAGCACGTCGATTCACGTGGGCTCGTCGACGTGGCCGCCCTGCAGAAGGACCGCGAGGCGCTCGATCGGTTCATCGCGTCGATGGCGAAGACGTCGCCGCTCTCGAGCCCCGAGCGATTTCCCGACGTCGAAGACCGCATCGCCTTCTGGCTCAACGCCGCGCACGCGCTGGTGCTGCAGCAGCTCATCGATGCTCCCGACGTCACCTCGGCCGAGCAGCTCTCGACGTTTCAGACCTGGCCCATCGGCGGTCAGCGCCTCACGCGCGCGGCCATCGAGCGACGCTTTCTCTCGGCGACGGGTGATGGCCGCGTGTGGCTCGCGCTCTTCGACGGCAGCACGTCGGGGCCGCTGCTCGATACGGCTCCGTATGGAGGCGACACGCTCAACCCGCAGCTCGACGACGCCGCCCGCCGGTTCCTGCGCCGCACCGAAGGCGTTCAGCTCGCGCCGCCGGTGGTGAAGCTGTCGCCGCGCGTGACGAACCACCTCGACGACTTTCTCGCGGCGCTGCCCGAAGGTCGCTCGGGGGTGCTGCACATCGTCTGGGCCTACCTGCCCGAGACCTGTGACGGCCTTCGGCCCGGCTGCGACACGAGGACCGATCTCGACCGTGCCTGTGGCTCCGATTTCTCGAAGTGCCGGGTCGAGCCGTTGACGGTTGCAGGGCGCATGGCTCGGTCAACCCATTGATATCGAAAGAAAAGTCGAATGGCGCAGCGAGTCACCCGGCCGTGATGGCTGTCAGATCGACCGTAGGGTATTGGGTTGGGTCGGAGCCCACCCCACATGATGGTCCTGCGAGATGTCTCGAAGAGCGACCTGCCTGGGCTGAAGCGCCTGGCGGCAGTGCTCAACAGCGTCAACCTGCCGCACAACGACGACGTGCTGGCGGGCCTCATCGAGAAGTCGGTGAAGAGCTTCACCGGCAAGGTGAAAGATCCGTTCGAGCGTGAGTACCTGTTCGTGCTCGAAGACCTGCGCAACGAGACGATCATCGGCACGTCGATGATCATCGCGCAGCACGGCACCTGGGAAGCGCCGCACATCTACTTCCAGGTGACCGAGGCCGAGACGTACTCGGCGACCATCGACAAGCACTTCAGGCACAAGGTGCTGTCCATTGGGTACAACTACGAAGGCCCGACCGAGATTGGCGGCCTCGTCGTCGACCCGCCGTACCGTTCGGGGCCCGAGAAGCCGGGCAAGCAGCTGTCGTACGTGCGCTTCCTCTTCATGGCGATGCACAAGAAGCTGTTCCGCCAGCGTGTGCTCGCCGAGCTGTTGCCGCCGCTGCTGCCCGATGGCCGCAGCGCGCTCTGGGAGAGCATCGGCAAGAAGTTCACCGAGCTCGAGTACACCGAAGCCGACAAGCTCTCGCGCCAGAACAAGGAGTTCATCAAGGAGCTGTTCCCGAGCTCCGACATCTGGGCGACGTTGTTCCCCGAGAAGGTGCAGAAGCTCATCGGAGAAGTCGGCCCCGAGACGCGCGGCGTGCAGCGCATGCTCGAGCGCATCGGCTTCAAGTACGTCGACCACATCGACCCGTTCGATGGTGGCCCGCACTACGAAGCGAACCTCGACGACGTCTCGCTCATTCGGCGGTTCCGCACGGCGACGCTCGGCGACAAACACCTCGAGCAGGAAGCCGACGAGTGCCTGGTCGCGGTGACGCGCACCACGGGCGCGAATCGGTTCCGCGCGGTGCGCTCGCAGGTGCGCTTCGATGATCAGGTCGTCTTCATTCCCAAGCGGGCGCGTGAGCTGCTCAAGGTGAAGGCCGGCGACAAGCTGAGCATCATTCCGTTCGAGTGAGACGAGCACCGACATCGTCATGTGATTGAGACGTGCAGCGGAGCGCGGATCTCTGCATGATTCGCCGCCCGTGTTCGCCGTCACCCTGATCAGCGTCGCTCTCGCCCAGGCTCCGTCTCTGAAAGAGGCGCGGGCGCTCGCGGAGGACGTGTACGCGGGGCGCACGACGCTCGCGTGGCGAACGAGCAGCCCGGCGCTGCGCGCGCAGGTCGGCACCGAGTCGGGCTTGCTCGGGTTGATCAACGCGACGCGCGGAAGTCTCGGCGCCGAGGTTCGCGTCATCACCGAAGCGATGGTCGAGAAGAGCGGCGGCACGCTCTATCGCCGCGTCTCGGCGGTGACGAACTGGGCGCGCGGCATGGAGCTCGAGCTCGCGTTCGACGCGAACGGCTCGCTCACGGCGATGGTGACGCGGCCGGCGGTGAAAGAAGCGCCGACGGTGTCGGGGCTGCACAAGACGCAGGCCGAGCTGCGGTTGCCCTTCGACGGCGCGTGGTTCGTGTTGTGGGGCGGGCGCAAGTACGACGACAACCGCCACACGCCGGTGCCAGACATGCGCTACGCGATGGATGTCTTCATCGTGAAGGGCCCGGGCACGTTCACGGGCGACGGCACGAAGAACGAGGACTACTACGCGTGGGGGCAGCCGTTGCTCGCCCCGGGAGACGGTGTGGTGGTCGAGGTGGTGAACGATTCTCCCGACAACGTGCCGAACCAGCCGCGGCCCGGCGTGCTGTACGGGAACTCGGTCGTCATCGATCACGGCACCGGTGAGTTCTCGCTGCTGGGGCATCTGCAGAAGGGCAGCGTGTCGGTGAAAGTTGGGCAGCGCATCGTCGCGGGCCAGCAGGTCGCCCGGTGTGGCAACAGCGGCATGTCGACCGAGCCACACGTGCACTACCAGTTGATGGACGACGCGAACTGGAAGCGCGCCCACGGGTTGCCCGCGCAGTTTCAGAACTTCCTGGCGAATGGCCGCTACGTCGAGCGCGGAGAGCCGATGCGCTCACAGGTCATCTCCCATCGATCGATCGAAGCGCGTCGCGACTGAATCGGTTCGCGCTCGTCGGACTGAAGTGTGCCTTGCGTCGAGTGGCAGGAATTCCGCGGCGGGTGCGGGTTTTCTGCCTCTCATTCGAGCGTGACGTACGGCGTGCCCGCGTCGGTCGAAGCGCAACGCACGGTGAGCGAAATCGTGCCCGTCTTCGACGACATCGCGCGCGTGCACGACTCTCCGCGGAGCACGAGCTCGCCGCGCTCCATCGCGCCCCACATCCATCCGTTCGTCGCGTCTTCCATCAACTCCACGCCGTCCATCGTCACGGTCATCACGCCGCCGACGTCGGGCACCGACGGAGAGACGAACACGCACGAACGCAGCTGTGCCTGAATCTCGGTGAACGCCGCGGTGAGCGCGGTCGGAGACGCGGCCGAGAAGAACGCGTTCGTGCCGACGTTCGATCGACCGCCCGCCTTCGCGAGCGAGTTCAAGACGCCCGAGAGCGTCGCATCACTCGCGATACCGATGACCCACGTGGGAACGCCCGCGCTCGCCCACGTCTTGATGCGCGCAGCCGTTCGCGTGTCGTCGAGGCAGCGTTCGGCGCTCACGCACTGTTTGCCGTCGACGCAGGTGCAGGTCGCGGGGAGCAGTGAGGGGTTGCAGTTCGGGGCTCCGTCGGTGGCGAGCACGAGCGCGCGTGGCTTGTCCGTCGACACCGAGTTCTCGAGCGCGTTCGCCGCAGCGTCGATGGCGTCGGCGGTCGGAGTCGCTCCACCCGGGCTCGTCGACGAGAGCAACGAGCGCACCGCCGCCACCTGATTCGCCATCGGCGTGAGCGCGGGAGTCGTCGGCACCGTGCACTGACCGGCCGAGACGCCCACAGCGGGATAGAGGAACGCGCCCACTTCGACTTCCTCTCCGAGCGTAGGCAGCGTGGCCGAGAGCGTGCTCCGCAAGGTCGTCCACCGTGTGCCGCTGCCGAAGGCCGTCTCCATCGAGCCCGAACGATCGAGCACCAGCATGACCGCCGGTGTCGCGCGCGTCAGCGTGAAGTCACCATCGATGCAGATCGCCGCTTCGGAATACGCGAGCGCAGGAACGAGCCGGGTGCGATCGCAGGCCGAGAGGAGGAGGAACACGAGCAGTCGTTTCACGAGTGCACCTTTCGAAGAACTCGTTCGTGGGTGCTTCGCGGAGTCGCCCGGCATTCATGATGAACAGGCAGTGATCGATTTCGATCGCTTCGTGTCACCAGACGTTCAGGGCACGCCTGCGTCAGTGCGCGAGAGCGCGTGGAACGAGTTCGTCAGGCGGTCGAGGCGGCCAGTCGCGGCCATGGCGCCGAGCAACACGAGCATCCCGACGAACAGCACCGCGAGCAGTGGCGCGTCGCCGTCACGCATCAGCGCCTCGAGATGAACCGGAAGACGGAGAGCCCGGAGACCGAGAGCAGCCCGGCCAGCGCGTTGAAGCCGACGTCGCGCAGGTCGTAGTAGCGGCTCGGCAACAGCGCCTGAATGCCTTCGTCGATCCACCCGGCAGCAGCGGTGAAGAGCACGGCCGCGGCGAGACGTTTGAGTTCGCTCCATCGCTCTGGTGCCGAGAGGAACGCGAGCACACCGACCGCGCCGTATTCGACGAAGTGCAGCTTCTCTTCCGGGCTCTCCATCGGCCAGATGACGAATGCGTAGACGCCGACCAGCATCAGCGCCGTGACGAACGCGCGCGGTGTTCGCAGTTCCTTCGTCTTGAGCACCACCACCGTCAAGACCGTGAGCACGAGCCCGAAGACGACCGCGACACTCGCTCGCAGCAGGTTCGCGTCACGCAGCGCGTTCGAGACGACGCGCACCACGCCGAGCGTCGAATAGATGCCGAGCAGCAGCACCACCAGCAGCGCGCGTGGAAGGCGTTGGCCCGACGTCATGGGCGGAACCTCACCACGCACGCGTGCAGAAATGGTGCAGCCTGCGAGGAGACTTCAGCGTCGACGCAACAACAGGTCAGGCCGCTTCCCGAGACCGACCACCGCTGCCGTGCGCACCGCTGACTCGAACTGCCAGGGCAGGGCGTACGCGCCACCGTGAATCTGCTGACTGCGAAGCGAGCGCGCCGTGTGCAGCTCGGACTCGTGCTTCTTCGCCCCAGGCGCTTCAGGGTTCAGCAGGTCGTGCAGCATCAACAGCCCGCTCAAGGCACGCGTCGTCTCGGGCTTGAAGATGCGCACGCCGAACGCGGGCGCTCCCTGGAATGCGATCTGGAAGAGCGGATGTGACAGCGACTTCGTCTCGGTGATGCCAGCCACGTTCGCCGAGAGCGTCAGCGGTTTACCGCCGAGCCCATCGACCGCGAGCACCTCGGAGCTGATCAACTTCGTGAGGTACTGCGCCGCCTGATACGCCGCGCCCTGCAACGAGATGGCGCCGCGCGCGACGCGAGCCTGCGGAGCGCCGTACGAACCGGGCCCCTTCAGCGCACGCACTCCCGCGAACCCTCGCTGCCACCACGCCGGAGACGCTTCACGCATCGACGAGACGTCGAGATCCTCCGCCTGCAGCTCTCCGGGCGACGTCGGCGAGATGTACAGCGACACCGACTTCACGACGTTCGTGCCGAGGCTGTGAACGATCGCATCCATCGCGGCGGCGAGGCGCAGCTCACGGCCCGCGCCCGGCGCGTACGCGAAGAGGCCCACGTGCACCGGGCCGTCCTTCGCGAAGTCCTTCAGCGCGGCGGCGACGGCGCGCGGTTGCTGCAGCACATCGTCTCCGCCGAGCGTCGTGACGAGGTGGCCCGAGAACGTCGACGGCGGCTTCACGTCGAGCCACCGAACGGTCGCTCCGGCTGCGAGCAACAGTGGCGCGGGAGAGAGCTCGGCTGCGGCACCGATGATGGCGAAGCGCTGCCCTCGCAGGTCGAGCCCGTTCGCACAGTGCTCGACGACCCAGGACAGCCCACGGTGCGCGGCATGCGTCAGGTGGTGCGCGTCACGGAGCAGGTCGAGCGCGACTTGAATCTCGCGCCCACGGTAGGTGCGGCCGTCGAGCGGTACCTCGGGCACGTAGCCAGCCGGCGAGCTCTGGTGCGTCTGCGTCTCGGGCGCTGCGACCGGCTCCTCGAGCGCCGCCATCAACGGCACGCCGTCGAACAGCATCGCCGCGTTGGTCAGGTGCAGCAGGTGACGTGCGACCTCGACCCGATTGGGCGCGCAGACCCGAGCCGCCTCGAAGCGCGTGACGATGTCGCCGAAGTCGTCCTTGAACGTCTTCGCGTCGGCGGGAACCTTCGCGTCGGCCAGCGAGGGAAACCGTGACGCGGCATCGAGCAGCACGCGGTGAAGAAAGCTCGAGCCCGTCTCTCCGGTACCGAGTTGAACGCCTGCGGGGGTCGTCATGGGCGCGCCGCGTACGTCGAAGCGAGAGACGTCAGCAACCCGGTCGAGCGATGCAATCGACGCGTTATGGACTGCTCATTTCTTCGGAGGCTCCCAGAGCTCGATCTTGCGACCCTCGGGGTCCATCACCCACGCGAACTTGCCGAACTCCGAGTCGTCACGCTTCGGCTCGATCTTGATGCGCTTCTTCTTCAGGTTCGCGAGCACGCCTTCGAGATCATCGACCAGCAGGTTGATCATGAACGGTGCCTTCGACGGCTTGAAGTAATCGCCGCTCGCGAACGGGCTCCACACCGTCGTGCGCTGATGCGTCTTCGACTCCTTCCAGTCGAACGTCGCGCCGCCCCACGCGGTGATGTCGAACCCGAGCGCGCGCCGATACCAGGCCGCCAGCTTCTTCGGGTTCTTCGACACGAAGAACACCCCACCCACTCCGAGCACCTTCGCCATGTGAGCCTCCTCCGTTCAGCGCTTGAGTCCGACGAGCAGACCATCGGGCGTCGGCACGTTGACGGTATCGAAGTGCGCACGCGCTTCTTCGTGAAACCGTCGCATCACCGCTGCGCGAGGCGTGTCGTCGAGCAGGTTCGTGAAGAGAAACGAGTTGTCGCCGAGCAACAGCCCGCCGCGGCGCACGTGCTTCGCAGCCCATCGTCCGTAGACGTCGTACGACTCCTTGTCGGCGTCGATGAACACCGCGCAGAACGGGCCGTGCGCCTCGAGCGTCGGCAGCACGTCGACGCCGCGCCCGAGGCAGACCTCGATCTTCTTCGTGAGCCCTGCCTTCGCGATGACGTCTTTCGCCACGGCCGCGTGCTGCTCGTCGAACTCCACCGTCCACACCTTGCCGTCGTCGGGCAACGCGCGCGCGAGGCGAAGCGCCGAGTAGCCGGCCAGCGTGCCCAGCTCGACGACGCGCTTCGCGCCCACCATGCGCAGCATCAGCTCGAGCAGCTTCCCTTCCGACGCGGCGACGTGAATCGGCGGCATACCTGCGCGCACCGGCGCGTCGAACGCATACTGGAGCGCCTCGTCGTGCGGCGCGTGCGTTCGATCGCACCAATCGAGAATCGGCCCCGTGAAGTACGTCTGCCCCGAGCGTGAGTTCGCGTCAGCCATGCGTGGCGACTTACTCCGTTGACGCGCTGCGCGTGTGGCGCTGGTGCGTGAACTTCACAGAAGAGTAGAAGCCCGCGCCATGCGCTCCTTCGCCCCCGTTCTCGCGCTGCTCTGTCTCGTCGGCTGCAACACGTCGCCGACGTACCATCAGGACATTCGGCCCATCATCGAGGGGCGCTGCGCGAACTGTCACAAGACCGGAGGCGTCGCGCCGTTCGTGCTCGACTCGTACGCCGCCGCGAAGACCATGGGGCCGGCCATCGCCGACTCGACGCAGAAGGGCCGCATGCCGCCCTGGCTCGCGACGGGCAACGACGTCGGCGGCTACCTGCGCGACCCATCGCTCACCGCCGAGCAGAAAGACCTCATCAAGAAGTGGGTCGAGGGCGGCATGCCCGAAGGCGACGCGAAGAAGCCCGGCGCCGCGCTCCCTGATCTCGGCGGTGGCCTCGCGAAGGTCGATCTCACCCTCAAGATGCCCGAGGCCTACGTGCCGCAGGTGCTGCCCGACGACTACCGCTGCTTCGTGCTCCGCTGGCCGATGACGACGCCCACCTACGTCACCGGCGTCAACGGCGTGCCGGGCAACGCGAAGATCGTTCACCACGTCGCGCTGTACCTCGTCGACGGCGAAGCCGCGCAGTACCCACCCATGTGGGACGCGGAAGACGCCACGCCCGGCTACCAGTGCTTCGGTGGCCCGTTCGGCAGCCGCCCGCAGCAGTTCCCCGTGAAGCTGCTCACCGCGTGGTTGCCCGGCTACCAGGGCCAGACGTTCCCCCGCGGCGGTGGCGTGCTGATTCCGCCCGGCTCCACCGTCGTGCTGCAAATGCACTACTCGTCGCTCGAGGCGGCGCCGACGGCCGACCAGACGGCCATGGAGTTCTCGCTCTCGCCGACGGTGACGAAGCAGCTCGCGTATCAGCCGTTCCTCAAGTTCGACTGGGTCGCCGGGCAGATGGAGATCCCCCCGAACAAGAACGAGGTCATTCACGAGCACCGCGCCGACCCGCGCCCGAACTTCGGTTTGCTGGGCTCTCCGCTCAACACGACGAACGGCTTCACGCTCGAGGCCGTCATGTTCCACATGCACACGCTGGGGACCCGTGGCGAGCTGTGGCTGCACAAGGCCGACAAGTCGAAGAAGAAGATCCTCGAGATCCCCCGCTGGGACTTCCACTGGCAGCAGGAATACCAGCTGGCCGAGCCCGTGCGCTTCGAGCCCGGCGACGAGCTGCGCGTGAAGTGCGTGTTCGACAACTCGAAGGCCGTCTCGAAGCTGACCAACTGGGGCGAGAACAGCGACGAAGAGATGTGCGTCGCGAACATTCTGTCGTCCGAGTGAAAATTGCACACCGGCGCTGGTGGCCGGGTCATGCTGTCGTCCCCTGGGAGACTCCATGACCCGTCTGTCCATCGTGCTGCCGTGCCTGCTGTGGTGTGCCTGTGCCGTCGAGAGCGCGGTCGTCGCGCCCGAGTCGCTGATGGAAGGGCAGGGTGACGCCGTCGGCGTGAAGGGCCTCGAGCGGCTCGAAAGCTCGGGGGCGTACCTGGCTGGCGCGACCGAACGTTTTCGCGTTCACGTCGACGAGGCGAAGGTCGCCCGCGTCACCTTCTCGGCGTCGGCCGGTTCGCTCACTGCGTCGGGTCGCACCGCCGAGTGGAAGCTGCCCAACCTCGCGAGCGCTGAGCTGACGGTGACGGTCACCGGCCGTGATGGCGCCGAGGGCACGATGCGCTGGCAGTTCGCGGTGACGCCGCTCGTCGAGAACAACCGGCCGATGACGGCGCAGGCCGCGCTCCTCGCGATGCCGATGCCAGTGCTCGACGGCGGCTCGCTCGAGATCTCCGGCGGCGGCTGCGAGGTTCGTTACGAAGGCAGCACCAACAACATCGCCATCGCCTTCACCACGCAGACGCACCCCTCGCTCATGTACGGCCGGTGGAACGGAACGGCCTGGAGCCTCGAGGTCGTCGACGCGATGGGCTTCAACACGGGCGGCGTCATCGACCCGTTCGTGTCGATGCAGGTCGAGGCGAACGGCACGCCGCACATCGTCTACGTGCGCGAAGGCACGGTGATGTACGCGACGAAGTCAGGCGCGACGTGGCTGCGTGAGCGTGTGGACGCGACGTCGCCCGCGCTGACGAGCAACTTCAGCAGCTCGACGGAGGCGCTGACGGCGCCGTCGCTGGCGCTGTCGGGTTCGACGGTGGGAGTGGTGTACCAGACGGGCTCGAGCGGCTCGGTGTCTCCGTACCGGGTCGTGATTGCGTTGCGCACGGGAGCGAACACCTGGACGAGGAACGTCGTCACCGCGTCCGTGCCGACGAGCTCGAGCGACGTGTACCTGTATGGAGAGCTGGCCGTCGATGGCTCGGGCCGGTGGTTGGTCCCCACGTACGACTACTCCGCCAGCCCCTCGCCCAACCAACTCGTTGCGTGGACCTCCGCTGCCGGCCGCTCTGCTGCCGTGCTTCCTCCGCTCACCGCCCGTGGTGAAAGCGTCATCGTCGGTGGCAACCGACTGCTGATTCGCACGGCGGCAGGGCTGTTCGACGTCGCGCTCGCCTCCACCTTCTCGGCATCGACGGTCGCGACGTCGAGCGTCGAGTTGAACGGCACCGGCGTCGGCGCCATTGCCTGGTCGGCTGCCCAATCGCGCCCCGTGCTGCTCCATGCTCACGGCAGCGCGCTCGAGCTCGTCACCTCGAACGCGGCGGGCTTCTGGGCGTACACGCAGCTCGGCTCCACTGCAGGCGTCTCGGCGGGCGTCGCCGTTCACCCGACCACCGGTGAGGCGACCGTCTGCTACCAGAACGCCGGCCGCATCATGTTCCAGTGAGGCTGCGGTGCGCGCGCTCCTCCTTCTCAGCCTCGGCCTCTTTGCCGGGTGCAACTGTTCGACGGCCGGTGGGCCACCGACGGTGCGCATCGTCTCGCCCGCCGACTGGACGTACCTCGACGGCACCGGCCCCCACCCGGTCTCGGGCGAGGTGTCTGACCCCGACGAGCTGATTCAGCCCGAGCAGGTCGCGTGGAAGTCCGACCGCGACGGCACGGTCGGCCGCGGCGCCATCACCACCATCTCGCTCTCGCCCGGCGAGCACCGCCTCACCCTCGAGGCCGTCGATCGCCAGGGCAACGTCGGCAGCGCGCAGGTCAGCGTCTACGTGCGCCTCGGCAGCAGCGGCGATGGCGGCACCTTCGCCGATGCAGGTGTCGATGACGGCGGCGTGAACGTCGACGGTGGCGTGAACGCCGATGGCGGCATGAACGACCCCGTCGTCACCATCAGCGCTCCGATGAACGCGAGCGTGTTCGACGAAGGGCAGCCCATTTCGCTCGTCGGCAGCGCGACCGATCTCGAAGACGGCGTCATCGGCGGTGGCTCCCTCGTGTGGACTTCCGACCGCGCTGGTGTGCTCGGCTCGGGCCCCCGCGTCACCTTCTCGAACGCAGCGCTCGGCGCGCACCGCATCGTGCTCACCGCCACCGACTCGAGCGGGCGAACCGGAGTCGCCTCCATCACGCTCTCGGTGGTTCGCCCCGGCACCAACCGCCCGCCCGTCGTCACCATCACGTCACCCCTCAACGGCGCCCAGCTCGTGCTCGGCATGACGGGCGCACTGCAGGGCTCGGCGACGGACGTGGAAGATGGCGCGCTCACCGGCACCTCGCTGGCGTGGAGCTCGAGCCTCGACGGCGCGCTCGGCACGGGTGGCTCGATCGCTCCCGCGCTGACGCAGGGCGTGCACGTGCTCACGTTGACCGCGACCGACTCGATGGGCGCGACTGGCCAGAGCGCGGTCACCGTCTCGGTGAATCAGGCCAACAACCGGCCACCCGTCGCTACCATCACCCAGCCCGCGACGATGGCGACCGTCTTTCAGGGCACCACGGTCACCTTCGCCGGCACCGGGCTCGACCCCGAAGACGGCGCGCTCTCGGGCATGGCGTTGTCGTGGAGTTCGAGCCGTGACGGCGCCCTGGGCATGGGCAGCCCTCTCACTGTCTCGACGCTCACTGCTGGAGACCACACCATCACCCTCGTGGTGCGCGACTCTGGCGGCAACACGGGCACGGCCACGCTGCTCGTCAGAGTGCTGCCGCAGAATCAGCCACCGGTCGTCGCCATCACCGCGCCCATGAACGGCACCACGATTCCGTCAGGTTCGATGGTGACCTTCACCGGCACCGCGACCGACACGGAAGACGGAGCGCTGTCTGGCGCCTCGGTGCGTTGGAGCTCGAGCCGCGATGGCGCCTTCGGTACCGGCCTCTCGCTCGTCACCTCGTCGCTCTCGGTCGGCACGCACACCATCACCTTCACAGCGACCGACTCTGGAGGCCGCAGCGCCTCCGCATCCATCTCGCTCGTGGTGACGATGTCGACGATGAACGTTCCTCCGCTCGCTCGCCTGACGGGGCCGGGCTCGGGGCAAGCCACCGACACCCTCACCTTCGATGGCTCGACGTCGACGGACACCGACGGCACCGTCGTCTCGTGGCGCTTCGACTTCGGAGATGGCTCGATGCCCGTGACCTCGACGATGACGACGGCGTCGCACGTCTACGCGACCGCCGGCACCTTCACCGTCACGCTCACCGTCACCGACGACCGCGGCGCGACGGCGACCGCCACCCTGCAGGTCGTCATCACCCCGTTCGTGCGACTGCCGCTCGTGGTGTTGCCTGCCGCCGATGACGTGGGGAGCGCGTGCGCCATCGCCACCCCGGGCAGCCGCGTCTTCCTCGCGTGGACGAGCGCTCGTCACCCGGGCCTCTTCTTCGGCGAGCGCGTGAACGGCACGTTGCAGGTCGAGGTCGTCGACGGGCTCGGCTTCAACACGGGCGGCGTCATCGACCAGCACGTCTCGATGCAGGTCGAGGCGAACGGCACGCCGCACCTCGTCTACGTGCGTGAGGGCACGGTGATGTACGCGACGAAGTCAGGTGCGACGTGGCTGCGTGAGCGCGTGGACGCGACGTCGCCCGCGCTGACGAGCAACTTCAGCAGCTCGACAGAGGCGCTGACGGCGCCGTCGCTGGCGCTGTCGGGTTCGACGGTGGGAGTGGTGTACCAGACGGGTTCGAGCGGCTCGGTGTCTCCGTACCGGGTCGTGATTGCGTTGCGCACGGGAGCGAACACGTGGACGAGGAACGTCGTCACCGCGTCCGTGCCGACGAGCTCGAGCGACGTGTACTTGTACGGAGAGCTGGCCGTCGATGGCTCGGGCCGGTGGGTGTTCCCCGCGTACGACTACTCGGCCAGCCCCTCGCCCAGCCAACTCGTGGCGTGGACTTCTGCTGCCGGCCGCTCCTCGGTGGCGATGGCCAACACGCTCAGCAGCCGTACCTCGCTCGCCGTGGCGTCACCCACCCGGCTCTACGCGCTCGGCGGCTTCGGCGTGATGGACGTGGCGGTCGCGGCCACCTTCTCGAGCAGCACCATGCAGCGCTCGCTCGTCGAGACGTTCACCACGTCGCAGCACGCCATGGCTGCCGACGCGGCGGGGTTGCCACGCCTCGTCGTGAACCACGGCTCCACGCTCGAGGTGGTGCGCGCGATGGGCGCGCCCGGCTTCTGGGAGTGGCTCGAGCTGGGGCCTGCCGACTCGGGGCTCATCGACGCCTCGGTCGACGGCGCGAACGAAACCCGCGCGTGCTTCGTGCGGGCCGGCAAGCTGATGCTGTATTGAGTGGTGGTGCGTTGGCCGCTGCTGCTCTCGTCGCTCCTCGCGTGTTCTCCGTCGTCGATGACGGTCGACGCGGGGCCGCTGCCGGTCGACGCGGGCCCGCCGCGGGTCGTCGATGGTGGCCTCGTCGGCCCCTTCTCGAGGGGCACCGTCACGCTCTCGCAACGCGTGCGTGAAGACGTGACCCGCACCGTCGTCACGGCCACCGTCAGTGCCACCTTCGTCGACGTCGCCGCGCAGACCCCAAACCCCTGCGTCGAGCGAGCCGAGGGCGCGTGCATGGTGCGCATCTGCAACCAGGGCAGCGCCATCATCGGAACCTTCGCTTCGGCCGGCACGCTCACGTTCGACGGGCTGCTGCCCCGAGAGCAACCCGACTCGGGAGTCGTCGACGCGGGCCTCTTCGATGGTGGCTGGGCGCTCGCGCCGAACGATGCCGGTCTCGTCTCGGAGTCGGTCACGCAGCGGCTCTTCTTCGGTGGCAGCGAGCTGGTCGTTCACGCCGAGGGCGCCACCGTGCCGCCGTTCACGAGCCCTCTGCTGACGACGCCCGCTCAGCTCACCGTCTCGACGCCGCGGTGCGTGCCGACCTGCGCCCCCATCTCGCGGAGCACTCCGTTTCGCGTCTCGTGGTCGGGCGTGTCCAACGCCGAGGCCGAGGTTCGGCTGAGCACGGCACAGGTCACGGTCACCTGTCGCGCCCCCGCGGAGCAGAACGCGCTCGAGGTGCCGGCGACGCTGCTGCAGGAGCTGACGCCTTCGGCCACGCCAGGAGAAGCGACGCTCACGATGCTCGCGCGCACCTCGGTCTCGCTCGACGCCGGCTCGTGGAACGTCGTCTTCTCGGCCGAGACGCCCACGCTGCTGCCAGTCACAGTCCTCCCCTGACGGACGAAGTGGTTGACGCCGGCGCTCCGCGCGAGTGGCGTGCGCGTCATGAACGCTCTGCGCGCCGTGGTGGTTGCGTCCGTCGTCTCTTCGCTCGCTCTCGCCCAACCCAAGACCGTCTCGGAAGACAAGGAGTGGTCGAAGCCCGCCGCTGCGCTCACCAACTCGCTCGAAGCCGAGTTCATCGTGCGCGTGGGTGACGTCGACAACCTGAACTTCGGCTGGCCCGAGAACTTCGACCCGTTCTGCGGCCGCATGACCGAGGCCCACGCCTACCCCTGGGAGCCGCTGCCCGGCGACCTCGCAGGCACCGATCGCATTCTGCTCTCGTCGAAGCTCAAGGCCGGCGCCAACGGCGGCTGCGGCGGCGATGGCTACTCGGGCACCTTCGACCCGAAGAAGTCGAAGCCGGTGCCGCTCGTGCTGCCCACCACCACGCTCAAGGGCGCCACCGTGAAGAACGCGTTCCTGCAGCTGTTCATCGACGACTTTCAGGCGCCGTCGCTGTGCTCGAAGTTTCAGGTGCTGGTGAACGGCAAGCGCTTCGTCGAAGCCGAGAAGGTGCTCAACGCCATCGATCAAACGGGCCCGGTCGGGAAGCTGATCAGCATTCCCCTGCCCGAGGAGTTCTGGAGCGACCTCACCGGAGGCAAGCCGCTCACCCTGCTCGTCGACGAGACGAAGGGCGCACAAGATGGCTTCGCGCTCGACTTCGTACGGTTGCTCGTGAACCGCAAACGCGAGAACACCTGCAAGGGCACGCTGAACGGGCGCGTGGTGCAGGACGAAGACGAAGCGCCGATCGCGAAGGCCCGCGTGACGCTCGCCGACAAGACGACCGTCGAGACCGACGCCGACGGCCAGTTCAGCTTCAAGGACGTGCCCACCGGCTTCGAAGTGGTGACCGCCTCGGCGCAGGGCTTCGCCGACGGGAGCGGAGGAGGAGACGTCGGCGTCGGTGACGAGCCCGGCTTCGTGACCATTCGCTTGAAGAAGGGGAAAGCGCTGGTGTTCGACAAGCAGGAGATCGCCGTCGGGCAGGCCTTCAACCTCGACAACATTCTCTTCGACGCGGGCAAGGCCGACCTGAAGAAGGAGTCGAAGCCCGAGCTCGACAAGGTCGTCGCCTTCCTCCAGGCGAACCCCAACGCCGAGATCGAGCTCTCGGGCCACACCTCGTCGGAGGGCGAAGCCGCGATGAACCGCTCGCTCTCGTACCGCCGGGTGAAGGCCTGCAAGGACTACATCGTGAGCAAGCGCATCGACGCGGGCCGCATCATCGCCGTCGGGTACGGGCCCGATCGCCCGGTCGCGTCGAACGCCGACGAGGCGGGCCGCAAACAGAACCGCCGCGTCGAGCTGCGCGTGGTGAAGAACTGATCAGTATTCCCACTGATCGCCGAACACCGACGTGCCGTTGTACCCGCTGAAGAGCATGACGTGGTTGCGGGTCGGGTCGAACTCCATGGAGTGACCGTTGCGCGAGCCCGGCAGCGTGGCGGGCATGAGCTGCGTCCACGTCGTGCGGTCGAAGACCCAGGTGTCGCCGTAGAAGGTGGCCGTCGCCGACCCACCGGTGGAGCCGCCGAACAACAGAATCTTCCCGAGCACGGGGCTGTAGACCATGTCGTGAAACACGCGGCCGACCGGGCTCGTCGTCGGGGTCACCGTCGTCCACGTGGTGCCGTCCCACGCGAAGGTGTCGGCGCGGTTGCCGTTGTTGCCGAGCCCGCCGAAGAGCACCACGCGGCCGCCCATGAAGCTCGGGTCCCACGCGAGGGCGACGCCTTCACGCGCCGAGGGCCCGTTCGACGAGACCAGCGACCAGGTCGTGCCGTTCCACGTCCACGTGTCGGCCATGTAGAACGCGCTCGTGCCGTCGATGCGGCCGCCGAAGAGCACGATGACGTTCCGCACCGGGTCCCAGACCATGCGATGGCCCGACCGTGCCGAGGGCGACGTCGCAGGCGTGCGCGCCGTCCAGTTCGTGCCGTCCCACTCCCACGTGTCGCCGTAGCGCGCGCCCGTGTCGGGGAATCCACCGAAGAGAATGACGCGCTGTCGAACCGCGTCGTACGCCATGTCGTGACCCGAGCGCGCCGGGGGCGACGTCGTCGGCGTTCGCTGCGTCCACCCGGTCGGGCCCAGCTCCCACGTCTCGGCGACGCGCGTGCCCGCGAAGAGCCGCCCACCGAAGAGCACCATGCGCTGCCGGTTCGAGTCCCACACCACGGCAGTCGCGTAG
>JAACJQ010000010.1 GCA_016879935.1 Archangiaceae bacterium | reverse complement strand
GTGACGCGCGCCGAGCTGTTTTCGCATCGGCCCGAAGACGACGCCGCATGTCCCATCGATGCTGCGACGCCGAGAGCGTCAACGACACGGGTGGCGTGTGACGGCCGCTCACAGACGAACTGGCCCGCGCCGGTGGCAAACCAGACGGTCACCTTGAGCGCGGCCGACCTCGAGGTGGCAGCGAGCGAAGCCGGCGTGAACTACCGGCGCTACCGCAAGCGCGTGTCGTTCCGGGTGGCGCGGCCGACGTACGACACCTGGTTCGTCGCCATGGTCTACGGCTCGAAGAGCCTCGCCCCGCTCGCCTACAACCCGCCGGGCCTGATGGGCGGCGTGACGCCCGCGGCGCCGTTCGCGATCACCAACCCGATCTACGTCGACGCTGATGGCAACGGCTTCGACAAACCTCCGTTCAACCCGGCGCGGCCGAAGGTGATGCCGATCGTGAAGGAGCCGCCCGGCGTTCCCGTGAAGTCACCCGAAGAGATCCCCGAGCGCTGGCATCGCGCCACGCACGTTCACTGACATGACCACTGCTGCCGACATTTCTCGCGCGCTCGACGTGAAGCTCTGCGCCCGCGCCACACGCTTCTTCGATACCCGGGAGTGGTCGAAGCACCAGGGGCACTTCGGCGAGGTTGGCTACGACAAGCCGATGCCGCTCACGTTCCTGGGCGCAAAGCTGAAGCGGTTCGAGGCACTCCATCAGTCGGCCCACCCCACCTGGGTTCCGCTCGCGGAGATCGGAAGAGAGGAGTCGCTCTTCGTCGCGATCGACGTCAGCAGCGCTGCCTGCCCAGTCGGGCTCTGGACCCCTGACGTCGGCAAGTTCGTGGCGCACGCTGAATCGCTCGACTTGTTCCTCGAGAGCCTCGGCAAGACGCCAGCAAAGACCCGTGCGCCGGTCTCCAATCGACTCGAGCAGCTGATCGAGTTCTCCAATCGCGCCGACCGGCTGCTCGATCTCAAGGCGACGAAGAAGAACCTGACGGAGAGTCGGGTGCTGCTCGACGAGTCTGAGCCATGGTTTGCGCCAGACGGTCTGCCCCGACAGCGAGCCTTGAAGGGTGGCCCGTACCATTCGGTGCTGGGCCTCGCGGTCTTCAAGCGCGCCCGCCTTCAACAGCGGCTCGGGCTGCACGAGGCGGCCCTGAAGACGATTCGCGAAAGCGTGCAGGACGGGGAGCCGCTCACCACCGCGACGGAGACCGAGTGTGAGCTGCTCTCGGTTCTGGGACGTAGAGACGAAGCCCTGAAGGTCTTCCTCGAGAACGAAGAGACGTGGAGCAGTGAGCTGCTCAAGGCCGCGCTGCTGTTCGGCGTACGCCGCGAGGCCGAAGCGCGAAAGGTGCTCGAGGCGCGCCTCTCGGAGAAGCCAGCAGCACGTCAGAAGCTGATCGAGTCGTTCGTGTCGCGCGCCGAGCAGCTCGGGCTCGACGTCTCTGCGCTGCTCAGTCGCAGAACATCTTCGAGATGACCTCGACTTCTTTCGACGTGCGTTCGATCTGCCCGTCTTTGAGCGAGAACGTGGTGCGGAACTTCGAGCTGCCGTTGCTGGTGCAACGGCCCGTGATGCAGATGCTCTCGTAGGCCAGCCCGGAACCGCGCGCTTCGAAGGGCCCAGCCAGCTCGCAGTCGCCGCCTTTCTCGTCGAACCACTTCAGCGTCGAGGCGCCACCCTTGATGTCGGAGCGGATCGCGGCCTTCACGTCCGGCGCGTTCTCACGGAACAGGAGCAGCCCCGACAACGAGCCCTGCTTCGTCTTCACGCGCGCGACCTCGGGGCTCCAGTCCCAATCGGCGACGCGAGCGGGGCAGGCGGAGGCTTCGGCCCACGTCACGTCTTTCGCGTACACGCTGGGCTCGAGCAGCTTGAAGAGGTCGAGGGCGTGCGCTCCCGCGATGCCGTCGTCACACGCGCCCAGCACCACGATGTGAAAGCCGGGGTTGAGGCCCGTCACCGTCTTGCTCTCGATGATGCGCGGGTAGCCGGCAGCGAGCTGAACCCAGGAGAGCCACTCAGGCGATTTCGTCTTCCACTCCGCGAGCGACTTCTGTGCCTCTTCGGGCGTCTTGCCGCCACCCCAGACCAGCAACGTCGAAGGACCAGCGGCCAGCGAGAGCGCGAGCAGTGACGAGAGCATGACCCCCGGACATACCCTGCGTCAGGCGGCGACTGGCAACGGCACTGGCTGATGATTCGGCTGACGCACGACCTCGTGCCGACGCAGCTCGTGCAGCGCGACGAGCAAGGCAATCATCAGCGACAGCCCGACGAGCTGGTGCGCGACACCGAACCACAACAAGCGACCCGCGTAGACCGACTGCACCGTCGTGAGCGCACCGAGCGCCGTCTGCGCGATCACCAACCCCAGCACGACGTGCCGCGACGAGCCGAGCAGCGCCTTCGTTCGCCACCACCAGGCCGCGAGCGCGATCACCAACACGTACGCCAGCGTTCGATGCACCACGTGCACGGCGAGGGGGTCGTTCCACCACCACTCCCCGCTCCCGAAGATCGCCGTCGGCAACCACTGCCCGTTGATCGTCGGCCACGTCGGAGCCACCAGCGCCGCCTTCAACCCCGCCATGAAGGCGCCCCACGTCAGCTGCACCGCCAGCGCACCGACGAGCACCCCTGTCGGCTTCACCAGCTCACGACCGGGCTGCCCGTCACCTCGCAGCATCGACACGCCGAGCCACACGAGCGCCGCCAACAACACGGCCGCGAGCATGAAGTGCGCCGCGAGCCGCAGGTGGCTCACGTAGACGAGATCCTGCAGACCACTGGCGACCATCACCCAGCCCATCACGCCCTGCGCTCCACCGAGCACGAGCAGTCCGAGCAGCTTTCCTTTCAAACCCTCGAGCCGCCCCTGCTTCCAGAACACCGCGAGCGGGATCACGAAGAGAAACCCAAGCATGCGGCCCCACAACCGGTGGAACCACTCCCAGAAGTAGATGAACTTGAACTCCTCGAGCGTCAGGTGCGACTTGAGCCGCTGGAACTGGGGAATCTGCTGGTACTTGCCGAAGGCCTCGCTCCACGCGGCTTCGTTCGTCGGTGGAATGACACCGAGAATCGGCTTCCATTCCGTAATCGACAGGCCCGAGTCGGTGAGCCGCGTCACGCCGCCGAGCAACACCTGCACGACGACGGCGGCCGCGACCGCGAGCAACCACAGACCAACCGGGCGAAGACGGGAGCGCTCCATGACGGGCGGCCAATAACCCAGAGCCCCGCCGCTGCGTAGCGGCCCCATCAGTCGTCCTCGTTCATGTCGTTCGATCGGCGAATGACGCCACCTGGAGTGCTAGGCGGCCCGGCATGCGCGCCGTCCTGCTCCTCACCGCCCTCAGCGCCTGTTCTTCTGTGTCGTCTGCGGTCGATGCCGGAGTCGACGCGGGGGCACCCGATGCTGGGCAGCCCGACGCAGCAACGCCCGTCGACGCTGGCAACCCGAGCCGCTTCTGGGACGGAGGCTCGTGCGCGGTGAAGACCGATTGCCCGTGCCTGTCGAGCGACGACTGCGCGCCGACCTTCCGGTGCTTCAGCGAAGACTCCACGGGCCTCAACGTCTGGTGCCTGCCGGGTCCGCGAGGCGCTGGAGTCGCGGGTGATCCCTGCACGTCGCAGACCGACTGCGCGAGCGCCCTCTGTGTCGAACCCCGTGTCGGGCCGAAACGCTGCAGCCAGCTCTGTGACGTGCCCGCCGACTGCCCCTCGACCCTGCCGCGGTGCATCGCGCTCGGCTTCGGCGTCGACCGCGCGATCTGTTCGCCGCCTCCCTGAGGAGGCAAGTCGTCCTCGGCGTTCAGCTTCGGCCAACAGTTCCGCTATCTTCGACACGTCTCTTCAGGGCACATCGATTGCTCCTCGCGCGCGTCATGAATCGACTCCTCACGCTCTGCTTGCTGCTGGTCATGGCGGGCTGCGATTGCGGCAAGGGCCGCGTCGTCGGAGCGAGCAACGGAGCGATTCAGGTGAACCTGATCGGGGTCGAGCCCGAAGGGGTGACGCTGGCGGTCGCGGTGATCGGCCCCTCGTCGACTCAGGAGAAGTCAGACCTGATCGCGACCCTGCCCTTCGCGCTGCGCGTCGAGCAGTTGATGCCGGCGACCTACGTGGTGCGGGCGAGCTCGGTGAACTCGGCCGGCGGCGTGCTGCAGACCGTGGAGCAGCCCGGCGTGATGGTGAGCACTGGTGGTGTGACCGAGGTGACGATCGATCTCTCGAAGCGGCAGGTCGTGGTGCCCGCCGAGACGTGCGACGGGCTCGACAACGACGAAGACGGAGAGGTCGACGAGGCCATCGATCTGCCGGTCTGCGTGATCTGCCAGGGCGGCATGATGATCGGCGCCTCCGATGACGCACGGTGCGGAGCGATTCCCTGCAACGGCCTCGATCACGTCGACGTGCACGGCGATCTGAGCCCGGGCGGAGAGGCCACCTGCGTCGCCAACCGTCACGGGCCGATGATGACCGCACGCTGTGCCGGGCCTCAGGCCTGCGCGGCGCCGAACGGACCCTTCTGTCCCGAAGGAACAGACACCCTGCTGGCCACGAAGCGCGTCTGTGAGTCGATGATCAACTGCGAGTCAGGGCGCCCGGTCATCGATCGCGTCGCGAACGGAACACCCTGCGGTTCGCTCAAGGTCTGTGACAACGGAGCCTGTGTGGTGGTCGACGCGGGCGTGATGATCGATGCCGGGCTTCCCGAGGTCGACGCCGGCGTGGTCGATCGATTCGGCTGCGCCGATGGCACCCGGGAGGGCTTTCAGTCGCTGACGTCGTACCCGGCGATCGCCGGCTGCTCCGGCGCGTGGACGATTCCCGGCGTCACCGCCGCGAGCGCTCCCGGCTGTGGCCGCGCGTCGGGCAACACGGGGACCAATCGTGAGGGCGTGGGTTGCTCCTCGGCCGATCTCTGCTCGGCGGGCTGGCACCTGTGCCGCGGCAAAGACGAGGTCGCGATGAAGGCGAACAACTCGTGCGCCGATGCCGTGCCTGCGGGAGCTGCGGCCAGCTCGCTCTTCTTCGCCGTCGTGCAGAACAGCGTGAACAACACGACGTGTGATTCGAGCACGAGCAACAACGACGTCTTCGGTTGCGGAAACCTCGGCATTCAGCTTCAGGCGGCAAAGAACTGCGGGCCGCTCAACCGGGCGCTGGCGAGCACCCAGGCCGGGTCGTGTGGCTTCAACGAGGCCGAGCCGAACCTGGGCCCGTGGCAATGCGTCGGTGGAGCGATGAGCCACCTGGCCGAAGGCGCGATCGTCACCAAGTCGGGCTGCCCGAACTCGAGCTGTCAGTACGATGGAAACGCGGTCGGCAACTCAGACAAGGGCGGCGTGCTCTGCTGCCGTGACTGATCGTCCGCTGCGGCGGAGAGAATCTCGCGAGGCAGGTCCAGCGGGACACCGAGGGCCGAAGCAACGTTCTTTCCGAAGGAGTCCGCTCGTTCAGTGGCACTCGCTGCTGGCTCCGTGTGAGTGGCACTGATTCGAGCAGCACTCGCCAGCGGAGGCACAGACGACGCCCGAAGCCTTGCATGCGGAACCACCAGCGCTCCCACCTGCCGCGCTCCCGCCCGCAGCCGAGCCGCCACCCTGATCATGATCGTGACCCGCATCGGTCGAGTTCGTGACTGCACCACACGCCGCGAGTCCCGCTGCCGCGACAGCCACGATCATTCGTCGAACGTTCATGGGCGGGCGAGGTACTCCAGGTCGCCCGCGCTCCCGCTGCGTCACGTTGCCGCAGGCTCAGCGATACCAGCCGAGCGAGGTGGCGACCTCTTCGTCAACCACGCGCACCCACGTCGGCTCGCGCGGAGCCACCGCCGCCAACAGCTTCTCGCCGTTCTTCACCGGCCTGCGTCGCCCGTCGGCCCGAGCCACCACTGGCTTCTTCACGTCGTCGCGAAAGTAGTGCGCGGCAAACGAGAACGGCCCCGCGATCTCGGGCAACGGTGAATCGGGCGTGAGCCACACCAGAAGACCCGTGCGCAGCGGCTCGACCTCACGCCGCATCGCCCGCTGAAGCTCACGCACGAGCACCAGGAGCGCCGCAACGATCGCGATGCCCAGCACCGGGAGCACGAACGACCCCCTGCCCGCCTGCGCTTCGATCGTCGCCTTCTCTCGTGCGATGCCGGGCGCATCGGGGCGCACCAGCAGCTCGATCGGCGCGCCCTTGCCCAGCTGCTCCGCGCGCGCGGCCTCGACCTCGACCGTGGCCGACTGCTGGCTGCTCCCGAACGCGTAGATGACCGACACCGGCCACGTGCTGCGATCGTTCTTCGATCGATCGACGCGCACGACGGACCCCGAGATGACGTCGGCGCCAGCGATGTAGCGCGCCTCCTCGGTCACCCAACGCACCGAGACCTGCGCGATCAGCCCGACGATCAACACCCCGGCCACGCACGCCCCCGCGACGATCGACACGCGACGCACAGCCCCTGGCACCTGCCGGAGCGAGACGGGTCTGGGCGCGTGGGGAATGGCGAGCTGCACGGGCGTCAGTCTGCTCAGAAGGCGTGGGCAGGCTCCAGCGTTACGCTGCGCGCCATGCGGGTTCTCGGCGTCGATCTGGCGAGCGCGAGCTGGTCGGACAATGGCAGCGCGGTGATCGAGTTCGACGCGGGCCGCTTCGCCTCGGTTCGCGCGCCCGCGTTCACCTGGCCGAACACGCCGCTCACGCCCACTGCGCTTGCGGCCTCGATTCACGGGTTCTGCGAGAGCAACCAAATCGCTGCGGTCGCGCTCGATGGGCCACAGGGCTGGCGAGATCCGTCAACACCTTCGACCGAGCCAGGCGTCGGCCGTCGCTGCGAGTGGCTGTGCAAGACGCAGGGCAAGACCGGTGTTCATCCCCGCACGTACCCGTCGACCCAGCGCGGGTGGATCGAGTTCTGCGTCACCATCTTCGACGAGCTTCTTCACACGCACGGCTCCACCCTGTTCGAGGGGCGCAGGCGTCGCGGGCTGCAGCTCCTGGAGTGCTTCCCCACCTCGACGTGGCGCGCGAGCGGGCTGAAGCCTCTGCCGGGAAAGGGGAAGAAGCCATCGTTGGGCCCCTTCGTGAGCGCGCTGCGACGCGCCTACCGCCTGCCGCCGCTCCAGGTTCGATCACACGACGATCTGCAGGCCGTGGTCGCAGCCCTCTGCGCCGCTGGAGCCATGGGTGGTCCCTGCAGTGCGGCCGCTCACGGCGTTCCTGCCCGAACCGCAGGCGGTCACCGGGTCGAAGGCTTCATCTGGAACGCACAGCCGTGACTCAGTGATGCATGGAGACGGCGAAGTCGATGGGCGCAAGCTCGGTCGTGCCCAGAAAGTGCGCGGGCCATGCATCGGGCGCCTGCTCGGCCAACCACGGGAGCGTGCGCCGCTGTTCCTCGTCCAGTCCGTCCAACAGGCGTTTGCCTGCCGTGGCGCTCTCCCAGATGGCCTCGACGATGATCGACGGTACGCCGGGCGGAGCGCGGTACGTCATCGCGCGCCGAATCAACTGCGGAAGTTCAGCGAGCCAGTTCCGCGGGTCGTCGAGCGCCTTCAGACACTCGGGCTCGTCAGGCTGAATCGGGCCTGAGCTGACGACAGGCGGGCCCTGCAGACGCAGCTGAGCCCCAACCTGCGCCCACGCCGCGCGCCGCCACGACTCGGGTGAGGACGCCCACGACGGAATGGGGCCCGGTTCACGACGCTTCACCGTGCCATCGGGAAGCCGCGCGAGCTCCCACGACCACCAGTTGTCGACGTGGCCGGTGCGACCAACCTGCGCGTCGAACAGCTCGAGCGCGGCTTCGAGGCTTGGCACTCCGGCGCGAACCCAGTGGGTCTGCTTCATGGACCCTTGAGTGACGCCTTCCAGCGAGCGATTGCCGTCAGCGCCTCGAGCGGCGTGGTGGTGTCGACACTGAAGGCCTCCAGCGCCGCGAGCACGGCCTCGGCGTTCGGGCGCTCAGGCGTCTTCGGCCCACCACCGAACAGGCTGATCTGGCTCTTGTCGATGGGCGCAGCTTTTGGCTCCTTCTCTTTCACAGCAGCGGTCGCGCGGCGGGCGAGGCGTGGCCGGCCGGTCTCGTCGAACTCTCCAGCCTCGAGGTTCGCCAGCAGCTCGCGCGCGCGGGCCAGCACCTCGGGCGGCAACCCGGCCAGCCGCGCCACTTCGATGCCGTACGAGCGGCTCGCAGCGCCATCGACCAGCTTGCGCAGGAAGATCACCCTGCCCTGATCCTCCCGCACTGCGATGGAGCAGTTCTTCACCCGGGCCTTCTCGCGACCGAGGTCGGTGAGCTCGTGGTAGTGCGTGGCGAAGAGCGTTCTCGCGCCGACACGATCGTGCAGGTGCTCAGCCACGGCCCACGCGATCGACAGACCGTCGAAGGTGCTGGTGCCGCGGCCGATCTCGTCGAGCACCACCAGGCTCTTGCGCGTGGCGTGGTGAAGAATGTTCGCCGTCTCGGTCATCTCGACCATGAACGTCGACTGGCCCTTGGCGAGGTTGTCCGAGGCGCCGACGCGCGTGAAGACGCGATCACAGAGGCCGATGCGCGCCTTCTTCGCGGCCACGAAGCTGCCGGCCTGCCCCATCACCACCGCCAGCGCCGCCTGCCGCATGACGGTGCTCTTTCCGGCCATGTTCGGGCCGGTGATGATCAGCACCTGACGATCCTGCCGGTTCACCAGCACGTCGTTCGGCACGAAGGAGTCTTCTCGGAGCGCCTTCTCGACGACGGGGTGCCGGCCGCCGGTGATCTCGAGCACCGCCGACTCGTCGATCTCGGGCCGCACGTAGTTGTTCTCGACCGCCACGCGCGCGAACGAGACCAGCGCGTCGAGCGTCGACACCGCTTCGGCCGCAGCGCGGAGCGGCCCAGCACACGCCACCACCTGCTTGCGCAGCGCCTCGAACAGCTCGAGCTCGATGGCCACGCGCTTCTCGTCGGCCGTGAGCACCTTCTCTTCGTAGGTCTTGAGTTCCTCGGTGACGTAGCGCTCGCCGCCGACGGTGGTCTGCTTGCGAATCCACTCCTTGGGCACGAGGTGCAGGTTCGACTTGGTGACCTCGAGGTAGTACCCGAACACGCGGTTGTAACGGACCTTGAGCGACCCGATGCCGGTGGCCTCGCGCTCCCGCGTCTCGAGCTTCGCGAGGTAGTCCTTCCCCGTCGAGGCGAGCTCGGCGTACTCGTCGAGCTGTGCGTGGTAGCCCTTCGCGATGAAGCCGCCGTCGCCCACGACCGCGGGAGGGTCCTCCACCAGCGCCTTCGACAACACGGCCGACAACGCGCGCACGTCGGAATGATCGAGCGGGCCCGAGAGCGCCTGGAGGAGCGCGGCTTTGCCGGTCGCCACCACCTTCGCCACGCCGGGCAGCACCTCGAGCGATCGCGCCATCGCCTTCAGATCGCGTGGGCCGCCTGACGAGAGCGACAGCCTCCCACACAGGCGTTCGACGTCGGCCACCTGCTTGAGCGCCTCGACCAGCGTCTCGCGAAACGACGCGCTCTCGACCAGCGCCTGCACCGCGTCGTGGCGAGCCTTGATGGCTTCGACGTCGGCGAGCGGCGCGGTGAGCCACCGGGCGATTCTCCGAGCCCCCAGCGGCGTGACCGATCGATCGATGACGCCGATGAGCGAGCCCGCGCGCGAGTTGTCCTTCAGGGTACGGAGGAGTTCGAGGTTGGCGCGGGAGGCCTCGTCGATGATCAGCGCTCCGCCGCGCGTCGACACGGTGAGGCGATCGACGTGCCCCGCCTGGCTCTTCTGCGTCTCCTTCAAGTAGCGGAGCGCCGCGCCCGCAGCGCCGACCGACGCCGACGAGTCAGTCAGGCCAAACCCATCGAGCGACTTCACCTGAAAGTGCGCCGAGAGCGACGCCCGCGCGCGCTTCTGCTCGAACGCATCTTGCGGGAGCGTGGCGACGGTCGGCCGCCGCGTGAAGTGCCCCAGCACGCGCTCGAGCTCGGCCTCGCCGAACCCTTCGGGAACCAACAGCTCCTTGGGGCTCGCGCGCGAGAGCTCGTCGAGCAACGCCTCGAGCGGCCCCGGCTGCAGCGCGAAGAACTCACCCGTGCTGGCGTCGAGCAGCGCCGCGCCCCACGCCTCGTCGGCGTCGGCAGGGTTCAACGCGCCCAGGAAGTTGTTCTCTCGGGCCTCGAGCACGTCGTCGTCGAGCACCATGCCGGGCGTGATGACCCGCACGACCTCTCGCTTGACGATGCCCTTCCCCGGCGGCTCGAGCTGCTCGCAGACCGCGACCTTCTGGCCCGCCTCGATCAGCCGCGCGATGTACCGCTTCGCCGCGTGGTACGGCACGCCCGCCATCGGCACGCGATCGAGCCCCTTCGCGCGTGAGGTGAGCGTGATCTGCAACAGCTCGGCGGCCTTCACCGCGTCTTCGAAGAAGAGCTCGTAGAAGTCGCCGAGGCGGAAGAACAACAGCGCGCCAGGGTGCTGGGCCTTCACCTCGAGGTACTGCTTCATCATCGGCGTCAGCGTGGCGACGTCGACGATCTCAGGAGGAGGCGCAGCGGCCGGCGTGGTGGGAGCAGAGTCCATCGCGAGCCGGACTCCTTACCTCACGCCCCTGACACGCGTGCACCCGATGTGTAGGCTCGAACAGTCATGCCAGCCCGCCCTGATGCTGCTCGCCGCATGAACGAACTCACCGTGAAGATCCTTGGTCAGATTCGCGACGAGCTGAAGGCTACTCGGAGCGATCTCACCAGCCGCCTCGACCAGACCAACGAACGTCTCGACCAGACCAACGAGCGGCTCGAGCGACTCGAGCGCCGTCAGATCGAGACCGAGGTGCGGCTCTCGACGGAGCTGGTCACGGTCGCGACCGCGATCACCGACCTGAGCAAGGTGCTGGTCGATGATCGAAAGCTGCGCAGCCAGGTGGCGAACCACGAGGCGCGCATCAACGCGCTCGAGAAGAAGCGCGCCGGCTGAGTCAGAGTTCGATCGCCAGTGGCCCGGCCGACGTCACCGAGCCCTGACCGAACAGGTTCCTGCAAGTCACGGACACGGTCGCGGGCCCCTTCGGCGCGGGCCAGAAACGAAACCCGAGCTCCTCTTTGTAGCCCCAACCCGCAGGCGCGCTCGTCACCCGTGGGAGCTGATGCAGGTGCGCCGCACCGGGCCCGAGCTGCAGCGTGTACTGGCGCCCGTGCTTCGCGAAATACGCCTCGATGTCCTTGCGATCGATGGGAGCAGGCTTCGCCGCGACCGCCTTCCCGGTGGCGGAGGGAACGAGCGCGACCTCGCACGTCGACGCCGTCTTCTCGGGCCAGTCGGCGTACTGAAACGTCAGCGGCGTGCTTCCCAGGTTTCTGAGCACCAGGAACAGACTCACCGAGCCTCCGGGCTCGTTCGGCGTGACTGGCAGGCGCGCCACTCTCGTCTCGAGCGATTCGCGGACGAGCCACGGCGAGGCTGGCGCAGGCCTGGTCTCGCGCACCCGCGCTCGCTGATCAGCCGTGTTCGCACGCAGCCCGGCGCCAGAATCGATGATGGTGAAGGCCGTCGAGCCGGGCCTGGGCTGCCACGCGAACACGAGGGTCTCGTCACCCACCCCGAGCGGAGGCAGCCCGCACATCGCGTCGACGCCCGGCTTCGACAGGCCCTCGACCACCACCTCACCCGAGAGAGGCGCGCCCACGAGCTGCTCGAGCACTCGAAGGCGACGCGTTCCGCCCTCTGCGCCCACCACCCGGCCCGCGAAGATCACGTCTGCCACCGCGATCGCAGTTGGCAGATCCGAGAGTGGCGTCCACCCCCGGTCACAGGCCCAGACGCTGTGGGCAATCGACAGCCCGGCGATCAGCAGCAGACGCCTGGTGTCGCTGATCGCCCGGGCGAGTGAAACGGTTCCCGTCAGGGCGCGCGCTCGTACTTCACCTCGATGCGCGTGCCCGAGACGGGGGTGGTCGCCGAGCACGAGGGCTGGGTGCCCATGCAGGTGCTGCCGGCGCAGGTGCGGGCCGAGCTGAGCGCCGCCGTGCCCTTGAAGGTGTTGCCGCGCTCGAAGGTGAGCTCGAGCTTCGTGTCGTCGGTCAGCGTGCGGCCGATCTGCGTCGACTTCGAGACCGTCTGGCTCGAGAAGATCCACCCGCCGGTGCCGCGCTTGCCCTTCATGAGGCCCGTCAGCGTGATCGTCGGAGCGTCGCCCATGTCGATGGTGCGCAGGCCGCTCTCGAGCTCGAGCACTGCCGTCTGCTCGGGGCCGTCCCACACCTGAATGTTGAGCAGCGACGGCGCGTTGTTCGTCGTCACGTTGCTGGGCTGCGCGTTGTTCGTGTAGCAGCTGTCGGGCAGCGTGAAGAAGTCGACGACGACGGCGTAGACCTCGGGGCTGACGCCGCCGCAGCCAGTGAACGCGAACAGCATCGACGCGATGAGCAGCTTCCGCATGGTAACTCCTGGGAGAGAGGAAACGGCGCGCAGCCTCTCTCATCAGGGCATCAAGTCAACGCAGTCGTCAGGGTGTGGCCGGCAGCCACCCGAAGAGGTCTGACGCCACCACCTGCGTGGCCGCGTTCGTCTGCCACGAGACGAGCGCCTGCGGAGTCGGCGCTGGCTGCAAAGGGGTGGTGACGCCCGTCGCCACCCCTTGGCCACAGCTCGTCACGCCACCCACGTGAAAGTGGTGAAAGTCGTCGTGCAGGTAGTGAAGAAAGCCGGCGCCCTGCTCGGGGGCCCACGCCTCGCGGCTCCGACGCGTCACCTGCAGATCCTGAGCGAAGGGGGTACTCGTCGTCGAGAACACCCAGTCTCGGGCACCGGTCTCGACCACCAGGCGCCTGGGCGCGATGAGCGCGTGCAGATCCGACGTGGTGAAGTACCTCGTCGAGTCGGCGTGCTGCCAGACGAAGCACGGGTGATTGCCGCTGATGCGCAACACGTCGGTGTCGGGCGAGTAGCCGGCGGGAATGGCCACCTCGAAGCCCTCGTCCAGGGCCGCGGCCCAGGTCGTCACCGTGCCGCCCATCGACAGGCCCATGACGCCGAGGTGCGCCGCGTCGACGAAGCTCTGCCCCGAGAGGAAGCGCCGCGCGTTCATCGCGTCGGAGGCTCGCTCACCCTCTTCTTCCCAGTCACTGTCGAGGCCATCGAAGGTGATCGCGGGGTGGTTGCCGTTGCCGTCGGCGACTTCGTCGCCGGTGAGGTAGTCGGAGTAGATGAGCCCGCGCTGCGCGAGCGGCCGGTGCGAGACGTCGACCGCGAACACCACGTAGCCGCGCCGGGCGAACGCCTCGCCGAACCAGTACCCCTCACTGTCGGGGTCGGTCATCATGCGCGCGCTGCCGCTGTGGCCGTTGAGCGCCACCATCGCGGGAAAGCCCTTCGTCGGGGCCGCGCCCGTCGGCACCAGCAGCCACCCGTGAATTCGCCGCAGGTGCTCGCTGCCCTCGGCATTGACGTAGCGCGCGTCGAGCTCGAGTTCCTGCCGGGTGTAGGTCGCCGGGTGCTGCGCCAGATCGTCGTCACGCTGCGCCAGACACGTCAGCACCGGGAGCGGAGGCAACGCCGGCCCCGCAGACACCACCCGAACCTCGCTCGCCACTGGCGTGCCTGCCATCGCCAGCAGCTCGATCGCCTTGCGGGTGTTGGCCTGCCACCTCGCACGCGCCTCGGCCGACCTGGCGGTCAACCCGAAGGCCAGCACCTCGGTGCGCTCTCCGCTGAAGACTTC
>JAACJQ010000404.1 GCA_016879935.1 Archangiaceae bacterium | reverse complement strand
GTGGCGGAACGGCCGGTGGCGGAACGGCCGGTGGCGGAACGGCCGGTGGCGGAACGGCCGGTGGCTCGGCCGCGGGCTGCGTCGAACACACGGCGTTCAATTACGAACATGTCGTCGCCTTCCGAGCACAGTCGTGTGTGATGGCTGCCGCTGCGTGTGCCGTCGGCTCGAATGACAATCTTGGCTTGTTCAGCAATCGCACCACGATTCGCGAAATTCGCCCCGGCTACTACGAGCTGGGCACCTGCTCCGGCTCGATGGGCGGAGGAACGGCAGTCGGCGGAGGAACGGCAGTCGGCGGAGGAACGGCAGTCGGCGGCGGAACGGCAGTCGGCGGCGGAACTGCAACGGCCGGCGGAGCTGCAACCGCAGGCGGAACTGCAACCGCAGGCGGAACTGCAACCGCAGGCGGAACTGCAACGGCGGGCGGAACTGCAACGGCCGGCGGAACTGCAACCGCGGGCGGAACTGCGACGGCAGGAGGAACTGCGACGGCAGGAGGAACTGCAACCGCGGGCGGAACTGCAACCGCGGGCGGAACTGCGACGGCGGGCGGAACTGCAACGGCGGGCGGAACTGCAACGGCGGGCGGAACTGCAACGGCAGGAGGAACTGCGACCGCAGGAGGAACTGCGGGCGGCGGCACGACGACGCCGGGTGGTTGCTCCGCAACGGGAGCAGAACCCCTGCTCGTTCTTGCCCTCACGCTGCTTCGTCGTCGGCGCTCGTAGTCATTCGACACGCGTGCGTTCGGGCTGTGACGACACCGAGCTGTGGGTGGTCAACTCGTCGAAACCACTGAAGCTCACGCCACGTCAGTCGGGCTCCCTGGCCCAGACAGGTGATGCCTGTGACTCCGAGTCTTCACCTCGGCCAACCTGTCCCTCGACGCAACCACTTGAGTCGACAGACGGCTCCGATGTGTGCCTCTGTATTGCCCTCTGCTGACGTGAGCGCACCGCGTAAACCCGATTCCACAATTCTCCTGAACACGTGCGCGGTCGCTCATTCGAGAATGACCACATGAGCCTTCGAATTGGGAGTTCCGGAGACAGCGTTCGTACCCTCCAGCAGAAGCTGCAGGATGCTGGTTTCAACCCCGGTGGCGTCGACGGCAAGTTCGGCCCGCTGACCGAGCGCGCGCTGCGTTCGTTCCAGCAGGCGAAGGGCCTCGAGGTCGACGGCATTGCGGGCCCCGCCACCGCCGGCGCGATGGGCTTGTCGGGCTTCGACTCGCGGCCGCCCCGCGTCGACGGGCGCACCGACAACACCACCGTTCAGCCGCCCAACGGCCAGGGCACGCGCACCACGCAGGAGTTCTTGTGGAACGCGCTGGGCCAGCAGGGCAAGCCCTACATCTTCGGCGCCGAGGCCAGCCCCAACAACGCCAACCCCTCCGCGTTCGACTGCTCCGAGTTGATCGAGTGGGCGGCCAAGCGTGCGGGCGTGAACTTCCCCGACGGCAGCGCCAACCAGATCGCCGCGACGAACCCGATGTCGGTCGAAGAGGCGCTCCGCACGCCGGGCGCGCTGCTCTTCCGCGCCGGCAACCCGAACCACATCGCCATCAGCCTCGGTGACGGGCGCACGATGGAAGCGCGTGGTCGTCGCGATGGCGTCGGCATCTTCGAGAACGCCGCCGGCCGCACGTGGACGCGCGCCGGCACCATTCCCGGCCTGTCCTGATCAGACGGCTTCCGACACCGAGGCCAGCAGGAACTCGTGCGTCCGCATCGCGGGCGTGACGGTCTCGGCGTCGTTCGCCGCTTCGAGCTCGGTCGACAGCGCATCGCACTTCGTGAACGCGTCGGCGACCGACTGGTTGAACCTGAAGTTGTTCACCGGCGCGACCACCTGGCCGTCTTCGACGAGAAACGTGCCGTCGCGGGTGAGGCCGGTGAGCAGCAACGTCTGCCCGTCGACCCAATTCGTGTACCAGAAGCGACTGATCAGCACGCCGCGCTTGATGCCCTCGAGTAGCTTCGCGCGAGGCGTGGAGCCGGCGGCCAGCTCGAACCCGCCATGCCCACCAACGGGAGCGCGCTTCGTCTTCTGCGCCCAGAACCGTGACATCGCGAGCGCCTCGATCTTCCCTGCCGTGATCCAGGGCTGCACCTCGAGCGGCCGGCCTTCACCATCGAAGGGCAGCATCGGCGTACGCGCATTGCGGGGGTCGCTGCGAATCGAGACCAGCGGAGAGAAGGGCGCTTCGCCCACCTTCACCTTCGAGAAGAACGAACGCCCCTCGTCGGCTGAGCGTTGGTCCATCGCGCTCAACAGAGACTCGGCCAGCAAGGCGGTCGCCGCTGGCTCGAGCACCACGGTGTATCGGCCTGCGTCGAGTTTTCGCGGGTTCTCCGAGCGCTTCGCCGTCTCGCAGGCGTTCTTCGCCACCTGCCCAGCGTCGAAGCCCGTCAGGCGCCGTCCATAGAATTGGCCACGACCGGAGCCGGTGCCCGAGGGCGTTCTCGCCGTCACCGAGAGCTGAAGCCCCGTCGCAGGGTGCGTCTGCAGCAACCCGGCGGAGCTCGCTTTGCCGACGAGCCCACTCCACTGAAAGAGGAACCCCGCCGTGCCAAGGGCCCGTTCACGCCCGGGGGCGATCGCGTCTTTGACGATCGCGGCGCGGCCCTTCGCGTCGAGCGCGTCGACCTTCGCGTCGAACGCCAGCTCGTTGCGCTTCACCACCTGCGGGCCCAACACCGGCATCAGCTCGGGGTCTTCGGGCGCCAGCTTCGCCAGCCGAACCGTTCGCTCCACCAACGCCGCCATCGACGCGTCGTCGGTCTGGTTGCTCGAGCTCGTCGCCGCTTTCAGGCCCAGCCGCACCGACACCGTGAGGCCGGCTTCGTCAATCTCGCCCGTCGTCGTCACCTCGTTGCGCGAGTACCGAACGTGTGCCCGCTTCGCCGACTCGAGCCCGACGAACACCTCGGCCTTCGGCTCGAGCTTCTTCGCCGCCGCCAGCACCTTCTGCATGGCCTGCCCCAGCTGCTTTTCGGAGAGCGGCATGGCTCAGGCTCCCTTCTTCGTGCGCGTGTTGATGACCGAGATCTTCTTGAACCGCGTCGGTGGGCAGCCGTGGCTCACCGGGTTCGACTGCATCGGTTCGCCTTTGCCATCGTCGAACGCGGCGCCCAGACGGAACTCCTTCGGCCCGCCGATGAGATCGCACGCGTTCCAGAACTCGAGCGTGTTCGACTGGTAGCCGACGTCACGCAGCGCGCGGGTGATCTTCCCCTTCTTCACCTCGAAGAACATCTGGCCGGTGAACTGGAAGTTGTAGCGCTGGTGATCGATCGACCAGCTGCCGTCTCCCTGCACGTAGATGCCGTCATCGGTCGCTGCGATGAGATCGTTCACGCCGAGGTCCTTGTCTCCCGGCTGCAATGACACGTTCGGCATGCGCTGGAACGGCACCGACGAGTGGTCCTGCGCGTACGAGCAGCCGCGCGACTCCTTCTCCCCAATCCACGCGGCTTGATCTCGCGTCGTCTGGTAGCCGACGAACTTTCCCTTCTCGACGAGGTTCCAGCGGCCGGTGCGCACGCCGTCGTCGTCGTAGCCGCAGGTCGCCAGGCCTCCCGGCGTCGTCTTGTCGGCGTAGAGCGTGACGATCGGTGACGCGTATTGGAGCGTCTTCAACTTGTCGGGCGTCGCGAAGCTGGTGCCGGCGAAGTTGGCCTCGTCTCCGAGCGCGCGATCGAGCTCGGTCGGGTGTCCCACTGATTCGTGAATCGTCAGCCACAGGTTCTCGGGAGAGAGGATGAGGTCTCGTCTGCCCGGCTCGACCGGCGGTGCTGCCAACTTCACGCGCGCGTCTTCAGCCACCTGCTCGGCGTCTTCGACGAAGCGTGACTCGGCGAGCCACTCCCAGTCCGCCTGACGCCCTTGTCCGTCCCACCCGCGCGAGACGAAGTCGCCGTCGTTCACCAGCGTGACGGAGTACGCGGGCCCGATGCGCGTGATGGCCTGCTCGACGAGCGTGCCGTCGGTGCTCGCGAACACCTTCCACTCGAGGCGCGTCGACAGGCTCGCCTCGGCGAACGCCGTGACCTTCTGCTTTCGCAGCGTGTTCGAGATGCCCAGCAGCAGCTCGAGCTTGTCGGCGACGGGAATCTTGAACGGGTCTTTCTGCATCGGCGTCTGCCAGACGTCGACCGAGGCCGCGGCCGGCGCGAGCTCGATCGGCTTCTGCCGCAGCGGCGCATTCGCCACCGCGATCGCCACCGCCCTCAGCGTCACCTGCTTCACCTCGTTCGCGTCGACCCGCGACGTCGACGCGAAGCCCCACGCGCCGTCTTTCAACACGCGCACGCCCACGCCGTAGCGCTCGGAGTCGGCCGTGCCCGCCGCGTGATCGTCTCGCACCGACACGTTCTCTTCGCGGCGACGGTGAATGCGCACGTCGGCGTAGGTCGCTTTGCTCGCCCGCGCCGTGGAGAGCGCCGCGTCGATGACGGCGAGCAGCACCGGCTCGAGCACCAGCCCGCGCGCCTCGGCGAGGCCCGACCGTGAAGCGATGATCGACGCGGTGGCCAGGCCGGTCGACGCCAGAAAATCCCGACGGCTCAGTGATGACATGGGCGACGAGAGAACACGCCGCTTGCCGATTCCCAAGCAGTTCCCCGGCCTTCGACGTGCCGCGCCAGAATCGACGGGGCGTTCTGCGCACCGGGCCGGGTTCGCGTGTAAGACCGCCGCTCGTTCACTCGCTGTCGAGGGGTTTGCCCGATGCCCGGTCCAGTCACGAACAACCGCGTCACCACGCCGCAGACGACTTCCACCACTTCCACGACGGCGACGACGAACACCACGCCCGCGACGCCGACGACGCCCGCGAACCCCGCGCAGCCTGGCTGGGCTCCGCGCACGAATACCGGCGGCCGCGTCGCTCGCAACGACCCCGACGGCATGGTGAACAAGGTGCAGATTCCGAAGAACGCGCCGATTCACGCGAAGGGCCCGGCGACGTTCGAGGGCGCGAAGATCAGCGCCGCGGCGCTCTCGGGGTCGTTCGGTGGCGTGAGCGCCGAGAACTTCGGCTCGACGACGGTGAAGCTGCCGGGCGGCAAGGAGATCGTCGTTCGCGACATGCAGTACGACCTGGGCGGCGGCAAGGTGGGCATGCGGCTGGTGCCCGTGAAAGACGACGACGCCGGCGCGAGCAAGGCGATGGACGAGCTGCTCCGCAAAGAGATGAAGCTCGGCCCCAACGACCCGATCTTCTCGCTCGTCGCCTACGTGCACCCCGAGAAGCACACGGGCACGATCAAAGAGATGGGCGACACCATGCTCAAGACCGAGATGGGCAACACGCACCTCGGCGCGTACGTCGGCGGTGGCAAGACGACGAACTCACCCGAGACGTACCACGGCAAGACGTGGGAGGTGAAAGGCTACCCGGCCAACGTTCAGATCATCTCGATGGCGGGCACACCGCAGGCGACGCTGAACAAGAACCTGCTCGCGGCCGACAGCGTGCTCAACGCGGGCGTGAAGTTTCCGCCCGACTACAAGAACGACCCGTTCCGCACGGTCGACGTGAACACGACCCTCATGTTCTACCGGGACTGGCTCAAGGGAGAGTCGTACCTGAAGGACGACCCGAGCTGGCACACGTACTGCGCCGAGCACAAGACGATCGTCACCAACATCGGCCTCAACGTTCCGCACAACGAGGCGGCGTTCAAAGAGATCTTCGGCGCCGACGAAGGCAGCAAGCTGTGGGGCACCTTCAAGGAGAAGTTCAAGGCCGCGAACGGGCGTGAGTTCACCGCTGCCGACGAGACGAGCTTCGAGCCGCTGTGGAAGAAGGAAGGCCTCAAGCCCGAGCAGATTCGCCCGCCCACGAAGGCGCAGTACGACGCGTACCAGGCCGCGCGGTTCGATGGCTCGCCCAAGTCAGGCCGCTACTCGGGCTACGAGCCGCTGCCCGTCGGCCGCTCGCTGGCGTGGAAGCCGGAGTCGACCGCCGATCTCGTGAAGAACTTCGCCGAGACGTACGCGCCCTTCAAAGAGGTCGGCGGTGTCGTGAGCTGCGCGTCGATTCTCGCCTTCAAGCCCGTCGTGCAGGATCGCATGGGCATGGGCGACGAGGAGTTCATGAAGCTCGCGAAGCCGCTGCTGCAGGAGATCATGGCGGCCGAGGCCATCGCGCGCGCGCCGACCGACCCCGCCAAGCTGCCGGAGTGGACGCAGAAGACGACGGGCATGCTCTACGTGGGGCTCGGTGGAAAGCCCGAGGACTTCGCGCCGGGTGGCACCGTGAACCCTCAGCTGATGGGGCTCGCGAAGGAGCTCATGGGCAAGGTCCCGAACGGGCTCGCGCAGCTGCCGCGCGTGGCCACGATGGATGCGGGCAAGCGCAACGACTACGCCAACGGGTGGATGCGGAAGAACATTCAGGACGAGCTCGAGGCGGCGCGCGGCGCGATGGTGTCAGACCCGAAGAAGACCGAGTTCTACTCTCCGCCCGCCATCACCAACCGCGTCGCCAACGGCATCGTCGACTCGAACCGCTTCGTGAACATCAAGGTCGTCGCGACCGCCGTCGACGCCAGCGAAGTGCAGTGAGTTTGTCGTGACGCTGCGGCCCGCCTCCACCTGGAGCGCGGGCCGTCTTGCGTTCAGGTGCGAGGTGCGTCGGGAGCGCCGTTCTCGGTCGTCGTCGTCTCACCACCAGCGCGGCGCAGGCCGAGCGACTTCATCTTCTTGTAGAAGTGCCCGCGCTCGAGATCGAGCAGCCGCGCCGCTTCGGTCGCGTTGTCCTTCGTGAACGAGAGCGCGCCGAGAATGATCTCCCGCTCGGCGTCTTCGACCTGATCGCGGAATGGGCGGTCGGGCTTGAAGCGCATCGGCGGGGGCAGGGGAGCGGCCGGCATCGACACCGGCACAGGCAGGTTCATCGGCGCGCTCGTCACCACCGGCGTCGACGACTGCATCGGAACGCTCTCGACGGGCGCCGCCGGCTGCTGCACGCGCTTGCGGGGCCACATCGCTTCGACGTCGGCCATCATCACCAGCGGGCCTTCGCAGAGAATCGCGAGCCGCTCGACCAGGTTGCGCAGCTCACGCACGTTGCCCGGGTAGTCGTGCTCCATCATGCGGTGCAGGGCGTCGGGCGCCACGCGCAGCACCTTGCGGCCGTTCTTGCGGCATGACTCCTCGAGGAACGCGTCGATGAGCACCGGCAGGTCGTCTTTGCGCTCCCGCAGCGGCGGCGAGTGCAGCTGCACGACGTTCAGACGGAAGTAGAGATCTTCACGGAAGCGCCCGTTGGCGATCTCGCGCTCGAGATCCTTGTTCGTCGCGGCGATGACGCGCACGTCGACCTTGATGGTCTCGCTGCCGCCGACGCGCTCGAGCTCGCCCTCCTGCAGCACGCGCAAGAGCTTCGCCTGCATGGCCTGCGGCATGTCGCCGACCTCGTCGAGAAAGAGCGTGCCCTCGTGCGCGAGCTCGAACTTTCCGCGCCGCGCGGCCAGCGCTCCGGTGAACGCGCCCTTCTCGTGCCCGAACAGCTCCGACTCGATCAGCTCGTGCGGCACTGCGGCGCAGTTGAGCTTCACGAACGGCTTCGCCTTGCGCTTCGACTGCTGGTGAATCGCGCGCGCGATGAGCTCTTTGCCCGAGCCGTTCTCTCCGGTGATCAACACCCGCCCCTCGGAGGGCGCCGCGCGCTGAATGACGCCGTAGATGCGCTGCATGGCCGTGCTCTGCCCGAGCATGTCGAAGCGGCCGCTGTCGGCTTTCAGCTCCTTCAGCTCTTCGACGACCCGCGACAGCTCGAGCGCGTTGCGCAGCGCCAGCAGCAACCGGTCACGCGAGATCGGCTTCTCGAGGAAGTCACGCGCGCCGAGGTGAGTCGCCTTCACCGCCGTCTCGATGGTGCCGTGGCCGCTCATCATGATGACGGGCAGATCGGGGCGGAGCACCTTGATGCGCTCGAGCGCGGCGAGGCCGTCGAGGTCGGGCATCTTCACGTCCATCAGCACCACGTCGACCGGCTTGTTGGCGATGACCTCGAGGGCCAGCTGCCCTCCAGCCGCGAGCTCGGTCTTGTAGCCCTCGAGCTGCAGGGCCTGGTTCAGCGTCAGCAGGATGTTCTTCTCGTCATCGACGATGAGCGCGGTGGCGGGCATGTGTTCTCCGGACGACAGGTGTGGCCAGTCTGCCGCGGTTCGGGCGGCGTCGGGTGTCACCAGTGCAATGTGGCTGCCTGTGCACACGAGTTCCCACTTTCGGAGGAATCACCCGTGGTTGAACTTCGTTGCCCCCTGCGATCGCAGTCTGTAAGGGGAACCCACACCCACTCCCACGAGGGAATGACGCCATGCGCTACCTGTCCGGATTGTTCATCGCCACCGCGCTCCTCGCTCTGACGGGGTGCCCTCCCACGTACCCGAACTGCAAGAGCGACGAGACCTGCACCGAGAAGGGCGAGGTCTGCGTTCAGGGCCAGTGCAAGGAGTGCGGCACCGACGACAACTGCAAGGCCGGCTTCGTCTGTGACACGAACAAGTGCGTGCCCAAGCCCGAGTGCGGCCCCGGCGCGGGTCCCTGCGGCACGGGCAAGAAGTGCTCCTCGGGCAAGTGCGTCGTCGACCCGAACTACAAGGCCGAGGGCACCTGCAGCGCGAACGAAGACTGTCCGTCGGGCCAGGAGTGCAAGGCCGGCCGCTGCGCCACCGTCGAGGCCAAGGGCCCTGCGTGCACCTTCGAGCCCGTGCGCTTCGACTTCAACGAGTACAACCTGTCGGGCTCGGTGCAGGCGTCGCTCTCGCAGTACGCCGACTGCATCAAGAAGGGCGCGCTGCGCTTCACGCTCGAAGGCCACGCCGACGAGCGCGGCACCGAGGAGTACAACATGGTGCTCTCGCAGAAGCGTGCGGCCTCGGTGCGCAAGTACCTGGTCGATCTCGGCGTCGCGGGTGGTGCCCTCGACACCGTCGGCTACGGCGAGAACAAGCCGGCCGTCTCGGGTTCGGGCGAAGACGCCTGGGCCGCCAACCGCCGCGTCGAGTTCAAGAAGAAGTACGCGGTCAGTGCGGGCAGACGGGCGGGGTGGGTGGTGAGCTGCCCATTCTCGTTGCACGTCCACGCGACCCTGCTGCCGCCGAGGCATAGCGTCGCGCAACAGGGCAGTTCGATCGACGAGATGAAGGCGCCTCCCCCCGAATGGTCGAACCGAATGATGCAGGTGCATTCGTTGGAGCACTGACCTCCGTCTGCTCCTTCGACCTGCAGGCCAGCGTCGAGATCGATCGCGCCTCCATCTTCCAGGTTCAGCCCGGCGTCGATGACGAAGATGCCTGCGTCGCGTGAACCGGCATCGCTGCGGCCTGCGCCAGCACCTCCGTCGCTCACGCCCGAGTCGCGTGCCACGACGACGCGCCGGCCTTCCAGAAGGGACTCCGAAGGCGGTTCACAGGCAGCGAGTAGGGTGAGCAGAACGAAGCGACGCATCGGCCGAACTCTGTGCCGATTCCCGACCGCCTGCTACTGACAACCCACGCGCTGGCTGCCGAGCGCCACGTCGTCGACCCAGAGCTGAATGGGAATCGACGTTTGGTAGTGCTCCCAGCCCAGACGCAGCGTCGAGAAGGTCGGCATCACCCACTGACCCGACAGGCCGTTGGCGATGCAGCCCTGGCCGCGGTGACTCACGGTGAGCGCGCTCACCTGCATGCCGTCGAGCCAGAACTCCATGCGCTCGTTGGGGCCGTCGAAGTGCCACTCCATGCAGGCCCAGCGCGCCTCGGGGAACGTCGTCTGGGAGTGCTGCCAACAGTCGGAGCTGAAGGTCTGGCTGTCGTAGTTCGCCATCAGCCGCTTCATCACCTGCCCGCCGTAGCGAACGTACGCGGTGAAGGACTGGTTGTTGAACGACGCCATGCCTTCGCCCGAAATGTTCGTCCAGTGCGTCGTCATCGACGGCGCCGCCGCGAGGTAGACCCACATGCGGCCGTAAAAAGCGTTGCCGGCGACGGGGAAGAAGGGCGCTCCGACGCTGAAGTACGCGCGGCGGTAGGCCATCTGGCCATCGGTCGTCACGCGAACTGACTTGCCGCCCGAGTGCGCGCGGGTGGCGTCGATGGCCACCGCGCCGCCCTGCACCGACGTCGTCCACGGAGCGCGGGGAGGAGCGCCCGCGTCGTACCGCTCGAAGTCGTCACAGAAGGCGGCGGTGCACGAGCCGACGCCCGCGTCGACGGAGCCACCTGCCGCTCCACCCGCCGTCGCGACGCCGCCCGCGGAGGCCGAGCCGCCCGCGCTCGCTGTTCCGCCCGCGCTCGCAGTTCCGCCCGCGCTCGCAGTTCCGCCCGCGCTCGCAGTTCCGCCCGCGCTCGCAGTTCCGCCCGCGCTCGCAGTTCCGCCCGCCGAGGTACCGCCTGCCGCGCCCATGGCGCCTGCGTCTTCACTGCCGGGGAGCGGCATCGCTCCACAGCCAACGAGCAGCAGCACCGCCCACCCTCTCACGGACACGCGGTCACTCCGTTGATCCACGCGTCGATGAGCGAGACGCCATCACCGTGCACCACGCTCGAGCCCAACGGCGGCATGCGGAAGGTGTTCAGCGCCTTCATGCGCAACGAGATGAGTGACTGGGCGGGATCCATCGGCGTCAGCAGCCGGGCGCGGGCGACGCCCGTGTCGCCGTTGAGCGGCGCGGTGTTGCACACGTTCATCTGCGCGAACGAGAGCGAGTACCGGAAGTCTTGCGGGCCCTGGCCGGCACCGTTGCGGTGACAGACCGAGCAGTTGCTGTGCAGGTACGCGCGGGCCTTCGCTTCTGCGCTTCCACTGCCGTTCGCCGGCTCGAGCCTCGGCAGGCCTGACACCGGCATGGCCAGGGGAGCCGAGAGCATTCCGATCGTCTCCAGCGTCTCGAGCTGGTTGGCGATGACGTTGCGCGGGTACACGAGGTCGCGGTTGAGCTGCGCCACTTCGGGGCCGAGCGATCGTCCGGCGGCCGCGGTGTGACACGACAGGCACTGTGCGCGGCTCGGGTACTGCCAGGTCTGGGCGCCAATCACCTTCGTCTTCCCGGCCGGCAGCAGGTCGGCGTCTGACTCGTCGTCGCGCCACTCGTAGCTGTAGCCGGCCCACTGCCCATCGGGGTGCCGCATGAGCAGCCGCGTCTCGATGCGTTTGCCCCCGAGCAGGAACGTCTTCACCGTCACCGTGCCGTTGGGGAACTCGAAGTCGCCGTCGGCGCCCACGCGAATCGTCGTGCCATCGGGAATCGCGAACCAGCGGGCCTTCTCGGCGCCGTCGCTCCAGAGCGGGGAGTTCAGGTCGTACGGAATCAACATGGGCCCGGGCTTCTTCACGTCCATCGGGTCGAAGCAGCCCGTCTGTGAGAGCCGCTGCGGAAAGGTCGAGGCCATCGGCGTGCCCATGGGCGCCAGCCGGTGGATCTGCCCGTTGGTGAGGCCGAGCACGAAGATCTCTCCATCGAGGGTCTGCCCGAAGGACGAGATGGCGAGGTTGGTGTCGGCGAGCTGCTCGATGGTGCGTTCACCCGTCACCGGGTTCTCGGCGACGGCCATGATGATGCCCGTCTGGTAGTCACCAAAGACGAAGCGGCCGACGAGGCCGGGAATCGTCGAGCCTCGGTACACGTAGCCGCCGGTGATCGACTGCCCGACGTTGCGGTCGTACGCCACGACGGGGTCGATGAAGCCCGGCGTGTTGCAGCGGTTCGTCGTCGAGCCCTGGCGGAAGAACCCCTCACAGGTGCGCCAGCCGTAGTTGCCGCCGTTGGTGATGACGTCGACTTCCTCCCAGGTGCCCTGGCCCACGTCGCCCGCCCAGAGGTCGCCGGTGCCGGTGTCGAAGCTCCAGCGCCAGGGGTTGCGAACACCGAGCGCGTAGATCTCGGCACAGCGGGTCTGCCCCGCCCCCGCGTCGGCGATCATCGTGGAGCGCCCGTTGTTGCAGACGGTGCCGCTCGCGAACGGGTTGGTCGGTGGAATCGCGTAGCGCTGCGCGGCGGGCACGTTGACGTCGATGCGAAGGAACTTGCCGAGGTTGGTGTCGGTTCGCTGGCCTGAACCGAGCGGGTCGCCGCCCGAACCGCCGTCACCGAAGCCGATGTACAGGAAGCCGTCGGGCCCGAAGGCGATGTTGCCGCCGTTGTGGTTCGTGTACGGCTGATCGAGCTCGAGCAGTCGCTCCTCGCTGGCGGGGTCGAAGGTGAGGCCGTCATCGGTCGTGCGGAACCGCGAGATGACGCTCACCAGCGGCGAGCCATCGCGCGTGTACGAGAGGAAGAGCTCCTTTCGCGTGGGCCACTGCGGGTGAAAGGCCATGCCCAGCAGGCCGCCTTCGCCCGAGTCATTCACCCTGGCGTCGATGTCGATGACGGTGCGCACCTCGGGCGTGCCGGCGTCGGGCCTGTTGGGGAAGGACTTCACGACGCCGGCGCGCTCCATCACGAAGACGCGATCGGGTGTCGCGGGTGCCTGGAGCAGCAGCATCGGGAGCGAGAAGGTGAGGCCGGTGAAGGCCCGCGTCACCTGCACGCCCGACGACAGCATCGGCCGCTGAGGCGCGAGGCACGTCGGGTTCGCTGGCCGGCTGAGCAGCCCTGGCCCTGCGTCGGTGAGCGGCGGATTTCCCGCGTCGACTGCAGCGCCACCGTCAGTGCCGCCGTCGCCCTCGATTTGCGGACCTTCTGGACAGGCGGTGACGAGCAACACGAGCGGCATCCAGAGCAGCTGGCGGGGCGTCGGCGTCATCAGGTCGACCTCGAGGCGAAGACGTCAGGGACAGGTGGTGACGCTGGTGATCCACGAGTCGATCAACGCGGTGCCCTGCGTGTCGACGATCGAGGTACCCAACGGCGGCATGCGGAAGCTGTTCAGCGCGTGCATGCGCAGCGAGATGATCGAGAGGTTCGGGTTGGTGGGCGCGAGAATCATCGCTCCCGGCACGCCCAGGTTTCCGTTGGTCGGGGCGACGTTGCAGGTGTTGGTGTTGCGGAACGTGAGGCTGTACCGAAGATCGTGCGGACCCTGCACGGCGCCATTGCGGTGACAGTTGGAGCAGTTGCTGTGTAGGTAGGCGCGCGCGCGCGCGTCGAGCGGTCCGGCGCCCTGGGGCGGCTCGAGGCGGGGCAGGTTGGCGGCGATGTTCGGCAGCGGCGTCGTGAAGTAGCCGAGGCCCGCCAGCGTCTCGACCTCGTTGGCCGTCACGCCGCGCGGGTACGCGAACGAGCGGTTGAGCTGTGCGAGCTCGGGCCCCAGCGTTCGATTCGCGGTCGCGGTGTGGCACGTCATGCACTCGCCGCGGCTCGGGTACTGCCAGGTCTGCGAGCCGACCACCTTGCTTTTGCCTGCGGGCAGCAGGTCGGCGTCGGTCTGATCGTTGCGCCACTCGTACGAGTATCCGGCCCATTGGCCGTCGGAATGCCGCACGAGCAGGCGGGTCTCGATCTTCTGGCCCGCGAGCGAGAACGTCTTCACGGTGACCGTGCCGTTGGGGAAGTCGAAGTCGCCGTCGGGGAGCAGGCCGATGGTGGTGCCGTCGGGAATGGCGAAGAAGCGCTCCTTCACCGCGCCGTCGCTCCACAGCGGCGAGTTGAGATCGTAGGGAATCAGCGCGGCGACCGGCTGCATCGAGGCGTTGAAGCAGCCGGTGGCCGAGAGCGTGGCGGGGAAGCTGGTGCCGGCGTCGGTGGCGCCCATCGGCGTGAAGCGGCTCAGCGTGCCGTTGGGCAAGTCGAGGATGAAGACCTCGCCGTCGAGCGTCTGGCCGAAGGAGCCGATGCTCAAGTTCGTGTCGGCGATCTGCACCATCGTGCGCGCGCCGGTGCTGACGTTCTCGTCGATGTACCAGACGCGCCCCGAGCCGTAGTCGCCGAACACGTAGCGGCCGACGAGCGAGGGCACCGCGGTTCCCCGATACACGTAGCCGCCGGTCACCGAGTAGCCGAGCCCGCGCCCGTATGAGACGACCGGAGGCGTGTGGCCCACGAGCGGACAGCCGGCGTCGGTGTTCGTGACGCCTCGTGGCTGAAAGCCCTCACACACGTTCCATCCGTAGTTCGCGCCCGCGCTGATGATGTCGATCTCTTCCCAGGCGCCCTGGCCGACGTCGCCGGCCCAGAGGGTTCCGGTGCTCTGGTCGAAGCTCCATCTCCAGGGGTTGCGCAGGCCGTACGCCCAGATCTCGGAGCAGCGCGTGATGCTGCCCGCGTCGACGACTCGCGTCTGGCTGTTCAGGTTGCAGGCCTGGCCGTTCGAGGCGAACGGGTTCGTCGGAGGGATCGCGTAGGGCACGCCGGCGTCGAAGGGCTGGTTGACGTCGATGCGCAGCATCTTGCCGAGGTTGGTGTTGAGGCTCTGGCCCGAGTTCAGCGGGTCGTCGCCGTTCCCGCCGTCGCCGAAGCCGATGTACAGGAAGCCGTCGGGGCCGAAGGCGATGTTGCCGCCGTTGTGGTTCGTGTACGGCTGATCGAGCTGCAGAAGGCGCTCTTCACTGTTCGGATCGAAGGTCACGCCATTGTCGTTGCTGCGGAAGCGGGAGATGACGCTGACGAGCGGCACGGAGCCACCACGGCCGGCCCGCGTGTACGAGAGGAAGAGCTCCTTTCGCGTGGCCCACTGCGGGTGAAGCGCGAGGCCGAGCGCTCCGCCTTCGTTCTGGGTGTTGTCGACTCTCGTGCTGACGTCGAGCACGGGGGTGATCTGGCCGTTCATCACGTTCGCCTGATTGGGGAATGCTCGAACGCGCCCGGCCTTCTCGAGAATGAGGATTCGTGCTGGGTCGCCGACGCCTTGCGCCATCGCGGTCGGGTTGGCGAACGTGATGTTGGGAAACGCGCGAACGATCTGCACGCCCGAGTTGATCATCGGACGCGGAGGCGCGATGCAGGTCGGGTTCGCGGGTCGGCTGAGGTAGCCGAGCCCACCATCATTCACGACGACGAAGCCGCCACCGGTTGCGGTTCCACCAGCCGAGGCCGTTCCGCCAGCCGATGCGGTTCCACCAGCCGACGCGGTTCCACCAGCCGAGGCGGAGCCGCCAGCCGAGGCGGAGCCGCCAGCCGACGCAGAGCCACCAGCCGACGCAGAGCCACCAGCCGACGCAGAGCCACCAGCCGACGCGGAGCCGCCAGCCGACGCAGAGCCACCAGCCGACGCAGAGCCGCCGGCCGAGGCGCTTCCACCGGCCGACGCGCTTCCACCGGCCGACGCGCTTCCACCAGCCGACGCGCTTCCACCCGCCGACGCAGCGCCACCAGCCGAAACCGTTCCACCCGCATCACCGCCGGCCGACGCAGTTCCGCCTGCGCTGGACGATCCGCCGGCCGCGGAGCCACCCGCCGCTGTGCCGCCTCCCGTCGCGGTTCCGCCAGCCGTCGTGTTCCCGCCGTCATTCCCGGCAGAGCCACCACCGCCTCCATCACCTTCGATGCCGGTCAGGCCATCACAGGCAGACAACGAGAAGACGATCAGCAGGCTGAGTCGGAGAAGACGCATGGAGCGCCGAGTGTGGTCGACGAAGCTCGGTGATTCAAATCAACGTCGGCTCATGGGTGTGAACGCCAGTGCTCACCGCGCGAGCGAGGGCCACGGAGCGCGCAGCATCGTCGCGACCTGCTCGACGAACCCTTCATCGCCAGGGCTGCCGTCGACGAACTCCGACGTCGCTTCGGTCGCGGCCTCGATGGCGACGTGCGCGAACTGATACCGCTGACGTGCCGAGCCACCGTGAACCAGCACGGTGTGGCTGGACTCACGCTCGAGAAACGGCAGCTCGGGCAGCTCGAACGTCGAGCCCTTCACGTGCATTCGCAGCGGGCCATCGGGCAGGGCACTCGCAGGCGCTGCCGGCTCGAGGGCCGCGCGAAGAATCGCGGCCTCGACCTCTTCGAGCGGCAGAGACGTCGCGCTCGTCGCCGAGTTCCAGCGCTTCGTCACGACACCACGCGTGCCCGGTGGCAACGACGCGATGAGCGCATCGTCTCCCGTCACGAAGAGAAACGGCGTCATCGCGGCGTGGCAGAGCCCGAGCAGAAAGTCCGTCTCCGAGAGGAAGCGCCCGTTGCACTCCCAGGCAAGCCCGACGTCGAGGGCGTGCGCGACGAAGCCGGGAACACCGCCGCCCGCGTGCATGCCGAGCGCGGCGACGGCCGACACGCCCGAGAACAACTGCGCCGCGAACGCGTCATCGCGAAAGTCGTACGTCGCGCGCCGGTCGAGCGCGTCGAGCACCAGGTTCGGCTCATCGGTGCCGTTGCGGTGACTGTCAGAGACGATGAACTCGGTGAAGCCCTGCTTCGAGAGCCCGGCGATGGCGAGGTTCACCTCGTGCGTCGCGCGAAGTCGGGCGCGGCTCCATGCGGCCTCGCCACCGATGAGACAGTCGACGCTGTCAGCGCCGTGCACGCCTTCGAGGTCGGTGACGAGGAGCGCGCGCATCACTTCAGCAGCGCCGCGAACTCGGCCTCGGTGAGCACCTTCACGCCGAGCTCCTTCGCCTTCGTGAGCTTCGAGCCTGCCTCTTCGCCAGCCACGAGCATGTCGGTCTTCTTCGACACGCTGCCCGACACCTTGCCGCCGCGCTTCTCGATGGCCTCTTTCGCTTCGTCACGGCTCATCGACGAGAGCGTTCCGGTGAGCACGATCGTCTTGCCGGTGAACGCGCCAGCAGCGACCACCTCGGGCGGCTTCGGTGAGACGCCCGCCTTCAACAACGCGGTCACCACGGCGCGGTTCTCGGCTTCTTCGAAGTACTCGCGAATCGACGCGGCCATCTCGGGCCCGATGTCTTTCACCTTCTGCAGGTCTTCGAGCGAGGCGTTCATGAGCGCGGGCACTTCGCGGAAGTGCTCGGCCAGCGCCTTCGCGGTCGCCTCGCCCACGTCGGGAATGCCGAGCGCGTAGATGAAGCGGCGCAGCGTGGTGTCCTTCGACTTCACGATCGCGTCGAGCAGGTTCTGCGCGCTCTTCTCGCCCATGCGCTCGAGCCCGGTGAGCGTGTCGAGATCGAGGTCGTAGAGGCCGGCCACCGAGGTGACGAGCTCCTTCTCGACCATCGCCTCGCACAGCTTCTCGCCGAGGCCGTCGATGTCCATCGCGGTGCGCGTCGCGAAGTGACGGAGCCTGCCCGCGAGCTGCGCAGGGCACGCGCGGTTGGTGCAGCGCTGCACGGCCGCGTCTTCTTCACGCTTCACGGCGCCGCCGCACACGGGGCACTTCGTGGGAAAGACGAACTCCTTCTCTTTGCCGGTGCGCTTGGCGGTGATGACCTTGACGATCTCGGGAATCACGTCGCCCGCGCGCCGCACGAAGACCCAGTCGCCTTCACGCACGTCTTTTCGGCGCAGCTCGTCTTCGTTGTGCAACGTCGCGCGAGACACCGTGACGCCGCCGACGAAGACGGGCGTGAGCTCGGCGAGCGGGGTGATCGCTCCGGTTCGGCCGACCTGCACGAGAATGCGCTCGACCTTCGTCTCCATCTCTTCGGGAGGGAACTTCCACGCGACGGCCCAGCGCGGGCTCTTCGACACCTGACCGAGGCGCGTGCGGTAGTCGGTGCGATCGACCTTCACCACGAGGCCGTCGATCTCGTAGGGCAGGGCGTGGCGTTCGGCGAGCAGCGCACTCCACGCGCCCTTCACGCCGGCGAAGCCCTTCACCACGTTGCGGCGCGGGTTCACCGGCAGGCCCCACTCTGCGAGCGCGTCGAGCTTCTCGACGTGCGTCTCGAACTCGCGGCCCTCCACCACGCCGACCTCGTACAGGTAGATGGAGAGCGGCCGCGACGCGGTGTTCTTCGAGTCGAGCTGACGGAGCGACCCGGCGGCGCTGTTGCGCGGGTTCACGAACGCCTCTTCACCGCGCGCGAGCAGCTGCTCGTTCATGCGCTTGAAGTCGGCTTTGCGAATGAAGACCTCACCACGCACCTCGAGCAGCGGTGGCACCTTCTTGCCCGACAGCGACAGCGGCAGGTTCTTGATGGTCTTCAGGTTCTCGGTGACGTCTTCGCCGATGGCGCCGTCGCCGCGGGTCGAGCCCTGAACGAACTTGCCCTTCTCGTAGACGAGCTCGATTGCCAGGCCGTCCATCTTCGGCTCGCAGACGTACTGCACCTGGTCGACGTTCATGCCCTTGCGAATGCGGTCGTCGAACTCGGTGAACTCGCCGTCGTCGAAGACGTTGCCGAGCGAGAGCATCTGCTGGCGGTGCGTGACCTTCTCGAACTTCTCGAGCACCGCGCCGCCGACCCGCTGGGTGGGGGAGTCGGGCGTGACGAGCTCGGGGTGCGCGGCTTCGAGCGTCTGCAGCTCGCGCATGAGCTTGTCGTACGCGGAGTCCGAGATCTCGGGCGCGTCGAGCGTGTAGTAGCGGTGGTTGTGGTACGCGAGCTCTTCACGGAGCTTGGCGACGCGATCGGCTGGCTTCATGGCGGTGGTTTTGAGTCCGAATCGCGCGGGCTGTCCACGCCCGCACGGCCTCGAAAGCCGTGACCGGCCTGCTCGCCAGGCACCGCACGGTTCACGGCCGACACCACGCTCGGCGGACGGATCACCTTGACACCTGAAAACCCTGCCCGTACCTTGCTCTGGCTGTCGGGGCGCACGGTTCTCTTCCCGCGCTCCGCTTTTCAAACACCGCCACATCGATCCGGGTGAGCAGCACGCAGCACTCCTCCCCGGTTCCCCCGAGTACGACCGTCATGGCCAGGGCACCCGCCAAGTCCGACAAGAAGCGCGCTGCGAAGAAGAACGACGACGAGAAGAAGAAGAAGGTCAAGCGCGCGGCCGCCGCGTCGGAGGTCGAAGAAATTCCCGACCCGCCCGAGGCCGACGACGAAGAGCGCGACGAGGCCGAGTCTGGCCGCGACGACGACGAGGTTGGCGAAGACGGTGAGGCCCGCGTCAAGCCGGTGCTGACGCCGATGGCGAACCGCGCCGTTCGCGACGACGACATTCGTGAAGCGCAGATCTCGGGCGAAGAGCTGGTGAAGAGCGAGCAGGCCGAGGCGCCCGCGAGCAACGACGCCGCCGACGCTGCCGCCGAGAACGCGCCGCACGCGCAGCTTCAGGAGCTCAAGCTCAACGACCTGAAGCGCATGAAGATCACCGAGCTCTCGAAGATGGCCCACAACCTGGGCATCGAGGGCACGCAGGGGCTCAAGAAGCAGGAGCTGCTCGTCAGCGTTCTCTCGAACGTCACCGAGAAGAAGTACGAGGTTCAGGCCGAAGGCGTCATGGAGATGATGAGCGACGGCTACGGCTTCCTGCGCTCGGCCGACTCCGACTACCAGCCCAGCCCCGACGACATCTACGTCTCGCCCTCGCAGGTGCGCCGCTTCAACCTGCGGCCGGGCGACACGGTGACGGGCCCGATTCGTCAGCCGCGTGAAGGCGAGCGCTACTTCGCTCTGCAGCGCGTCGAGAAGATCAACTTCGCCGACCCGTTCTCGGCCGACGTCAAAGAGCGCATTCTCTTCGACAACCTCACGGCGCTGTACCCGACGAAGAAGCTCAAGCTCGAGCACGACGCGAACGACTACACGACGCGCATCATCGACCTCTTCTGCCCGATCGGTCTCGGCCAGCGCTGCCTCATCGTCGCGCCTCCGAAAGCCGGCAAGACGGTGATGCTGCAGAACATCGCGCACGCCATCTCGAAGAATCACCCCGAGATTCACCTCATCGTGCTGCTCGTCGACGAGCGGCCCGAAGAAGTGACCGACATGCAGCGCTCGGTGCGCGGTGAGGTCGTGTCGTCGACGTTCGACGAGCCCGCCACGCGTCACGTGCAGGTCGCCGAGATGGTCATCGACAAGGCCAAGCGCCTGGCCGAGCAGAAGCAGCACGTCTGCATTCTGCTCGACTCGATCACCCGCCTCGCGCGCGCCTACAACACGGTCGTTCCCGCCTCCGGCAAGATCCTCTCGGGTGGTGTCGACGCCAACGCCCTGCACCGGCCCAAGCGCTTCTTCGGCGCTGCGCGAAACATCGAAGAGGGTGGCTCGCTCACCATCATCGGCACCGCGCTCATCGACACCGGCAGCCGAATGGATGAAGTGATCTTCGAAGAGTTCAAGGGCACCGGGAACAGCGAGATCGTGCTCGACCGCAAGCTCTTCGAGAAGCGCATCTTCCCGTGTCTCGACATCAACAAGTCGGGCACGCGCAAGGAAGAGCTGCTGCTGCCTCCGTCTGACCTCGTGCGCATCACGGCGCTGCGGCAGGTGCTGCACCCGTTCACGCCCATCGACGCGATGGAGTTCGTGCTCAAGCACATGCGCCCCAGCAAGGGGAACGCCGACTTCCTCGGTGGCATGAATCGCTGACCCGCATGAAGCCTCGTCGGACTGTTCGTGTGTTCAAGTCGTTCGACGAGGCTGATCAGGCTGACCGGTTCTCTTGGCTCTCAGGGACCCGGAAGAAGAAGCGCTCGTAACCTGGTCGTTTGCCATCGGCGTATCGTCTACGCTTCAGGTCTGCGCTGGCCGCGAGCGCGACGGAGCGACGCATGCGACTCGCGGTCTTCTCGATTCTGCTGCTCACCGCAGCAACGGCCCGCGCGAAGTGCGTGTCGCCCAGCACGTTGTCGGCGCGGGGCGACGTCGAGCCTCCCGGTCTCGCCTGCTCGTCGACGAGCCCGGTCTTGTCAGCGCTCGGACTCCTGGTCGCCGTCGCCGTGCGAAGGAGCCGGTCATGAAATTCGTCGCGTTCGTTGGGCTGGTGCTCGCGCTGCTGCCGAGTTCAGCGCGTGCCTCCTGCATCGCCCTCTGTCAGTGCTCCGAACCGTCGGCCTGGGTGGTGAGCGGGGAGGGGGAGCCGGTGACGACTGATGCAGGGCTGCCCTCCACCGCGTTTCGTGTGCAGCGCGTCTTTGGCGATGCAGACGCCGGCGCACCCGCAGTTGGCAGCCTGGTCGAAGGAGGCGGCTCTGGGATCTGGGGCGCCTCGGGTGGCCACGCCTTCGTCACCGACGGCGGAGTCACCTGCGGGAACGTTCGGCTCACGCTCGAGGAGTACGCCGCCATCGTGCAGGCAGGCACCTGTCAGAGCAGTCTCGCCATGCGTGGCTTCAAACAGCCGCCATGCAACGACTTCGGCTTTTGCGGCTGCAGCTCGGTCAGCCCGCTGCTCGGCGGTCTCGGGTTGCTCATCATCGCCCTGCGCCGTCGTGCGTCGCGCGCCTGATCCGCCCGTTGCACCCCTTTCCGCACAGGGCTAAGCCGCCGCCACTCATGTCGCGGGTCGCCCCTCTCGTTCTCAGCCTGCTGGTCCTCGGCTGTCCCACCACGTACATGCCGCCTCCGCTGCCTCCCGACGCGGGCACGGCCGACTTCGTGGGGCGCGCGTGCAACGTCGACGCAGAGTGCGGCGTGCTCCGCTGCGACAAGGTTCGGCGGCAGTGCATCTGCCTCTCCGACGACTCCTGCCGCATGGGCACGATGCTTGGGTCGGTGCCGAAGTACTGCAACAACTTCACGGGCCAGTGCGTCGAGGAGATCGCCGGCTGCCGCTCCGACACCGAGTGCGCGATGGGCGAGTACTGCGACCCCTCGATTCGCGCGTGCCGGCCCCTCAAGAGCTTCTGCGAGACGTGCAGCGCCAACAACGAGTGCGGCGGCAAAGACGACAACTGCGTGCTCGACACGACGCTGAACCAGAAGTTCTGCGGCAAGGCCTGCACCGACACCTCGAACTGCCCGCGCGGCTCGACCTGCCAGCAGAAGGACGGCGCTGGCCAGTGCTGGCCCGACAAGACGCCGCAAGGGCAGACCGCGACGTGCCGCAACTTCCAGGGCTGCATTCCCGACAGCCAGCGCTCGTGCAACACCACGCCCGACTGCATGGACTCCACGCAGCGCTGCGACCCGCGCCTCGGCAAGTGCGTGGCCGCTGCGCAGGTCTGCCCGTTCGGCACCACCTGCGACCCGCGCGCTCGCCTCTGCGTCGCCGAGTGCTCGCGTGACGCCGATTGTGGTGACTCGAAGCTCCGCTGCATCAACCGCGTCTGCGAGCCCCTGAACGAGTGCAACGTCGACACCGACTGCGCCGAGAACCGCGTCTGCACCAAGCCGCCTGGCGAGCCCACTGGCCGCTGCCAGCCCTTCTGCACCACCGACGCTCAGTGCCCGGTCGGCCAGGTCTGTGCCCGCACCGCGAGTAACCGCTTCGGCTGTGCGCCGGGCTGCTCCGTGAACTCCGACTGCGGGCTCGATCAGCGCTGCAACGGCCGCACGAAGATCTGCGAAGGCCCCGTCATCGGCACCGCGCGCGCCTGCCAGGGCACCAGCGCCTGCAACACCTGCGAGGTCTGCGAAGGCTCGACCAACCTCTGCCGCAGCGCGAAGAGCGACTTCCCCTTCTGTCAGACGTGCGCCACCTCGGCCGAGTGCCCGGGTGGAACGTGCGTCGCGCTCCCGTCGGGCACCAGCGTGTGTGCGCGCTTCTGCGGCGGCGGCCAGGAGTGCCCGCAGGGCTTTGCCTGTCTCACCCTCACCACCGGTGGCTCGGCCTGCGTGCCGGCTGACCGAAGCTGCACCGGAAAGTGCCCATGACCCGTCTGCTCGCTGCCGTCGCCCTTTGCGCCGGCCTCATGTTCGTGTCGATCAGCGCCTGCACCGGTCCAGCCGGCTCGCGTGAGACCTGTGGCAATGGGCTCGACGACGACAACAACGGCCTCGTCGACTGCGCCGACCCCGACTGCAAGGGCAAGTCGGAGTGCTCGTTCGACGGTGGCTTCTACGGCACCTGCGGCAAGTGCGGCACCGTGTGCACGAAGCAGACGGACTGCCTGCAGACGAGCTACTTCAACGACGTGCCGCTGCCGTTCTGCGCGTCGCCCGACGGCGGGCCCGAGAAGAAGTGCAACGCGTTCGCGAAGAACGTGCAGGTCGACGTGATTCTGAGCGCTCAGGCCGCGTGGGGCACGCTCATCTCGCAGACCCGCAGCATCGCGACCCGCTTCATTCGTCGCACCCAGGCCGACGGCACGCCTGTCACCTGCGCGAGCGTCGAGGCGGCGGCGCCCGGGCGCATGGCGGCCAACGCGAAGCAGCTCGAGGACAGCGGCAAGTTCGTCTACCAGGGCATCGACGTGCGCCCCATCACCTCGGCCTCGGGCAGCATTCCGATTCGGTTCCTCAACGTGACCGTCGGGAGCGACTACTTGATCTGGATGGAGATGTGGGGCGGCACGCCGGACAGCGCGACCAAGTTCCCCACCGGGAACCGGCTCGGGTTCGAGTGCTTCGACGGCCCGCAGCTGGGCCAGCAGTGGACGCCCATCACCGAGAACGACAACTGCCTCGCCCCGGGCTCCGACGCAGGCTCGAGCATGTGCCGTCAGTTCCAGGTCACCGCCATTCGCGGCCCGCAGCCCTGAGCGTCTGATGCCGCGCCAGCTGCTGCTCGCTGGGTCGTTCGTCGAAGGCGCCACGTCGGTGCCGGTGAGAGCCCCGTTCGATGGCCGTGTGCTGGGCGAGGTCGCGCAGGCGTCGCTCACGCAGGCGCAGACCGCCATCGAGTTCGCGGTCGCAGGCCGCGATCGACTCAAGCGCTCGTCGGCAGGTCAGCGTCGGGCCGTGCTCGACGGCATCGTGCGTGGCCTCACCGCGCGGCGTGACGAGTTCGTCGACTGCATCATGCACGAGGCGGGGAAGCCGCTGAGCGCTGCCCGTGGCGAGGTGTCGCGGGCCATCGAGACGTTCACGCTCGCCAGCGCCGAGCTCTCGCGCTTCGGCGGAGAGATCGTTCCCGTCGATCTCACCGCAGGCTCCGAAGGCACCGAGGCCGAAGTTCGCCGCGTGCCCGTCGGCGTCGTCGTCGGCATCGTGCCGTTCAACTTTCCGCTGAACCTCGGTGCCCACAAGGTCGCGCCCGCGCTGGCCGTCGGAGCGC
>JAACJQ010000075.1 GCA_016879935.1 Archangiaceae bacterium | reverse complement strand
TCTTCTTGAGCACCACCGTCCACGGCCCCGTACCCGCCAGCGCGACGTCGCGGTTGGCCAGCGCCTCGACGTACGTGCCATCACGGTCGAGGTCGACGAGGGCCTCGAGCTCGACCGTCTTGCTCTCGTGGTGCGCCTTCATCAGCGTGGGCGACAGCCACTTCTTCGCGTCGATGGAGACGTCCGACAGCGCACCCACCGGCGTCTTCGTCGACGGCGCGAGCAGCCCGGCTGACAACACGTGCAGCTCGACGGGCGCGGCGGTCAACACGAGGGCGAGGAGCATGTCCCCACAGACTCCACCACATCGAGACAGGTTCCGGGCGCACCCGATGAGGTGTGTTATCTCGCATAGCGTTGGCCTGCTCTTCACCGGAGGGTTCGCCAAGGGTGGCCTCGTACTCCGGGAGGAGACGAGGGTCGCTGAGCAGCTTGGCTGGCTCGTCGTGAACCGGACCGCGCGCCCACTCTCCGGTAAGGTTCGCAAATGGCCGCAAAGCTCACGTCCTTGAGGATTCAGGGATTCCGATGCATAGAGGACCTCACGATTCGGCTCGATGGCCTCCAGGTGTTCATCGGAGAGAACGGCTCGGGCAAGAGCACGATTGTCGAGAGCTTCGAGCTCCTTCGCAGGCTGGCGACCCCAGGCCGCTTTGCGTTCGACTTCTACACCCGCCACGGGGATCTCTCGGAGCTTCGGCGGTCATTGGCCATTCCATTTCGTCTGACCGCACGCTGCGAGGAGGGCGAGACGTTGGTCGAGTATTCCGCCGAACTCGCCTCCTCGGGCGTCGGGCTGCCGTCGTTCGCAAAGGAAACGCTCTCGCGAATGGGGGATATCGGGCAGTTCTACCCGGTCTTCAGCAGAACCGGGCCCGACGCGATGTGGCGGTCGGCCTCCGACGGGCCGACCCTCGGTCAGAGGCTGTCCATCGATCAGGAACAGTCTGCCATGCTCGCGCCAGGCATTCAGGATCCCAGCGGGGAGATTGAGCTCGTCCGTCGCGTGTTTTCCTCTCTCGACACATTCGTTCCGATCGAAGTGGGACCCTTGTGGGCGCAGCCTCACGAACTCGGCACTGTCCGCTCCTTGAGAAACCCAACGCGACCAGAGCCTGCCCGGCGACTTGCCCGCGACGGCTCGAATATCACGTCGGTCTATTCGACGATCCTCGCGAAGGGTCCCGACGTGAACAGAGCTGTTCTCGAGGACGTTCGAGCGGGCCTCGGCCTTGACGTCTCGTACGTATCAGTCGCGTCGCCGGCACCGGGCCAAATGCAGCTCCGGCTCCATTTCGGAACGCGAGAGGTGCCAGCGTCTCAATTGTCACAGGGACAGCTCAGCTACCTGCTCCTCGTCGCGCTCAAGCACCTCGACCACGAGGCGTCTGCGGTGATCTGGGACGAGCCCGAACTTCACCTTCATCCTCGCCTGCTCACGCGCGCCGCTTGGCTGTTCGAGGAGATCGCTGCTCGTCGACCCGTCCTCGTGATGACTCACGCCGACGCATTCCTCGACGCTCTCGACAAGCCCGAGAGGTTCGTCCGCGTGCTGACACTCGATGCGTCGCGGCGAGCGGTGTTGAACGGCATCGATGCTGACAGGCTCGTCGAGTGGCGGAAGATGTACCACTCGCTCGGGGAAATTCGGCGCGATGGGATGCTCCCCGAGATCCTCACGAGCGTCTCGCAATGACGAAGGCCACCGTTCTGTACGAGGACTCGCAGATGCGTGGGGTCACCAACTTTGGGCCTCATGTGTTGCTGTTGAAATGCGTTGCCGACCAGCGTTTGCAGTTAGAGAGCGAGCATGAACTGTCATTCCAAGTGGCATTTCGGTGTTTCAGTGGTGTGGACAAGCTGATCCCGAAGGCACACTTAGTTGCGAGTAGAGCCACCCGAGTTCTTGCTCCGGACGACGACAAGATTCGCGAGCACTTAGGTCTACTGCCGCAGGCGGCCCGAGAGCAGGTCATCCAAATCCTCTCGGAACGGACTGACTCGGAGCCCGACAATGTCGTCCTGATCGTCCGCAACATGGACGACGTGGCGAGAGCGGCCGCCGAGTGTTCGGGTCTCCAACTCGAGGCGGGAAAGCCCGCCCTCAGGGACAGAGATCGAGCGTGTCATCGTCTCGCGGTCGCCGACCTCACGGCGCGCGCCCAATTCCTCGGGCGATGCCCGTCATTCAAGGAACTGGTCGGCCGTGTCTGCGCACTTCTCGAGGCCTGAGGGCGGCCCCGGTTCGGTTCCGCTTCAAGCTCGGACTCTGCTGGGGTCCGGCGGGCGCACCCGAGGTGGTGCTGTTATCTCCGAGCCCGATGGCTGCACTGCCCCCGCACCTGTCGGAGCGAGTCGACCCGAAAGCGCCACCACCGCGCGCGGGCAAGTACGTCGTGTACTGGACGCGCACCGCCGCACGCGCCACCGAGAACCCCGCGCTCGACGTCGCGCTCTCGATGGCGAAGTCACTCGGCGTGCCGTGCTTCGTCTATCACGCGCTCTCGGAGCGCTACCGCTACGCCTCCGACCGCCTGCACACGTTCATCCTCGAGGGCGCGCGAGACCTGCAGCGAGACCTGAAGGCGCGCGGCATCGGCTCCATCTTCCACCTGCAACGCGCGACCGACCGGCGGCCGCACCTGCTCGAGCTCGCGAAAGACGCCGCGCTCGTCGTCGTCGACTTCATGCCCGTTCAGCCGATGCTCAAGTGGGACGAGCAGGTGGCGGCCGTGGCTCCGCTGTGGCGCGTCGACGCGTCGTGCCTCGCGCCAGTCTGGGCCTTCCCCCGCCCGATGGATCGCGCGTTCGTCTTTCGCAAAGCCGCCGAGCCGCTCTGGAAGACGCGCCTCACCGCGCCGTGGGTCGACGTCGAGCCGTCACACCCGCCGTTCGTGCCCGAGTTCGACTCGCTCGACCTGCAGGCCGCCGACCTCCCTGGCCTCGTCGCGGGCTGTGACATCGACCACACCGTCGGACCCGTGCATCACACGAAGGGCGGCGCCGACGCAGGCCTCGCGCGCTGGCTGCGCTACCGCGACTCCACGCTCGACCGCTACGCGAGAGACCGCAACGACCCGACGCGCGACGCGAACAGCCGCATCTCGGGGCACCTGCACTTCGGGCACCTCTCGCCATTTCGTGTCGCGCGAGACTGCGCGGCGCACCGCACCGAGTCGGCCGACAAGTTCCTCGACGAGCTGCTGACGTTCCGCGAAATCGCCTGGCACTTCTGCTGGCACCACCCGAATCACGAGACCGTCGACGTGCTCCCGGCGTGGGCGAGAGAGACGCTCGCGCTGCACGAGCGTGATGGGCGCGAGTTCCTTCCCTCGTGGGAGCAGTTGTCGCGCGCCCAGACCGGTCAGCCGTTGTGGGACGCGGCGCAGCGTTCGCTCCTCACGCACGGCGAGCTGCACAACAACGTGCGCATGACGTGGGGGAAGGCCCTCATTCCGTGGACGAAGAACGCGAGAGAAGCGCTCGCGGTGCTCATCGACCTGAACCACCGCTTCGCCCTAGATGGCCGCGACCCCGCGTCGTACGGCGGCATTCTCTGGTGCCTCGGCGCGCTCGACCGGCCCTTCACCCCCGAGACGAAGTTCTTCGGCAGCGTGCGTTCGCGCGACCTCGACGAGCAGGGCAGACGTTTCGACGTCGCCGAGTACGAGCGCCGCATGCATCGGCCGTCGCGGGGGCAGCCGCTCGTGGTGGCCGTCGTCGGTGGTGGGGTCGCGGGAGCCTCGTGTGCGCGCGCGCTCGTCGATGCCGGCCACGCCGTGACGGTGTTCGACAAGGGCCGCGGCCCGGGCGGGAGACTCTCGACGCGCCGTGAAGGTGAGCTGCACTTCGACCACGGCGCGCAGTACTTCACCGTGCGTGACGAGCGCTTCGCGAGGCTGGCGCGCGCGTGGTGGCAGGAGCGCGTCGTCGCCGAGTGGAAGCCGAAGCTGGGCGTGTTCGGCGCTCCGAAGCCGCGCGTCGAGCTCGAAGCGACGAAAGAGGGCAAGCCGCTCGTGCGCCTCGTCGCCACCCCCGGCATGAGCGCGCTGCTCGAGCGCATGCTCGAAGGCCTCGACGTTCGGTACGGCACCCGCGTCGATGGGCTGGTGCGCCGTGACGAGCGCTTCGGGCTCACGGGAGAAGCGGGCGCTCCGCTGGGTGAGTACGACGCGGTGGTGGTGGCGACGCCCGGGCCCCAGGCCGCGACGCTGGTCGACCCCCTCTCGTACGAGCTCGCCTCGCGCGTGCGTGAAGCCCACTACGCGCCGACCTGGGCCGTGATGCTGGCCTTCGACCAGCCGCTCTCGCTCGACGTCGACGCGGCCTTCGTCAACGTCGGCCCGCTCTCGTGGGTCGCGCGGGAGTCGTCGAAGCCCGACCGCCGTGAAGGAGAGCGCTGGGTCGTGCACGCGAACGCCGAGTGGAGCGCTGCCCATCTCGAAGCGACGCCGGAGCAGGTGCTGCCGCAGCTCGTCGAGGCCTTCTTCGTGACGACGGGCGCCACCCGCGTCGAGCCCTCGTTTCAGAAGGCGCACCGCTGGCGCTACGCGCTGGTGACGAAGCCGCTCGGCGCCGACTGTCTCGTGCACGACTCGGGGCGCGTGGTGCTGTGCGGTGACTGGTGCCTGGGCGCGCGCATCGAGGGCGCGTTCCTCTCGGGCGCCGCGGCTGCCGGCCGGCTCAACGCGATTCCACCGAGCGTCATCGAAGAGCCCGTGGCGCCGTCGCACCTGCACCGCCCTTCGCAGCTGCGCCTCGTCTGAGTGGCGCTACTGTCGGGCATGTGACGTGCCCTCACGGCGCCAGCCCTGCTTCGTGCCCTGTCTGCCAGCCGAGCCAGGACTCCATCTCGGAGCCGACGATTCGGCGCGACGTGCCGTCGTCGGAGTCGTCGACGCAAGAGGTCGTCGCCGCAGAGCTGCCCGTCGACGGGAGCCGGCTCGGCCGGTTCCTCATCGTCGAGGCCGTCGGGCAGGGCGGCATGGGCGTGGTGTATCGCGCGTACGACCCCGCCCTCGACCGGCGTGTCGCGCTGAAGCTGCTGCGTGCACGCGCGGGCGTCGGTGACACGGGAGGCACCGCGAGGCTCGCGCGTGAAGCGCAGGCCATGGCCAGGCTCGCGCACCCGAACGTGGTGCCCGTCTACGACGTGGGCCGCACGGGCGACTCGCTCTTCGTCGCCATGGAGTTCGTCGAGGGCGCCACGCTCCAGCGCTGGCTCACCGAGGCGCCGCGGCCGTGGCGTGAGGCGCTGGCCGTCTGCGTTCAGGCGGGCCGCGGGCTCGAAGCGGCCCACGCTGCCGGCATCATTCACCGCGACTTCAAGCCGGCCAACGTGCTCGTCGGCAAAGACGGGCGCGCCCGCGTCACCGACTTCGGCCTCGCGCGCTCGAGTGGAGACGCCGAGCAGCCGGCGACGCCCAGCACCAGCGGCGCGCTCTCGCTCGAGACGCCGCTCACCGTCGCCGGCTCCGTCATGGGTACGCCCGGCTACATGGCGCCCGAGCAGTACCTCGGCCAGCCGTCGACGCCGGCCACCGACCAGTACGCGTTCTGCACCACGCTCTATGAGGCGCTCTACGGCCAGCGCCCCTTCGTCGGGCCCGACCTGCAGACGATGGCGCGCCTCACGCAGGCAGGGCAGGTGCCGCCGCCGCCGAAGGGCTCCACGGTTCCGGCGTGGCTCTTTCCGCTCGTCGCGCGCGGCCTCTCGCCGAACCCGCTCGAACGTCACCCGTCGATGCAGGCGTTGCTCGAGGCGCTCGAGCGAGACCCATCGGCGCGCCGCCGGCGGCTGTGGCTGACGGGGTTCGCGGCGCTCGTGACGGCCGGCGTCGGCGTGGGCCTGTGGTCGTGGCCGACCGTGCGCGCGTCGAGCTGTCACCGCGAGACCGACCGGCTCGCGAGCGTGTGGAACAGCGCTGCCAGCAGCCAGGTCGAGCAGGCCTTCCTCGCGACGAAGCAACCCTTCGCGCCACTGGCGCTCGATTTCGTGCGCACGAACCTCGATGGCTTCATGGCCTCGTGGGTCGCCGAGCGGCACCGCGCGTGCGACGACACCCTGCTGCGCCAGACGCGCACCGAGCGGCAGTTGGCGCTGCGGCTCTCGTGTCTCGAGAACCGGCGCGTCGAGCTGCAGACGCTGGCCACCCGCTTTCAGCAGGCCGACGTCGAGGTGGTGACGGAGGCGGCAGCGGCCGTCACCAGGCTCACGAAGGTGGAGCGCTGCGCGACCGTCGAGCTGCTCGAGCAGCGCGCCGGGTTGAGCGATGGCCTGCGGCGCCAGGCCGAGGTCGTGGAGCAGCAGCTCTCGGAGGGCCGCATGTTGGTGGCCCTCGGTCGCCACGCCGATGCGCGCAAGGTGCTGGTCGGGGCGCTCGGCTCGGCGCGCGCGCTCGATGACGCGCAGACCATCGGCGTGGCGTCGCTCGAGCTGGGGAGCCTCGAACGGCAGGCCGACCAGTACGCCGCCGCGAGACCGCCCCTCGACGAAGCGCTCAGGCTGGCGCTGCTCTCGCACGACGACCCGACGGCGCTCCACGCGCTGGGCCTGCTCGCGTCGCTGGTGGGCTGGCGCCAACAGCAGCCGGCCGTCGCGCTCGCGCTGGTGAACGTGGGGCGCGGGCTGGTGCCGAGGGTCAACGACCCCGTGCTCGAGGCGCTGCTCGACGAAGGTGAAGGCGACGCGCGCTGGTTGATGGACGACTTCGACGCCTCGCTCGCGGCGTACCAGCGGGCGCTCGAGTTGCTGGTGCGCGCTCAGGGCCCCGCGGGCCTCGACGTCGCCAGGCTCCATTCCTCCATCGGGTGGATTCACATGGAGCAGGGCGCCTTGTCGCAGGCGCAGGCGGCCTATGAGCGCTCTCGACGTTCGCGAGAGGCGCTGCTCGGCGTCGACCACCCGACGCTCGGCCCCACGTGGAACGAGCTGGGTCACCTCGCGCGTGAGCTCGACGACCGCGAAGCGGCGCTCTCGGGCCTGCGTCGCGCCTACGAGTTGCGCCTGCGCACCAGCGGCGCGACGGCGCAGATTTCGGGCCGCGCCGCCGTCAACCTCATCGCCATGCTCGTCACCGTCCGCCGCCTCGACGAGGCGCGCGAGCTGCTGTCGACCGCCGAGGTGGTGCTGGCCCCCTTCCCCTCGAGTCAGGAGGGGCTCGAGAAGGTGCGCTGCCGGTTGCTGCTGGCGTCGAACGAGCTCGGCGCGGCGCTTCAGTCAGCGAAGCGGCTGAAGTCGATGGGCGACAACGGCGGCTTGTCGACGGCCGAGAACGATGCCCAGCTGGGCCTGGTGCTGGCCGCGCAAGGGGACGACGAAAAGGCCGTGAAGGAGTTCGACACGGCCGCCGCCGTGTACGAGCGCATGAAGGCCGACCGGAAGCAGTTCTACGTGACGTTCATGTTGGCGCGGGCCCAGGCGCTCGCCCGGCTGCAGTCGAAAGAGAGCCGCGCGGCGGCAGAGAAGGCGCACGACGCGGCCCTGCGGCTCGAGGGGAACTCGCGGCTCAAGGCGCAGAGCTCGCTGCAGCTGGCGAAGGCGCACCTGGCGAACGGCGCGACCGACCAGGCCCGGCAGCTCGCCGCGCAGGCCATCACGTTCGCTGTCGAGCCCGACCAGCAGGCGTTGAAGACCGAGGCCGAGCAGCTCCTCGCCAGGCACCCGCTCGAGTGACGCTGTGCTCAAGTCGTGCGCGTCATGCAGCCGCCACGTCCCCTCGAAGCGCAGGTCGCCCGGGCACTCCTCGACGGGTTCGAGACGCACTACGCGTTGATGCGGCAGACGGGCCAGGCCGCGAAGGGCCTCTTCGAAGCGCGAGACTGGAGCGCGCTGCGGCGCCTGCAGACCGAGCGCATCGGCTGGTACGACACGCGCGTGGCCGAGTGTGTGGCGCGGCTCACGAAGGACTTCACGCCCGACGTCTTCACCGACGCGCGCTGGGGCGACGTGAAGCTCGCGTACATCGCGCTGCTGCTCGACCACCGCCAGCCCGAGCTCGCCGAGGTGTTCTTCAACTCGGTCACCACGCGCGTGCTGCACCGCCGCTACTTTCGAAACCGCTTCATGTTCGTGCGGCCGAGCGTGTCGACCGAGTACCTCGACCTCGAGGAGCCCTCGTACCGCTGCTACTACCCGGCGCGCACCGGGCTGCGGAAGACGCTGGCGACACTGGTGACCGACTTCGGGTTGACGAAGCCGTACGCCGACCTCGAGCGTGACGTGAACTGCGTGGTGCGTGCGCTGCGACGCGCGATGCCGCGGCCGCTGGTGGTGGAGCCGAACTTTCAGCTGCAGGTGCTCGAGTCGCTGCTGTTCCGCGGGCAGGAGGCGTACATCGTCGGCCGCGCGTTCAACGGGCTGACGATGGTGCCGTTCGTGGTGCCCATCGTGCACGACGGAGCAGGGCGGCTGGTGCTCGACTCGGTGCTCCTCGACCCGACGCTGCTGGCCGTTCTCTTCTCGTCGACGCGCGCGTACTGCCTCGCCGACATCGACGTGCCCTCGACGTGGGTTCACTTTCTGCGTCGCATGTTGCCGAGCAAGCCGCCGTGGGAGCTGTACGCGATGCTCGGCTTCGGCAAGGCGTCGAAGGCGCTCTTCTACCGCGACTTCCTGCACCACCTGCGGCACTCGACCGACCCGATGACGCTGGCGCCCGGCACGGCGGGGCTGGTGATGTTGGTGTTCACGCTCCCGTCGTTTCCGTACGTGTTCAAGCTGATCCGCGACCGCGCCAAGCCGCCGAAAGACGTCGACCGCGCGATGGTGAAGGACCGGTACCGGCTGGTGAAGAAGGCCGACCGCGCGGGGCGCATGGCCGACACGCTCGAGTACGCCGACGTCGCGCTGCCGAAGTCACGTCTCTCGCCTGCGCTGCTCGAGGAGCTCCGCCGCGAGGTGCCGACGCAGCTGACCGAGGACGGTGACTCCATCGTGCTCTCGCACCTGTACATCGAGCGCCGCATGACGCCGCTCGACCTGTACCTGCGCAAGGCGAGCGACCAGGACCTCGCGCGGGCGGTCGACGATTTCGGCAAGTGCCTCGAAGAGCTGGCCTCGGCCAACATCTTCGCGGGCGACCTGCTCTACAAGAACTTCGGCGTCACGCGGCTCGGGCGCGTCATCTTCTACGACTACGACGAGATCGACCTGGTGACGCAGGTGAACTTCCGCACCATTCCCAAGGCGCGTGACGACGAAGACGAGACGCGCGGCGAGGCGTGGTTTCAGGTGGGGCCGAAGGACGTCTTCCCCGAGGAGTGGAAGCCGTTCTTCTTCACCGACCCGCGCGTGCAGCAGGTGCTCGAGACGAAGCACCCGAACCTGTTCGAGGCGAGCTGGTGGAATGGGGTGAAGCAGCAGCTCGAGTCGGGCCGGCCGGTGCGCGTGCCGCCGTACCCCGATGGCGTGCGGTTCGCGGTGAATCGCAAGCGGTGACGGCTCGCGGGGCGTTCCGCGTTCGGGTAGCACCGGGCGATGGCGACCGGCTTCGTCTGCGTGGCGACGTTCAGGAACCTCACCGAGGCGCACCTCGCGAAGGGCGTTCTCGAAGCCGCGGGCATCGACGCTGAGATCAGACACGGCGACGTGTCGGGCCTCGAGCCGCATCTGCCAGGCGGGCCGAGGGTGGAGCTGTGGTGCGCGAGCGGCGAGTCGCTCCGGGCCAGAGCTGAGCTGGCGCGCGGCGAACAGCCAGCGCCTCCTCGTCTGCGCGCCTCGTGGACCGTCGTCGCCATTCTCGCGCTGACCGTCACCTCGATTCTCGGCTGGGTTCGCGTGTGGTCGCTCGAGCGCCCGCAGGCCTCGAAGGGCTCGTGGAACCTCTCTGGAACGGCCTACGCAGACGAAGACCACGGGCGCGAGCGGCTGAGCATCGACCACGACCGGAACGGCGTCTTCGAACGTGTCGAGCTGCGCGGGCGAGGTCGGCTGACGACCTGGCTCGACGCCGACCAGGATGGGTTCGCCGAGGTCTTTCAGTCGGTCGAGGAGGCGGGAGGAACGAGCGACATCTCGTCGGACACCGATGGTGACGGCGAGTACGACTTCGATGTCGTCACGGTTCCCGGACGAGGGCGTGTCGAGACGACGTGGGTGCCGCCATACCTGCCAGTCGCGCACTCGCGAGTTCTGGCACCTGACGGAGGGTTGGTGGCGCACTTCACCGACGCCGACCACGATGGCCGGTTCGAGCGCGGCGTCTTCCACGTGAGCGACGGACTCGTCATCACCTCGGAAGACCGCGACGGTGATGGCTTCTTCGAGCGCCGTGAGGTGATGCGCGACGGTGGCCTGGTGTTCTGGGACAGGCTGCGCGCCGACGGTGTCATCGAGCGCGGACCGTGAGTCGCATCACAGGCAGGTGGGCACCTTCGCGACCACGCCACCACCGTCGAGGGGCATGCCGCCGATGGCGCGGCCACGCAGCGCGGCGTTGACGAACACGGTGCGCCTGTTGCGGGCCCGGTTCTCAGCGGTGTCGTTGGCCGCGATGGGCTTGCTCGACCCGAAGCCGACCGCGATGAGCCGCGCGCACGAGACGCCCTTCTTCACGAGCGCCGCGACGACCTCGGCCGCGCGCGCCTCGGTGAGCTTCTGATTGAAGGCCTCGCTGCCCTGACTGTCGGCGTGCACCTCGACCCGCAGCATCGAGATGGAGGTCTTCGCCTCGAGGTACGCCTTCACGTGCTCGAGCACCGCGTCGCTCTCGGGCTTGATGGTCGCCTTGCCGGTCTCGAAGAGAATCGGCTCGGTCTTCAGCATGTTGCCGTCGAGCTCGAAGAGGGGTTCGGCCGAGAGGGCAAGGGCGCAGAGGGCGGTGAGGAGCATGCGGTGACGGTAGGCTGCCTCGGCTCACATCAACAGCAGCCTCAAGATCACGATGGCCACGATGATGCCCATCACGACCTCGGGCGTCGGTCGTGAAGACAACCTCGCGAAGCCGGCCCCCGTGGCGCTGCGGAACAGGTCTGGGCTGCCTCCGATGGCGACGGGCGTTCCCAGCAGCAGCGGGCTTCCCGGGCGCGCTGTGTTCGCTCCAAGCCGTTCGACGCGCACCTTCGCGGCTTCGTCGAGTTGACGCCACTCCGCTTCGTCGATGGCTCGTTTGCGCGCCTCGATTCGTTCGGTGTCGTCGGAGACGAACTCGGCGATGCACGGCAACACGTTCGACCAGCCCGTTGCCATCGGGCCGGGCACCAGGTCGACCGCGACGACGGGTTCCTTCGTTCGGGGGTGCCGGAGCGCCTGATACAGGTTCACCGTCAGGAGCCGCGTGCCCGGCGTGAGCGAATACCGCTCGACGAACGCGCCAGGGAAACGCAGCAACACGGCGCCGTCGAGGTCGTCGGACCAAGCCGCCACCAGCAGCGGCGTCGTCGACACCACGACCGCAGCGCGGCTGTCACCCTTCTCCAGATGTTCGCTCAGCCGGGCTTGAAGCTCCGTCGTGGTGTGTTTCACGTTACACACTGGCGAGCAGACGTGACGTTCGGTGCCCAGCAACGCAGGCTCGAGCGCCTCGAGCTTCTTCAGCGAGAGCGTCAGGCCTCCAGCGTCAGAGGCGAATGAGTTCGGGTCGACGTACGCCATGCGTCAATCGTAGCAACGGACGCCTCAGAGGTGGCGCGACTCCTGTGGCGGTGTCCACCACGCGTTGTCGCGACCGTTGAAGTACTGCACCTTCGCCGCGAGCAACTCGGCCGGCTCGAGATCGTCGAGTGTCGCGACGTTGATGCTGACGGTCACTCCGTGGTTCCACTCCGTGACCAGCGCCTGTTGAAACGGCGTCACGCCGCACGTCTTGCAGAACCCTCCGGGGCCGCCCGAGACCGATGGGCCATTGGCGGGGTAGCGCACGAGCTGCTCGGCGCCCTTCAGAATTCGAAACTGCTCGGGTCGAACCTTCACGCCCCACCACCGGCGCTTCCAGCAGCTCGTGCAGTTGCATTTGCCCGTGCCCTCGGCGGCGAAGTCGATCTCGGCTTCGTAGGCGACGGCTCCACAGTGACAGCTTCCCCGGTACGTCTTCATGGTGTGCTTCCTTTCTGAGTCGGAGTTCTCTCAGACATTGCGGACAGCTTCGGTCCGCAATGGTTGGTAGACCGTTCTGCATGGTCGAGACCTCGGCACGGTTGTTGCGGTTGCTGGCGACGTTGCAGGCGAGGCGGCACTGGTCGGGTGCCGAGCTCGCGGGCCGGCTCGAGGTGACCGAGCGCACGTTGCGGCGCGACGTCGAGCGCCTGCGCAGCCTCGGCTACGTCGTCGACGCGTCGGCAGGCGTCGGTGGTGGGTATCAGCTCGGCGCGAGCAACGTGGTGCCTCCGCTGGCGCTCGAGGGTGACGAGCTGGTCGCGCTGGCCTTCGCGCTCGCCAGCACGGGAACGGCCATGCCCGGCCTCGAGCGCGCGACGCTGCGGTTGCTCGCGAAAGTGGAGCAGTCGTTGCCCGCGAAGCACCGACGCAAGCTGCAGGCGCTGCAGTCGACCATCGTGACGCTCGACCGTCAGCCGACGGTGCCGGCCTCGACGTTGCTGACGCTCGCGTCCGCTTGCCGTGACGCGGTGACGGTTGCGTTCGACTATCGCGCGCACGATGGCGCGGTGACGAAGCGTGAGGTCGAGCCGCTGCGGCTGGCGCAGACGGGGAATCAACGCTGGTACCTGCTCGCGTTCGACCTCGGCCGCGCCGACTGGAGGACCTTTCGCGTCGACCGCATCGTCGAGCCACGCGCCGGCTTTCGCTTCTCTCCCCGCACGCCGCCTCGACAGCCCGAGCAGATGTTGTCGGAGGCGCTCGCGCGCGATGCGTATTCGCTCAAGGTGAAGGTGCGGGTCGGGCAGCCCGCAGAGACGCTCCGTCGAAACGTCGCGCCGTGGGTCGGAGTCGTGACGCCAATCGATGCGAAGACCTGCTCGCTGGAGTGCGGAGCGCCGTCGATGGTGACGCTCGCCTCCATGTTGCTGCTCAGCGGTGTCGAGTTCTCGTCGCTCGAGCCGGCGTCGTTGCGCACGCCGCTCCTGGCCGAGATCGAGCGGCTTCGTCGCAGCCTCACCCGAAGTGCCCGGCGCTGAGGGCTATGCTCCGGCATCGTGGCCGAGAGCGATGAACAGCTGCTGGCGCGGTGGCGCGAGACCCTTGCGACGGTGCGTGGCTTCGATGGACAGCAGCTCGACCCCGTCGACCGGCAGACGTTGAACGCGCTTCAGCAACAGTTGGAGCGGGCCGAAGCAGAGCTCGATCGTCGAGGGCTGCGACGTACGGGGCTGAACCGCGACGGGCCCTGGCAGCCACTGTCGATGCACGAGCCCGCGCCACAGGGAACGACGCCAGAGATCGAACTCACGTGGGAGCCGCGCGAGGAACTCGGCGTCAACAGCCTGCTGGAGTGGCTCGCCGACCCACGCTCCGACGAGATCGAGTGGGACGAATACCGCGCTGAGAACCCTCTACTCGTGCGTGAGTGGGAGCGCGAACGTGAACGAGACCTTCCCGTCTTCGTCGACTCAGAACCGCTCACGCACCGTCGAGAGCCGACCTTCGTTCCCGAGCTGGTCGATGGATTGACGGCTGATCAGCGGCTCCTGATCGAGCGACTTGGTCACGCTCCGCTTCCGCAGGAGCAGTTGCTCGCCGAGGCGCCCGATTCGACCTCGCTCGCTCGCGCGCTCGAACAGCTTCGCCTGCCGCGGCGCTATCCATTGATCTCCGAACAGCGAGGCATGATCGAGCTGACGGCGCTCGCGAAGTGCATGATCAGCCTCGAGCCAGGTCGCGTGCGGGTGCACGGTGGCTTCTTTCCCAACCTGCTCGCGAATGGTGCGGCCGATGCCCTCGCGTTCCCCGAATACGAGGTCGCTCGCATCATCGGCGCCGCGAGTCTGCTGATGGAGCACCCCGAGACTCCGAGTCAGGGTGTGGCTCACGCTCTCGGCTTGCCGAGGAAGCACGACCGCCCGCGCCTCCACCGATGGAGCCGCCCCGAGCGGAACAACACCATCTGCGTCGAGATCGAGATGCGTCAGTGGACGGTCTCGAAGCGGCTCGAGTTCCACTTCCTCACGACCGGGGACGCCGAGCGTGCCGCCGAACGTCTTCGCCTCGCCGAGGAGCGTCAGGAGTTCGACGAAGGCACGCAGCACGCGCTCTCCGACGTGACGACGCTGGTCGTCACGCTGCCGCCAGGCGTCGAAGGCATCGCCGTCATGCGCCGCTTATGGAGAGACCGCGCGCTCGAGAGTTGGTGGCGCCTCGATACGACCTGCCTCCACGACGGTGAAGCGCGCCCACGCAGGCCTCGCGAAATGGTCGAGATCTTCGTTCGCCGTTCTCGAGAGGAAGTCCTTCGACGGCTCCGTCGCGAAAAGCTGCCGGCCGACAACCGCCTCGAGATCATCGAAGGGCTGATGCGCGTCGCCGCAGACGAACGCCTCGCCGCGCTCGTCGACGCTGCCGAGACGAAAGACGAAGCGGTCTGGGCGCTCATGCACCTCGACAGCATCGAACTCACCGCCCACGCCCGGCTCGGGCGTCACGCGGTGCGAGGGGAGCCGTTCAGCGACCGTCAGGCGCGCGCCATCGTGTCGACGACCGGCCTGCACCGGTGGCTGCACCTGCTCACGCTCGAGCGCGAGTCGTTGCTCGAAGTGCTCTCGTCACGACTGTCACCGTTCAGACCGGCAGAGGTCGATCGGCTGGTGCACGAACAGTTCGCGAGGGTTCGCACGCTCGCGCAGAACCTCGACCTCGCGTCGTGCAGGCTCAGGTGAACGACTGGGTCGCCGCATGGGCCGTCGTGACCCGACAGTCGCTGCTGACCTCACCCTGATGTTCGTCAACTCCTTCTGATCCGGGAGCCGGCGGCCGTGGCCGGCATTCTGCAATTCCTCAACACATGGGGATGCCGGCCTGGGCGATGGTGGCGCTGCTGTCGCAAACCAATGATGACCTCGCGAAGGGGCGGCAGACCTTTCTCGACCGGTGCTCGATGTGCCACGGCGAGATGGCCGACGGCCACGGCCCGCTGGCCGACGACCTGCCTCTCAAGCCCCGGAACTTCACCGCCGAGCCGCTGCGCTGGGGCAACTCGAAGCGCAGCATCGTCGACACCGTCACGCACGGCCGACTGAACGTGATGCCCTCGTTCGACGGTGCGCTCACGCCCGCAGAGATCGAAGCGGTCGCCACCTACGTCTGGTCGGTGATTCCCGAGCCGCTCAAACGAGGCGACCACCCGCCCGCGCCCCACCCGACACCGAAGAGCCGCGTCTTCCTCATTCACCAGCGGGGCAAGGTCTTCACGCCGTCCGAGGTGAAGGCCCGCGTGGGCGACACGCTCGTCTTCGTGAACGAGGACGACGTGGACCACGAGGTGCACGCACTCGGCAGCAAGACCGCGCCCCCGATTCGCAGCCAGAAGCCCCTCCAGTGGGACCGGGTGCTCCTCGAGCAGCCGGGCTCCATGCGGTTCGGCTGCGCCATTCACCCCGCCATGCGCCTCGACGTGAAGGTGACCCCATGAAGACGTTCGTTCTCGCCGGTCTGCTCGCCTCGACCCTCGCCTTCGCAGACGAGGTCGTCACCCAGAAGGACAAGGCCTTCGCTCCCGGAGACATCACCGTCAAAGCGGGCCAGCGCGTCACCTTCGTCAACGACGACACGGTCGCCCACAACGTCTTCAGCAAGGACGCGAAGTTCAACCTCAAGATCCAACCGCCCGGCGACAAGCAGAGCGTCTCGTTCGACGCGCCCGGCACCTACGAGGTGCGCTGCGCGATTCACCCGAAGATGACGCTGAAGGTGAAGGTGGTGGCGCCGTGAGTCGTTGGGCGCCCCTCGCAGCGACCCTGGCGCTCGTCGCGGCCATGGCGGCGCTCACCAGACACCTGGTCGACGACGGCCTCGTGCAGAGCCGGCTGGTGCTCGAACGCGCCGGCCGCCTGCGCCTTCTCTCTGGCGACGTCGCGCGAGAGGCGATGACCCAGGCAGACACCACGCAGGCCCTGCTGCTCGACCCCGACCTCATCGTCGAGGTGTCGGAGGCGAAGATCGCCGCCTACGACCGGCAGAAGGCCGGCATGAGCGAGCTCGCGGCGCTGGCGACCGACGCGAACATCAACGCGCTCCTCGAGCAGGTGCGCGACCTCGACGAACGCCAGCTCAAGCCGCTCGACGAGATGCTGCTCGAGCAGCTCGCGAGCGGCGAGGTCGAGGCGGCGCGCGCGACGTACCGCACCACCGTCGTGCCCGCGCGTGAACGGTACGACGCCCTCATCGCCAGGCTCGCCAGCCTCGCCGACGACAAGGCCCGCGAAGCCGAGGTCGCGCTCACCGCGCAGACCGAGCGCACCGGCCGCCTGCTGTGGGGGCTCTTCGCCGGGGCAGGGCTGCTCGTCATCGGCCTCTTCGCGCTCAACCGCAGCCGCCGCGCCGCGCTCGACTCGACGAGCCGCATGCAGCGCCTCGTCGAGGTCACCCGCCAGCTGCTCTCGACGACGTCGTCGGCCGAGGTGGGGGCGACGCTCCGGGCCACGCTGGGCCAGGGCGTGTCGCTCGTCGACGAAGGCGGGCGCGGCTTCGAGCTGACCTCGGGAGGACGAACGCTGGGCTCGCTCGACCCTGGCAGCCCCGTCACGCAGCCCGAAGAGCTGGGCTTCTGGCAGAGCCTCTCCACCACCGTGGCGCAGCACCTGGCAGGGCTCGCGGCGCGCGACGAGCTTCAGGGCTGTGCGCGGCAGATCGCCGACGCCGAGCGCAGAACCCGCGCGGTGCTCGAGAGCCTCAGCGAAGGCCTCGTCGTCATCGACCCGGCCCGGCGCATTCAACCGCTCTGGTCGCGCGCCATGGCCGAGCTCGCGCCCCTCGAAGCGGGTGCCAGCTTCGAGCGCTGGTTGTTCCCCGACGACGAGGTGAAGCGCTCGTACGTCCAGAGTCTGTTCGAGCAGCTCGTCGAAGACGTCTTCCCCTTCGAGGTGTCGGCCAGCCAGTTCCCCGCGACGTATGAACGAGGCGAGCGCACCTTCGCCTTCGCGCTCTCTCCAGTGCGGAGCGCTGCGGGCCAGCTCGAGCTGCTCATCGTCACGCTGCGTGACGTCACCGAAGAGGTGCGGCTGCGCAAGGCGAGCCTCGAGTCGCGCGACCTCTTCCAGTTCCTCGAGCGGGCGCGTGAGCAGCCCGACGAAGCCGGCGCCTGGCTCGACGAGACGAGCGCCGAGCTCGCGCAGCTCGACACCGACCTCGTCACGCTCAAGCGGCGGCTGCACACGGTGAAGGGCACCTCGGCGGTGTTCGGTCTCGAGGCCTTCTCGGGGCTGGTGCACGAGGCCGAGTCGGTCGTCGAGGAGCAGGGCGCCCTGCCCGACGCCTGGCGCGAACGGCTGTCGACGCGGTACCTCGCCTTCGAGCGCCGCGCGCGGTCGATGCTGAGCGACACTCTGGGTGGAAGGGTCTCGATTCCCCGAGAGGCGCTCGAGCCGCTCGCCACGCTGCTCGAGCAGCACCACGAGACCCAGAGCGCACAGTTCGTTCGTTCGCTGGCGCTGACGTCGCTCGGCGCGCGGCTGGAGGCGCTGGCGCGGCAGGCCGTGCTCACCGCGCAGAAGCTGAACAAACGCGTCGAGGTGTCGGTGCACGCCGACGACCTGCGCGTCGAGCCGCAGCGCTTCACCCCGTTCCTGCGCACGCTGGTGCACGTGGTGCGAAACGCCATCGACCACGGCCTCGAGCGGCCCGAGGAGCGGGTGGCGAAGGGCAAGTCTCCGACGGGCGCGCTGCGCATCGAGGCCCACCGGGCGCGCGGCGGCACCGAGGTCTGCATCGGCGACGACGGCGCAGGCATCGACTTCGAGAAGCTCAAGCAGCGGGCGCTCGAGCGGCGCATGCCCGCCAACACGCACGACGAGCTCGTCGACGCGCTCTTCGCCGATGGTGTCTCGACCCGAGACGAGGTGAGCGAGACGTCGGGGCGCGGCGTGGGGCTGTCGGCGGTGCTGGCCGAGTGCCGGCGCCTCGGTGGCCAGGTGTCGGTCGAGAACGACCATGGCGCCCGATTTCGTTTCTGGTTTCCCGACCAGCCCACGCTCGTCGTCGTGCCACCCCTCGCCGTTGGAGCCTGACCCATCATGAACCCCCGCGTGTCGTTCCTCTGTTGCTGTGTCTCCATCGCCGCCGCTGCGGCACCACCCGTCGAGTCTCAAGCGCGTGAGTTCGCCGCCCAGTACCAACGCCCCGCGAAGGGCCTCGCGCCCGACGCACCCGAGCGCGTCGCGCTGGGTCGACAGCTGTTCTTCGACCCGCGGCTGAGCGCCTCGGGCATCGTCTCGTGCGCGACGTGCCACAACCCGGCGCTGAGCTGGGGCGACGGCCTGCCGCGAGCGGTCGGGCACTCCATGAAGACGCTCGGTCGCCGGTCGCCGACGGTGCTGAACGCCGGCTGGGGTGGCCCCTTCATGTGGGACGGCCGCTTCGAGACGCTCGAGGAGCAGGCGATGGGGCCCATCACGTCGCCGGCCGAGATGAACATGGCCGCGGGTGACGTGCTCGCGCGGCTCTCGGCGGTCGAGGGCTATCGGCAGGCCTTCGAGAAGAACTTCCCCGGCGAGGGCGTGACGGCGAAGGGGCTCGCGAGCGCCATCGCCGCCTTCGAGCGCACCATCGTGTCGCCGCCCGCGCCGTTCGACCGCTGGGTGCAGGGTGACGCCGCGGCGTTGTCAGACGCGGCCAAGCGTGGCTTCGTCGTCTTCAACACGAAGGCCGCGTGCTCGAAGTGTCACTCGGGCTGGCGCTTCACCGACGACAGCTTCCACGACATCGGAGTGAAGGACGCCGACCGCGGCCGTGGCGCGCTGAAGGACTTCGAGGGCATCGAAGCGCTCGACCACGCCTTCAAGACGCCGACGTTGCGCGACGCCGATCGCCGCGCGCCGTTCCTCCACGATGGCTCCGAGGCCACGCTCGAGGCGATCGTCGACTTCTACGACGTCGGTGGCCGTGCCCGCAGACCCAGCGTCTCGTCAGACGTGCAGAAGCTGTCGCTGACGGCGCAGGAGAAGAAAGACCTCGTCGCCTTCCTCAAGACGCTCTCGTCACCAGCCGACGCGGTGGTGCCGGCGCTGCCTCGCTGAAGTTCAACCGCAGTCACTCGAAGGGGGAATCATGATGCATCGGTACGGAGTGGTGGGCGTGGTGTGTGCGGCGTCGGTGGCGATGGCTGAGCCGTCGAAGCCGGTGCATGGGCACCTCGGCGTGGTGATGCCGATGGTGACGATGGCGGCGAACGCGCCGGTGACGACGGTGGCGTCGGGCCTGGTCGTCGGCGTGTCGAGCGGGTTGGGCCTGGGCATCATCGGCAACCTCTCGTTCGATGCCGAGCTGGTGGCCCTCATCGACGTGGCTCACGGCGCGGCGAACATCGTGGTGCACCCGGGGCTGCTCTACAGCCTGCCGATGGGCTTCACGGTGGGCACCCGCGGCGCGTGGGAGACGAACGGCAGCTACGGCTTCACGCCCCTGCTGAACAAGGGCTTCGCCATCGGCAGCAACGCGCTCTTCGTCGAAGCGGCGTTCCCGATTCGGTTCAGGGCGACCAACGATGGCGTGCAGCCTTCCGCGACGGTGGTCGTGCACCTCGGGTTGGGCTTCTGAGTCAGCGCCTCATGCCGAGTGACAGACCCATCTCGGCGAGCAGCTCCTTCACCTCTTTGAGGGTCTTTCGGGTGACGCCCTTCGTCTTGAGCAGGTCGGCCTCGGTCTTCTGACAGAGGTCGCCGATGGTCTTGAGACCCATGTGCTGAAACACGTTCGCGGTCGACACCGAGACCTCGAGCTCGTCGACGGAGCGGTCGAAGTGCTCCACCGGCTCGGGCTCTTTCGGGGCGGGCTCTGGAAATGCGAGTCGCGCAGCTGCCCGACGTTGCTCCTCCCACTGACGCAGCTCGTCCTGCGCCGGGCCGCTCGCAGGTGGCCGGCCCAGCACCGAGCGCAGCAATTCGTCACCGAGGTCATCGGTCGCGCCCTCGCTCGCCGCGCGGAGCGCGTGTTTCAACAGCTCACCGTCGGCGACGGCCTCGCTCACCCAGCCTCCAGCAGACGCAGAAGCCGTCGGCACGTCGGACAAACGCGCGCACTCGAGAGCCGCCTGCGTGGTGATGGGCACGAACACGCTCGCCACCCGGCCGCCAAGCCGTGTGTACGTCAGCGCGTCGACGCCAATCGCCGGAGCGCTCCACATCGTCACCGTGCGGCTCACCACACGCCCCTCGACGACGAGCAGCACCGGCCGGCCATGCGCTTCCAGCTCGGCGATGCGCAGCGCCTCGGGCTGCTTCTCCTCCACCATGCGTCTGCTGCTCTTGATGGTCGTCGCGTAGCCCGCCGCCTCGAGGCCGCCGTAGGTGTGAGGCGCGAAGAGGGAAGTGACGAGCTCCACAGGCAGCCGGCACTCACCTGCGCGCAGCGTCGGGTCGACCGTGAGCGCTGCCGCTCCCGAATAGTCAGAGCGTTTCGTGAGCGCGTTCCTCCAGCTCGCGGCGAGCTCTGAGGCGAGCACCGTGCACAGCGCCTCGAGCGCGGCCTGCGCTGCTCTCGCCGTCGTCGCCTCGACCAGCGCTTCCGTCGCGTCGTTCAGCTCGGAGCCCTTCGTGCGCAACCCCGCCGGTACGACGGGAACGATCGTGACCCGATGCCCGGGAATCAGCGGATGCACGCACGCAGCCGGGAGTTCGACGTGGGCGAAGCGCTCGCGCCGCACCTTCGACTGAATCACCTCGACGCCACAGTCTTCGCACACGACGCCGCGGTGCTTCATGCGCTGGTACTTGCCGCACTCGCACTCGTAGTCCTTCTCGGGGCCGAACACCTTTTGCGAGAACAGCTCGTCGCGCGTGGTGATGCGGCCGAGCGACCACTGCAGCACGTTCTGCTCCGTCGCCGCGCTCACCGTCGCGGGGCCATCGAACGACACCGACAGGCCCAGCCCACGGAGCAGCGCCTTCGTCCGCGTCACCGTCTCGGGAACTTCGTGCTCGAAGGCTTTGGGCCGCTCGAAGAAGTCGAAGATGTCCTTCATCGCTCGGCTCCTTCTGCGAGGTCCTTCGCGGGGTTCTCCTGCTTCACGAGCGACTCGTAGGCCCGGCTGCGCGACATCACCGCGTCGGCCTTGAGCGTCATCGTCTCCCACAACATCCACGGGGCGTGCGTGGCCAGCACCTGCTGCGCGGCCCGCTCGAGCACGGCGCCGTCGACGGGCACCTGGGTTTGCACGTCATAGGGGCCGATGCCGCGAACCTTCAGCGCGTCGCGTGCGCACGACACCTTCGTCACCCGCGCGTTCGCTCCGATGCCTGACGTCGCGAAGTCTCCCGTCACGGCGCGAATCGCGCTCACCACGCGGCGCTGGCCGTCGAAGTCGAGCTCGTCTCCGGGCTCGAGCGGGCGTGTCCACGACACCTGCACGCGCGCGTTCGGCGGCGAGAACTCCACGGCGCTCACGGTGCCGAAGCACAGCGGCGGCGCGCGCAGCGACCGGTCGACCACGTCACCGACCTTCTCTCCGAAGATGGCGCGCAGCAGCTTCTCCTCAGGGCTCAGCGGCGTCGCGCCGCGCGCGGCCACCTTGCCGATGAGAATGCTCCCGGGCTTCACCGCGGAGCCTCCCTGCGCCACGCCGCGCTCGTCGAGGGCCGAGAGCGCTTCTTCACCAACGTTCGGGAGGTCGCGCGTGAACTCCTCCGTGGCCTCGAGCGTCGTCTCGAACCACATCGAGTGGTGCGTCGTCAGCCGCTCCGCGAACGCCGGGCTCACCACCACGAACCCCTCGGGCACCGACGCCTCGGCCGCCACCGTGCCCGTCGGAGCACCCGTGGGCCGCGCGTCTGGGAAGAACACGCTCGTACGCACTCCATCGATGGGCTCGGACATGGCGCGCGACGCTACCCGATGGCTTCGACGAGAAGACGAACGAGTCCACTTTCTGACGGGCAGGAACGCGGTGACTCGAGGTCGCTCCGCTCGGAAGGTCGGTGTACGTCTGGGGGCGGTTTCATGTCCTCGCCTCGCGCTCCCAGACTCGTCGCCGCGCTGCTCGCGCTGACGTGTGCGTGCGCGACGCCGAAGCCCTCGCCCGACTCGCTGCGCGTCGACCGCCTCGACCTCGAGGGCATGAAGGCGCTCGACGAGCGCGACGTCACCGAGCGCATCGTCACCAACGCGACGCCGTGGTGGTCGCGCTGGTTCCCCTTTCTCGGCGGCACCGAGTGGTTCGACGTCAACACCTGGCAGGCCGACCTGCGCCGCATCACCCGCGTCTACGAAGCCCGCGGCTACTACCAGGCGCGCGTGCTCGAAGACCTCGTCACCGAGACGGGCACCGGCACCGTCACGCTCAAGGTGAAGCTGAAAGAAGGAGAGCCCGCCACCCTGCGCACGCTCGACCTGCGTGGGCTGGGCGGCGTGCCCGACCTCGAGCCGCGCCTGCTCGCGAGCATTCCGCTCAAGCTCGGCACCGTCTTCCTCGAAGAGACGTGGGCGCAGACGAAGGTGTCGCTCGTCTCGCAGTTGCACGAAGCGGGCTTTGCCGAAGCGAAGGTCGAAGGCGAAGCGGTGGTCGACCTCGACGCCGCGAAGGTCGACGCGGTGCTCGACGTCGACACCGGCCTGCGCTTCCGCTTCGGAGAGGTCTACGCGCCCACCATCGGCAAGGTCGTGCCGTCGAAGCTCATCAAGGAGGAGGCCGAAGAGGAGCTGCCGAAGGGCTCCTGGTACACCGACACGGCGCTCGCGAACGCGCAGGCCCGCGTCTTTCAGATGGGCGTCTTCAGCGCGGTGAAGGTCAACCGCGGTATTCCCGACCGCGAGAAGGCCGAGCTGCCCATCATCGTCGACGTGCGCGAGGCGTCGATGCGCAGCATTCGCTTCGGCGGCGGCGGCGGTGGCGACTTGATTCGCAACGACGTGCGCGGCTTCGTCGAATACACCGACCGCAACCTCGGCTTCGCGCGGCTGTTCCCCAACGGCGCGCTGCTCGACAAGCTCTCGCTCAAGTTCAAGCCGGGCATCGCGTTCCTCCCGAACATTCCCGAGGTGATTCGTCAGGCCATCGAAGGGCCGGCCGGCGCGCGGGTTGGCTTCTTCTTCAACGCCGACGCGAACTACGAGGTGCCGCGGCTCTTCAACAACCGCAAGCTCAAGCTCGAGACCTCGCTCGGGCTCTTCCGCGCGCTCGACAACGCGTTCGACTACCTCGGCGCCGAGTTCGCGCTCGCCATTCGCTGGCAGCCGCTCGTCGACTTGAGCGTGCGTACGTCGCTCAACAACAACGTCTACCTCCTCAACATCCCCGTGATGCAGCAGCTCAACGTCGCGCCGAGCGCCGCCGTGGGGTGCCCTGCGCTGCCGGCGGGCCGCATCATTCCCACCGTCGACGACCTCTGCCTGCTGGCCTTCCTCGACGTCACCGCCGAGTGGGACCGCCGCGACAACAAGCTCGAGCCGAAGTCGGGCTTCTACGTGGGCGCGACCGGGCAGGCGGGGCTCTCACGCACCACGCAAATCACGCCGTTCCTCAAGCTGGTGCCCGAGGTGCGCGGCTACTTCAGCTTCGGCCCCGAGCGGCGCTTCACGCTGGCCGGGAAGGCGCGGGCGGGCACGCTGGTTGGTCTGGGTGGAGGCGAGACGCCCATCGTGACGCGGTTCTTCTCGGGCGGCTCGTACATGCGCGGCTTCAACCAGCGTCGCCTCTCGCCGCTCGCGGTGATTCAGACGGGCACCGGGCCGCTGCCCTCGAACGAGATTGGCGCCGACGGCGTGCACATCTGCCAGAAGGACGCCGCGGGGAATTGCCTCACCGGTGCCCTCGGCGCCACGGTGCCCATCGGCGGCAACGGCCTCTTCGAGCTCTCGGCCGAGCTGCGCTTCGAGCTGACCGAGTCGTTCGTGCTCGCCTTCTTCGTCGACAACGGCCTCGTCACCAGCGAGCCGCTCGGCGCGGGCACCGACTTCTCGAAGGACTTCTACACGGCCGTCGGCGTCGGCGTTCGGTACCGCACGCCGCTCGGGCCCATTCGTGGCGACGTCGCGTTTCGCTTGCCCTTCATCGGCGGGCCACTCTTGCAGAACGACCCGACGAAGCCCGCGTACGTCTCGCAGTCGGGCTGCTTCTTCAACCTCGGCAACACCGGCTCCACCACCTACTCCGGAGCGCCCGACAACCTCTGCACGGTGCACCTCTCCATCGGGGAGGCCTTCTGATGGCCAGCCTCGGCAAACGCGTCAGGCGCATGTCGGTGGTGCTCCTGGTGCTCGTGCTCGTGGTGTTGCTGCTGACCGTGGCGTGGCTGCGCAGCAGCGGCGGGCAGGCGTTTCTTCGCGAGCAGGTGGTGCAGGTGGTGAAGGGCTCCATCGCCGGGCGGCTCGAGTTCGAGCGCGTCGACTTCGAAGACGGCCACCTCGTGCTCGAAGGGCTCGAGCTGTACACGCCCGAAGGCGAGCTGGTGATGTCGGTGAAGCGCGCCGAGCTCGACGTCGACGTGGCCGCCGCGGCGCGGAAGGACTTTCGCGTCAGCCGGGTTCGCCTCGAGCAGCCGCACGTCGTGCTCGTGCAGGACGAGCGTGGCCTCAACTTCATGCGCGCCATCGCCTCGAAGACACCGTCGACCGGGCCGGGCTCGCCGCTGAAGCTCACCGTCGAAGGGGTCGAGCTGGTGGGCGGTGACGCCTCGTTCACCGACGGCACGCGCACGGTGCGGCTCGAGCAGCTCGCCGCGAAGGCGAAGGCCGTCGTCACCACGCAGCCGCTCACGGTGGTGTCGTCGCTCGAGCTGACCGCGCTGGGCACCGACCCGGTGAAGGGCCCCGTCACCCTCACCGCCAGCACCACCAGCCCGAAGCCCGACACGCTCCACGTCTTCACCGACCTGCACTTCGCCGACGAGGTCGTGAAGGGCACCTTCGACTGGCCTGAGACCGCTTCAGAGGTCGACGAGGTTCGCATCACGCCAGCGCTCGTGGAGTCGCTCACCGGCTCGAGCGCGCTGCGGCAGACGGTGGTGCTGACGGGCAAGGCCTCGCTGAAGGGCGCGAAGCTCGAGGCCAGCGGTGGCAAGGCGAAGCTGAGCGTCACCGGCGCGTGGGACCTCGAGACCAGGTCGATTTCGAAGTTCGAGCTGACGGCCGATGACGTCGACCTCTCGGAGTGGCTCGTCGGCGGCAAGTCGTCACGGCTCAGCCTCACGGCGAAGGGCAGCGCGCCGAACCTCGCGCCCGAGCAACTGACGGGAGACCTCGACGCGCAGGCGACGTGGAAGACGCTCGAGGGGGTGACGCTGGGCCAGGCCGACGTGCAGCTCACCGCCAGGGCAGGCCAGGCGCAGGTGAAGAAGCTGTTCGCGAAGGTGCCGGGCGCCGAGGTGAAGTTGAGCGGCCGCGCCTCGCTCTCGACGCTCAACCTCTCGGGCACGCTGCTCGCGCAAGACCTCTCGAAGCTCGACGCCACGGCGGTGGAGTTCACCGGCGCGCACCTGCCGCTGCTCTCGGGCAGAGGCTCGCTCGCGCTGCAGGTGACGGGGCCGACGCGTCACCCGAAGGTGGCGGTGCAGGGCCAGCTCGACGACCTGCGCGTCTCGACGCTCGCGGCGAAGTCGCTCGTCGTCGACGTGACGGTGCCCGACGTGACGAAGCCGCTCGACGCAGATGGAACGCTGCTCGCGACGAAGCTGACGCTGGGAGCGCAGACCTTCGAGGAGCTGCGCGCCGCCGTGACGACGCACGGCCGGGAGCTCGACGTGACGTTGACGACGAAGGGCTATGGCGCGCTGGGGCTCTCGCTGCATGGAACGCTCGACGCCGACTCGGCGGGGCTCGCGGTCGCGTCGCTGCAGCTCGACACGGGCGTCGACCGGTGGACGCTCAGTCAGCCGACCCGCGTGGAGTGGCAGCCCAGCGTCTCCATCGCGCCGCTCACGCTCACGGCGGGCCGCCAGGAGCTGCGCCTGCAAGGCCAGCTGAAGGGCAAGACCGTGAAGGCCGACGTGCACGCCGTCGACGTCGACGTGGGCCGGCTGCCGAAGTTCCTCGTGCCGCCGACGCTCGGGCTCTCGGGCGTGGTGTCGCTCGATGCTTCTCTCGACGGAGCGCTTCCGCTGCCGAACGTCGTCGCGAAGCTGACCGTGAAAGACGGCGCGGTGAAGGGCGTCACGCAGCTCTCGGGCACCGTCGATGGCCGCTTCGTCGATGGGCGCGCGACTGGCACCGCGCAGGTCAGCTCGTCGCTCGGCGCCATCGACGGCCGCTTCGACGTGCCCGTCTTCGCGCTCCGCGACGAGCAGAGCGATCTGCTCGAGGTCGACGCCGACGTGCGCGACGTGAACCTCGAGGCGCTCCAGAGCTGGCGGGCCGAGACGTGGCCAGTGACGGGAACGTTGAGCGGTCACCTCTCGGCGAAGGGGCCCGCGAACGACCCGGCCATCACCCTCAGCGCGGGCTCCGACCTGTTCACGCTCACGCGCACCGCAGCGCTCCAGCAGAACCTCGTGCTCGAGCCCGTGGTGCTCACCGTCGCGACGAACGACGAGGGCAAGCTGACGGCGAAGCTCGAGGCCAGCACCCTCGGCGCCGTCGTCACCGGCACGCTCGTCACGCCGTTCACCGTGCCCGGCCTGCGACGGCAGCTGCCGACGCTCGACGCGCTGATGACGGCTCCGCTCACCGTCGACGCGACCGTGGCCGGCCTCGCGCTCGAGAAGGTGAAGGCGCTCGGCGTGAAGGGCTTCGACGACGTCACGGGCCGCGCCTCGATGAAGGCGCACGTGGTGGGCAGCCTCGACGACCCGAAGGGCCAGGTGACGCTCGACTTCGAGCGGGTGAACGCTGCGCCGCTCGAAGACCTCGACGGCACGCTCGTGCTCACCGCCGGAGACACCGTCACCCGCCTCTCGGGCAAGGGCCGCATGCTGGGCAAGCCGCTCTACGACCTCGACCTCTTCGTCGACACCACGCTCGCGAAGCTGGAGCACGTCGACGCGCTGGGGGCCGAGCACGTCACCGGGCGCCTCTCGGTCATGCCGCTGCCGCTGAGCCGCCTGCTGCCCAAACGCGATGACGAGGTGATGCCGACCGGCGCGGTGAGCCTCGACCTCGACATGAAGGGCACGCTCGACGACCCGAAGCTCACCATCGACGGCACCGTGCAGGGCCTCAGCTTCGGCAAGGTTCCGCTCGGGCAGGCGCGTCTGGTGAGCCGCACGCAAGGCAAAGCGCAGTCCATCGGGCTGACGCTCAAGGCGTCGGGTAACAGTGAGCTGCGCGCGACGGGCACGGTGGGCGTCGACCTCTCCATCGCCACGCTGCGCCAGGGCCTCTCGCTCACGGCCATTCCGCTCGACCTCTCGGTCGCCTCGAAGGACTTCGACCTGGGCTTCCTCTCGGGCGTGACGCCGATGGTGCGCATCGTCGGAGGCCAGCTCACGCTCTCGAACTTCAAGGTGAAGGGCCTCTCGGGCAACCCCGACATCGGTGGCGAGGTGGCGTGGAAGAAGGGGCGGCTCGGCCTGGCGAGCTATGGCGACTACCGCGACATCGACCTCGAGACCGTCGTCTCGCGTGAGCGCGTCGAGGTGCAGACGTTGTCGGTGCGCGCCGGTGGTGGCGGGTTCGCGATGAATCCCCTGGTCGCCGTGCGACAGCCCACCGGCATCTGGACCTTCGAGTCGAGCGGCACGGCCACGCGGTTCCCCATCGTCACCGACGACCAGCTGCTGGCGATTCTCAGCGTGAAGTACGAGCTGAACGCCGAGCTCTCCGAGGGCGCCATCGAGCTGCCGAAGATCTCCCTCTCGCGCGTCGACGTCGAGCTGCCCGAGGTGAAACGAAAAGACATTCAAGACCTCGAGCGGCCCAAAGACCTCGTCATCGTGCGTGGAGGCCGCACCATCGCCGGCCGCCGCCGTGGTGAAGCGGTGAAGCAGGCCGAGGCCTCGTCTCTCGCCGTGCGCGCGGTCATCGACGCGCCGCGGAACATCTGGCTGCGCAGCTCCGACTTGAACCTCGAGCTCGGGCTGAGCGAGGGCTTCCGCGTCGAGTACACCGGCGAGACCCAGCTCTTCGGCGAGGCGCAGGTGCTCGGTGGCCGCATCGACGTCATCGGGCGCGAGTTCAAGGTGGTGCGCTCGAACACCGTCGGAGCCCGCTCCGACTCGACCGTGCGCTTCGCCGGGCCTGCGAAGCAGCCGTACGTGAACGTGACCGCGCTGCACACGAACGACCGCGAGAAGGTGAAGGTGACGGTGAACGTCGTCGGCCGCGGCACCGACGTGGTGCTGAAGGTGAGCTCGGACCCGTCGATGAGCGAATCAGACATCTACACCTTGCTCGCGACGGGGCGGCGAGACCTGCGGCGTTCGTCGGGCGCCATCACGGCCGAGCAGGCGGTGTCGGTCATCGGCTCGCTCGCGGCGAACCAGCTCAAGTCGGCGCTGCTCAAACGGCTGCCCATCGACATCGTCGACGTGGTGAGCATCGAGACGGGAGCAGAGGGCCTCGAGTCGACCCGCGTCGAGGTCGGCAAGTACCTGAGCGACTCGCTCTACCTCGGCTACGTCGGCCAGCCCGGCGCGAACAAGGCGCGTGGTGAGAGCGTGCACACGGGCCGGCTCGAGCTGCAGGTGTCGAAAGACGTGTCGCTGCAGGCGAGCGGTGGCGTCGATGCGCCTGCGTTCGGCGCCGACATCGTGTGGAGCCGCGACTTCTGATCAGCGCGCCTCTGCAGATTGGCCCACACTTCGCGGCGCAGTAGCGTGTGGCTCAAATGCGCGTTCGCCTGGGTGGGGTGCTCGTTGTCTTGACGTCGTGCATGACCGGACCGCAGGGCACTCCGGAGCTGTCGCTCACGGTGACGTCAGGACTCTCGGTGCGCGCAGTGGCCACCAATCCAGATGGCACCGTTGGCAAGGGCACGGTGACGTTCGACTCCGATCAAGGGTCGTTCTCGAGCCCCAGTGTCGAGCTCGACAGCTTCGGCACGGCGAGCGCGCAGTTCCTCTGCGACACGACGTGCACGCCTCCATATCGCTTCACCGCGACCTGGCCGACGAACGGAGCGGTCGTGACGGCTGCGACGTCCTTCTCGGTGCGCCGCGGTTGCTCCACGGACGCCAACTGTGACCCATGGCAAACCTGTTCGATGACGGTCTGTTCGAACAAGCCGGGCCTCTGCGCGAGTTCCGTGGACTGCGCGCCTGGAGACGTGTGCAACACGGCTCACGTCTGTGCGCTCGCTCCGTGTACCGACGACTCCAGCTACTTGACGCTGAGGGGCGAAGACGGCGACTACAGTGCCCCTGGCAATCGCACGGTCAGGGGCTCGTGGAGGTTCTTGAACAGCCTGGACGGTCGCGTTTTCAAGAACCAGCTCTGGTTCGACGTCACTCCGAAAGACAGGCCCACCACCTGGTCAGCCGCCTTCGAGACCAAGAATGGCGTCGACTTTGCGAGCGGTCAGGCCTTCACCGGCGCCGTGCGATACCCCTTCAACGACACCAACGCTGGCTTGAGCATCAGCGGTGAGGGCAGAGGCTGCAACATGCTGACGGGTTCTTTCCAGGTGCAGCGTGCGGTCTTCGAGCCAGATGGGGGCGCCATCGCTCGATTCAGCGCGACCTTCGAGCAGCACTGTGAGGGGGCCAAACCCCGCTTGGTGGGGTCTCTCTATTACTGTCGGCCGTGAGTCTGACGTCTCCGCGCGCCTGAACCCGTTTGTCCCGATTCCGGGGCCGGGCATAAGGCCCTGACAGTGTCGGACGACACGACGTTGCAGGTTCGATTCGCCCGCGGCGAGAGCGCCGCCTTTCTCGACGTGTATTCGACGAACGCCCGGAACGTGCGCCGCTGGGTGGCGCGCTTCTTCCGCACCCCGTTCGAGCAGGAAGAGGCAGCGCAGGAGGTGTGGCTCATGGTTCACCGCATGCAGTCTTCGTACGACGTGAACCGTGGCGCGCTCGGGCCGTGGCTGCGCGCCGTGACGGCGAACCGCTGCCGCGAGCTGCTGCGCGCGAAGGGCCGCCGCCCCGATGCGTCGGTGCCCATCGACGACCTCGACGACGCGCTGTGGCTCGAAGGCCCCACCGTCGATGAACGATTCATGAGCGCGACCTTGAAGCAGGCCGTCGACACGTTCCGCCAGTCACTCCCGAAGCAGGAAGACACCGTGCTCACGAAGGGCCTCGGAGAAGGGCTCACGAACGAAGAGCTCGCGGGCGTGATGGGCGTGACGGTGCGGCAGACGAAGTACCTGAAGAAGAAGCTCGTCGCGCGGCTGGCGGCCAGTGACACGCTGCGGGCCCTCGCGAAGGAGTGGCTGTCGTGAGCCTGCTCTTCCATCGCGGCGCCATCGAAGCAGCCGTCGCGGGCACGTCGTCGGTCGACGAAGAGCGCTCGCTCCGGGAACACCTCGCGACGTGTGAGGCATGCCGGGCGCACTACGACGCGTTGATGCTGACCGCGCGCGCCGCCACGGGCACGTCGGAAGCCACGGGCGCCGAGCTCGCGCGTGAGCGGGCGCGTCTGGAAGCGATGGTGGCTCCGAAGCCGCGCACCCGCTCCGCGCCTCGCTGGGCCCTCATCGCCATGCCCGTCTCGCTCGCGGCGACGCTCGCCTTCGTCGCCTTCCTCAAACACGAGCCAGACGTCGTCGAGCGCGGAGGCACCGAAGTGCCCGCGGCGCCGTTCTCCATCTCCATCTACGCCAAGCCGAAGTCGGGAGACGTTCCCGTGCGCCTCGTCGCCGAGCTGCCTGCCTCGGGTGAAGCCTCGCTCTCTGCCAACGACTGGCTCCAGGTGAGCTCGAAGGCGCAGGTCGTCGTCGTCGTCCTCAACGAGACGGGAGCGCGCGTGCTGCCCACCGGCTCCAGTGAGTCGTTGCCCGCGGGAACGTGGCGTCTGTTCGCCGTCACCGACTCGACGCCCGATGAGGTGCTGCGCGCCGCGAAGGGCCTGTCGACCTCGACGAAGAAGCTGCCACTTGCCAGGCCGCAGGTGACGGGGGTCTTGTCAGTGCAGCCATGACGTCCAGTCTCCTGCTCTCGCTCGTGTTGTCGGTCGCTCCTGCGAGCGGAGGAGACGTGTACGCCGTCGTCGTCGGTCACAACGGAGGGCTGGCGCGCACGAGCACCTCGCCCGGTCTGCCGACGCTGCGCTTCGCCGATGACGATGCGCTTCGCATGGCGCGCTGGTTCGAGGCGCTGTCGGTCGCAGGTGGCGTGACGGTGCTCACCACGCCCGACGCGCAGACGAACACGACGCTCGAGGCTGCGGGGCTGTCGATGCCCGTGCATGCGGCGCCGACGCGAACCGGGCTCTCCCGCGCGCTGGCTGAGCTCAAGTCGAAGCTCGCCCGCCGCACGCGCCCCGCGACGGTGTTCTTCTTCTACGCAGGGCACGGGCTCACCGGCCGGCTGCTGCTCGAGCCCGAAGCCGGAGACGAAGCGAGCATCACCGGCAAGGAGCTGAAGCTCGCCTTGATGGAGCTGGGCGCCGACCACGTCGAGCTCTTCATCGATGCCTGTCGCTCGCAGAGCCTCTTCACCGAGCGCGGTGGGCCCGACCTCTCGCAGGAGATTGCGTCGCTCGAAGCACGCGCGGCCTCCACGTCGTTCGGGGTGCTCACTGCCGCGCAGAGCGACAAGCCAGCCGGTGAAGCGAGCGACCTGATGGGTGGCTTCTTCTCGCACGTGCTCGCGTCGGGGCTGGCGGGCGCGGCCGATGCCGACGGAGACGACGTCGTTCGATTCGGAGAGCTCGCCGCCTTCGTCGCCTTCAACACCGAAGGCCTCACCGGGCAGCGGCCGTGGTTCGAAGCGCCCGGCGGCGACCTGCGCGCGCCCGTCATCAGCCTTGGTGGAACGACGCGGCTCGTCTTGCCCGAGAGCACCCAGGGCCGGCTGCGCGTCTCGTCACCGAGCGGGCTCCCCGTCTTCGCCGAGCTGTTCAAGCCCGCGGGGCGGAAGATGACGCTGACGCTCCCCTCGGGCCGCTATCAGGTACAGCGCCGCGATGGAGAGCTGGGCAGCGCCGCCGACGTCGAACTCGTCTCGGGCGAGTCGCGCACGGTGGGCGCCCTCATCGACTCGGCGACGAAGCGCACGCGGGAACGTGGAGAAATCGACTGGGAGCCGGTCTCGTTCCAGAGCCCGTTCTCCCAGCAGGTCGTCGCCGCGCTCGACGCCGGGTACGTCTCGGGTCGCCCCAACGTGCTCTCGAGCCGCGTGCGCTCCTTCGGGGTCGACGCGTCGTACGTGTTGTCGCCGACGCCGTTCGGCTTGCCGGGGCTGGAGCATGGTGTGGAGGTCGGCGCTCGCCTCCACTTCGGTCACGTGATGACGGGCCTGCGCGGCGCGTTTTGCAGCTCGTCGGCGAACGACGCGCTCTACCGCCGCGTGGCCGTCAACGCGCGTGGCGGCTGGCGCTTTCTGCTCTTCGACGAGCGGCTCGGCGTGACGCCCTTCGGCTCCGTCGGCTTCAAGACGATTCTGCGGCTCGCCAACGCGCGTGTGTCGGGTGACCCCTTCGCGCCGTCACTCGGCGCCGGCCTGCTCGCCGAGGGCACCCTGTTCACGTGGCTCTCGCTCTGGCTCGAGGGCCGCTTCGAGGCGACGTGGGTGCAGCTCGACGGCGTGCGCGTGCCTTTCGCCGAACCAGTGGTGACCGCGGGAGCAACCCTATGGTGGTGAAGCGAGTCGTGTTCGTGCTGCTGCTGGCGGGCTGCGGCCTCGAGCCGTTGTCGCGCGAGCAGATCTTCGGGCTGCCGTCGGTGTTGCCGAAGGTTCGGCTGACGGGCACCGCCTCCGACGTCTCCACCGGAGCGCCCCTCGCCGGCGTCACCATCAACGTCGCCTCCGCGTCCATCGCCTCCGACGCCGACGGCACCTTCGCGCTCGACGACCTGGCCGTGGGCGAGTTCGACGGCACCGCGGTGAAGCAGGGCTACGAACGAAAGGACTTCAGGGTCTCGCTCGTCGAGGGCACCAATCGGCTCGTCGTCGAGCTCACGCCGCTGCGCTGTCAGGCGTGTGCGCGGCTCGCGGGCTCGGTGACCGACGCGCAGACGGGTGCGCCGCTGCAAGGTGTGACGGTGAACGTCGGTGTGGCCTCGGTCGTCAGCAACGAGCGTGGCGGCTTCACCTTCGAGGGTCTGTCCACCGGAGACGTCGATGGCTCCGCCGTGTTCGCGCGTTACGAGCGCAAGACGTTTCGCCTCAGCATCAACCCGGGCGCGAACCGCATCGACCTGCAGCTGACTCCACTGCCCTGTGGCGGCTGCCCGGCGACGTTGTGGTGTGAGCCCGTGTCGATGACGTGTCAGCAGCGGGCGCGCGTCAGCCTCAACGTCGTCGACGACTGCACCGGAGCGGCGCTCACCGCCCGCGTGGCGATTCAAGGCCGCGCGACCTGCACGAAGGAGGGCCGTGGGTTCGCCGAGCTCATCGACCTCACGCCCGGCGGGCCGCAGACGCTCGCCGTCGGCAAGACGAACTACCAGGCCGCGAACCTGATGGTGACGCTGACCCCCGGTTTCAACGCCCTGCCTTCCATTCGCCTCACGCCCGTGGGTGGCTGCGCCGTCACGCCCGTCGACGTTCCGTGCACCTGCACGACGCCTGACTGCCAGTAGCGGCGTGTATGCCGGGCCTCTCCCTGGTGCGTCTTTCCCGGGTGAGTGGACAGCGCGTCTTCCATGATGCCGCCCGTGCCTGAGGTCGCTCTCGACTTCGAAGCCCTCGTGTCTGCGCAGCGGCGCGGGCTCGAGGCCCTGGCTCGCCGGCTCGTGTGGGACGCAGAAGAGGCGAAGGACGTGTTCCAGGCAGCGATGACGCAGGCGTGGTCGCAGCGGGCGAGCTTGAAAGACGCAGCGGCGGCGCCGGGCTGGTTGAGGCGCATCGTCGTGCACCGCGCCATGAGTCACCTGCGGCGCCGGCGGTTGTGGAGCGCGTTCTCGAAGCTGCTCCTCGTCGAGCCCGAGGTCGTCGAGCCCGTCGACGACGACGCAGCACGAAGCGAGCACCGCGCGAAGCTGGCCGCCGCCCTCGAAGGCCTGTCGCCGAAGCAGAGCACCGCGTTCTCGTTGCGCTACCTCGAGGGGCTGTCGCTCGACGAGGTGGCCGAGGCCATGGCGATGAACCGCGGCACCGTGCGGGTGCACGTGCAGCGCGCGGTGAAGGCGCTGAGAGCGCAGGGCGTTCTGCCCGACAAGGAGCTGCCGTGATGACCTGTGACGACGTGCAGCACGCGGTGAGCGCCGACGAGCCGACCTCCGAGACCGCGGCGCACCTGAAGACCTGCGCCACCTGTGACGGCTTCGCCAGCGACCACCTCGCCGCGAAGGCAGCCCGTCATCTCGAGCCGCGGCTGCGCACGCGCCTGCGTCGCCGCGTGGTGCTCTTCCGTGGCCTCACCGTGCTGCTCGCGGTCGCCGGCGTCTGCGGGTTCGCGGTGCTCCGGCCGGCGCCAGCCGTGAACGAGCCCGTCATCGCCGCGCCGACGCCTCCGCTGCGGGTCGAGACCGAGCTCGTCGCCTCGGTGCCAGCCGACCATGACCGCGAGTGGAGCGCCTTCGTCTCGTTGTCGCAGCAGCTCGAACACGACCTTCACCGTGACGTCACCACGAGTGACGCCACCTACGCCGCCTTCGGTGCGTTGCCGGAGTGGCTCGCGCCGTCGTCCACCCTCACCCTGGAGAACTGACATGAACCGTTTCCTTCCTGCCGCTTCGTTGCTCGCTGCTTCGCTCGCGTTTGCCCAGCCCGGGCCTGGCCCCGGCCCCGGTGGACCTGGAGGCCCGCCACCGCCTGGCATGGGTGGTCATCACGGTATGGGCGGCCCTGGCGGCCCCGGCTTCGGAGGCCCCGGCATGCACGGCCCCATGGGCATTCCCCCGCCCGTCGCCGCGAAGCTGGGCCTCAGCCCCGAGGTGACGAAGCAGGTGCGCGAGGCCTCACTCGACGCGAACGAGGCCCTCATCACGCTCGAGGCCGACCACAAACGCGCGCAGCTCGAGCTCGAGCGGGTGCTCGGCGAACCGAAGCCCGACGAGTCGAAGGTGATGCAGAAGCTCGAGCTCATCTCGAAGGCCGAGCTCGCCGTGCGGAAGAACCGCGTCGGGTTGATGCTCAAGGTGCGCAAGCTCATCGGCCCCGAGGCCTGGGAGAAGTTGCAGGCCGAGATGCCGGGCCCGGGTGGTGGCCGCATGGGGCCGCCGCCGCCTCCGCAGGCGCCCTGAGTCGGCCTATGAAGAGGCGTGCCCTCGACCCGGTGTCTGCTGCTCGCAGCGCTGCTCCTTGGTGACGCTGCCCGGGCGCAGGCCACCTTCAGCGACGGGTTCGAGGGCTCGCTGCTCGGAAGCAGGGTGCAGCCCGGCGTGTGGGACTTCATCGGGCTGCAGTACCCGAACCAGCAGGTGGTGACGGAAGGCTCGGCGGTGAAGCGCGGCGTGCTCGGCCTTCGCACCATCGACAACCACCGCGATGCGGGCGTCGATACGCAGGTGGTGCTCGGGCGGAACATCACCGGCACCGGCAATCAGTACACGCGGGTGTGGTGGCGAGTGAGCGCGTCGAACGGCGTTCCCGGTGCGCTCAGCTTCCTGATGACGCAGGGGAACACCGCAGTGGGCACGCTCGCCGAGACGAAGTGGAACCCCGCGACCAACGAGGTGCGCCTCGTCTGCTTCGACCGCAACAGCATGTTCTTCAGCCCCTCGGCGCCCACCACCGTGGTGCCAGACGGCGGCTTTCACCTCGTCGAGCTCGCGCTGCAGAACGTGGGCACCGTCGCCGCGACGTGCAGCTACGCCATCGATGGCAGCGAGCGCGCGCGGCAGCAGTACGACCACACCGGCACGCAGTTCTCGAACATTCTCGTCGGCCCCGTCTACGGCGAGTCGGAGTGGACCGGCGTGATGGACTACGACGACTTCGCCGCCTCCCCCGCGCCCATCGCCAGCCGCGTCGACGTCACGCCGACGCAAGTGACGGCCGGTGTCTGCGAGACGATGACGCTTCGCACGTTGTCGTCGTTCTCGAACATGCCCGCGCCGGTCTCGTCGACGACGAGAATCGCGGTGAAGGTCGACGGCGGCACGCTCTTTCAGGACGGCCGGTGTGCTGTGTCGTTGGCGGGCAGCCTCGTGTTCCCCGCGGGCACGGCCGCGCAGAGCGTGAGGTTGCGCGTCGACCCCGGCTCGTCCGTCGTCGTCATGTTCGAGTCCGATGACCTCGTGAGCTCGACGCAGGTGCTCACGGTGCTCCCGGCCGATGCAGGAGCGGTCGATGCAGGAGCGGTCGATGCGGGAGCGGTCGATGCGGGAGCGGTCGATGCGGGAACGGTCGACGCGGGAACGGTCGACGCGGGAACGGTCGATGCGGGCGCGATGAACGATGGCGGCCAGGCCGACGCGGGAACGGATGCGGGTGCTGGCGACTCGGGCGTCGAGGTCGATGCCGGATCAGTCGAAGTCGATGCGGGCACGCCGATGGACGCGGGCCCCGACGCCGGTCGGCTCGATGCTGGAACGGTCGATGCGGGAGCGTCAGGTGATGCCGGCGTCGCTCCTGGCGAGCACGACTACGTCGTCGGGTGCGGGTGCTCGTCTGAGGGTGGAGCGCTCGCCGTGTTCGTGTTGTTGCTCTTCGTCACGAAGCGTCGAGCGTGAACGTCGGCACGAGCGCAGCGCCACCACCGTTCCACTGCTCCGCTGCCGTCGCGGCCTGCCGCACCGCGCTCCCGAACGCTTCGAGGTTCAGCCCCGCGTCGTCGTGAAACGCGGGCAGCAGCTCGGCGCCTGACGCCAGCAGCTTCATCGTGCCGCGTGGCTCACCACGCGTCGCCTTCACGCAGCCGGCCGCCACCATGATGAGCGCCTGCAGCAACGAGCGGTCGAGCCCCGCTTCTCGCCGCCACGCCGTCTCCCACGCCTCGTGTGCTTCGAAGAATCGCCTGGCGTTGAAGTGTTCGCGCCCGACTCGCAGCGCCTCTTTCGTCTCTGGGCTCATCTCGAAGCAAGGTAGCTCAAGCGCGAGTCGGCCGTCGTTCGCACCGTGTCCATCGACTCGACTCCCGCCGTGTCGCTGTGGCTCCGGCTAGTCTGCGCGCCCTCATGGCCGATGACCTGAAGGTGCTCCGCGAGGCGATTCAGCGGCATCAGCAGACGAAGCACCCTCGCTGGGCGCGGCTGGCGTCGTGGGCTTCGGCACGGCTCGAGGCAGGAGATGCACGCGCGCTCGTCGGCGCTGGTGGAAAAGCCGCCGACACCGAGGCGTGGCTGGCGCTCGAGAAGAAGCGCGACCTGCTCGACCTGCCGCGGCTCTTCGCCGCCATCGTACCCGCGGTGAAGTCCGGCCCCGCCGCCGAGCGCGTGAAGCTGCTCGCCCAGTGGAGAGACCCACGGGTCGTCACGGGCATCCTGGGCCTGCTCGAGAAGCCGGGCCGGAGCGCGACCACGACGCTGCCGTTCTTCAAGGCTTGCATCGAGGTGCTGAAGGCTTCGGCTGACGTGCGCGCGCGCGAGGGAATGCTGAGCTTGTCGAGCCGCTACAAGGCCATCATCAACTCGACGATGGGTGAGCTCGTCGCAGGGCACCTCGCGAAAGCCGCCGAGGCGATGACGTCGCTGAAGGAGCCGACGCTCGGCACCGCGGACGACGCGAGGCTCGCCGAACTCGAGCAGGGCTACGACGTCGAGAAGCGCGCTGCCGACTCGAAGGCCGGCGACGTCAAACGCGCGAAGCAGAGTGACGAGGGGCTCCTCGCTGCCATCTACGCGAACCCCGACGACGACGGGCCGCGCCTCGTCTTCGCCGACACGTTGAGCGAGCGCGGTGACGAGCGTGGTGAATTCATCTCGCTCCAGGTGCGGCGCGCGGCGGGGCAGGGCTCGCTCGAGACGCTCGCGCGGGAGCAGGCGCTGTATCGCGACCACCAGCGCGTCACGGCGTGGAACCTTCCGCTCTCGGCGGGTGGTGAGTGCTTCGTGCATCGCGGGTTCCCCTTCGTCGTCAGGGCCTCGTCTCGCAGCGTGAAGCCCGTCATCGGCTCGGCGGCATGGGCGACGGTCGAGAACCTGACACTGCCCAACGGCCTGTCGGCGAAGCAGCTGCGGGCGCTGGTCGACGACCCGGTGATGGCGCGGGTTCGCCGCGTCGCGAACCTCAGCCGTGAGAACCGCGAGAAGCTGGGAGCCGTGCCGCGCCCGGGGTGGACCAACGTGGTGCTCGCCTTCAATCACGACGAGACCTTCTCGTCGGCCTCGCTGGCTCCGCAGTTTCCCGCGCTGACGTCGTTGTCGCTCATTGTCGCCGGCGGCGCGCTCGCTGGTGATGCCTTCGCCCGCTTCACGAAGCTCGAGGCGTTGTCGCTCACGTACTTCCAGCAGGCGGTGAGCACCGACTGGTTGATGAACCTGCCGCCGCTGAAGCGCTTGTCGGTGAAGGGCCACGCGTACCAGTCGTGGCCCGCGGAGTTGCGCGAGCGTCAGCCGAAGCTCCAGCTCCTCGCCATCTCGGCGCCGCCTCCTCCCGACCGACTCGAGGGGCTCTCCATCGACACGCTCGACCTCGGCAACCCCCAGCCCGAGGCGCTCGAGGCTGCCTCGAAGGTGCTGGGCCGGGTGCGGGTGTTGACCGTCTCGTCGACGCGCCCCCGCCAGCTCGTCGAGCGCTGCCTGCCGCTGTGGACGAAGTCGACGCTCGAGCGGGTGAACCTGAACCCGCACCTCTGGCTGGTGCGCTCGGCTGCGGGCTGGCAGTTGTGTTGCTGCTTCTCGCCGCTCCAGCTCGACAAGCCCGGTGACCCGCAGCTCGGGCTTCAGGGGCTGGCGGCGGTCGAGGGCATCGAGCGGCTGCTCCTCGCTCCATTGCACGTCACGCCGCTGCACGGGCCCAACGCGCTGCCGAACGCCGAGGAGCTGACGTGGCTGCGCGACGCGTGGGGCCCGCGGCTCGAGGTGGTGCCGTCGAACCCGTGGCTCCTCGAGCAGGCCCAGGCGTTGACCGCAGCATGGTCGTCGTGGCTGTGACGACGTATGACGAGGTACGAGTCCCGCGGACTGCGGCTCGTGCGTCTTCACGGCTCCCAGGAGTTCCCATGCGCCAACTGCTCTGTTGTCTCGCCGTCCTTCCCCTCTTCGCGTGCCCAGGCCCGATGCGCACCATCACGCCAGAAGAGGTCGTCGCCCGTGGTGACTGCCCTGCCGTGACTGGCGCGGGAACCCAACACACCGCGAACGTCACCGCCGACGAGACGTGGACGGCGGCCACCAGCCCGCACGTCGTCAGCTCGCTGCGCATCGAGGCGAACGTCACCATCGAGGCTTGCGCCGTCGTGGTGCTCAAGAAAGACGCGGTCGTCTCCATCGGCAACAGCGGCGCCACGGGCAAGCCCGGCAAGCTCACGGCGGTCGGCACCTTCGACGGCGCGAAGCTGCTGCCCGTCGTCTTCCGCGCCGAGAACGCCGGCGAGCGGTGGGTGAGCCTGTTCGTGCAGGAGACCGGCGCGCTCGACCTCTCGTACACGGCGCTCTCGAGCGGAGGCAGCCGCAACGCGAACTCCACCAACGCCGCCATCGAGGCGCGCGGCACGCAGGCCAAACCGCTCCAGCAGAAGCTGCGCACGAAGTACGTCGTCGTGCGTGACTCCGGCAGCAACGGCATCACGCTGCGTGGCTACTCGGCCTTCACCAACGACTCCGAGAAGCTCTTCATCACCGGCAGCGGCGCCGAGACCGAGCCCGACCCACGCTTCCTCACCGGGTTCCCGCTCGACATTCAGCCCGGCGGCGTCGGCACCATTCCGAAAGACAGCGTGCTCACGCCCAACAAGCGCGAGGCCATCTACATCCGCTCCGTCACCCGCCTCGACATCGACGAGACGTTCCCCAACCGCGGCGTGCCGTACATCTTCAACGGCGAGTTCCTCATGTACGACCTCGGCAAGTCGACGCTGACGCTCACCATCGAGCCGGGCGTGACGATGAAGTTCGAGAAGGAGGGGCAGGGCAGCATGGGGCTCGTGCTGGGCGACAAGGGCTCGGGTGCTCCCGTGAAGCTCGTCGCGCAGGGTACGGCTGCCGCGCCCATCGTGCTGACCTCGGCCGCTGCGACGCCCGCCGCTGGAGACTGGGAGGGCATCTACATGTCGCTCGCGCCGCCCACGGGCAACGTGATGGAGAACGTCACCGTCGAGTACGCGGG
>JAACJQ010000074.1 GCA_016879935.1 Archangiaceae bacterium | reverse complement strand
GCGAGAGGCCTGCTCAGGCTGACGAAGGGCGGCTGGTGCTAACCATTGATGCCAACTTCAAACGCTCAACAACCGTGGCGCACCACATAAGAAGGAAGACCGTTTCCCCGGTTCCCGTGACGTTGTTGCTGATTCGAACGACGCGCTCAGAAACGAAGCGCTTCCGTCTGACTGCTCAACCGGGCTGCTCGATCGCCGGGGTCAGATTTGTCTCAAGTCCGGAAATGGAGCCCGAGAGCGTGTATGGGCTCGCAGTTCGAGTCGAAGCGCGAGGGGATGGTGGGGCGGACTTTGATATTGTTCGACTCTGGTTGCCTATCAATCCGAAAGCTCAAACGAACAGTCCTGCAAGTATTGAAAGAGATAAGGTGCTAGGTCTCGACACCTCGCTCTGACGGCGACTGATGTTGAGCGCATTGAGATGTAAGACCGTCGAGGTAGCTTGTCTGCGGAAAATAGCGTTGGCTGTTTCGACGGTCCTGGCTCGCTGACGTGCGTGTCTCCTTTCCGGTGTTTGGTTCGACCCGCGCCGCAGATGTCGGCCTGACTTCTCAGAGTAGCAGTGTTGCTATTGACAGAGTCGATAGTTTCAAGCGGCTCGCTCTGAGCGCAAAGGCGTCCGATTGAAAGAAGCAATGCGAACATTTCTGTTTGCTGTCCTGTCTGTCGCGTGCGGTTCCACTGGTGGGTCTGTCGACGATGGCTTGCGCGTGTTGATCCGCGACGCCTCAACCAGTGCCGATGCCTCGGTGCTTGCGAACGACGCCGGTGTCGATGGTCCCCCACGGAACATCGAGATCACGTCGTGGATGATCGGTCAGGCGGGAGACGACGGAGGTGAGCGAACTGGTCTTCAAGTGCAACGTCTGGCCGACGTTCGAGCGCAGTGGCGGTGGGCTGACGGAGGCTGGGGCAGTTCACAGGCCGCATGGCTCGAAGATGCCGGCTATCTCATCAGTGGTGTCCCCGAAGGAGAGGCGACCGTCATCTTCCCAACCTTCGGTGGTCTGGCCACACGCGCCAGCAAGCTCGACTTCTCGCTCGACGTTCAGGGACGGCCCGATGTCGAGCGCACGAATCCCGGGACGAGAACGCTGGTTCGAATCGAGATGTCGGGTGGCCTGCCCTGGGCTGATGGCGACTCGCTCACCTTCTTTGGCCGAGAGACGCCGTTCGTGTTCAGCGAGCAGCCCTCGTTGCCTACAGGAGCCAGTCTCATCAACCTGAACGACAACTGGCAGGTCGACAGAAAGCCGCTCCTGCAGGGAAGCCGTGGAGACTCGTTCGCTGTCTTCCAACTGCGCCCTCCCTCCACAGCGGCGATTCCCTATCGCTCGGTGATTGCTGCCGGGAGCACGGTTGCTCCTGACCTTGTTGACGGCTCGAACGTCACGTTTTCTGTGGTGCTCAGCGAACCACTGCCAACCAGCATTGGCGTTCGCCTCGATGTTCCAACAGCGATTCAGGCGCTCGGTGAGGCCCGACCTGCGACGCCTGTCGCGGGCGCGGGCTTCGTCATCACCTATCGTCGGGGACTGCATCGCGTCGGCGTCGTCACTCGTGGCAACAATGGACTCGAAGCTGGCATGCAGGTCTTGTCCGCCGTTCTTCCCGCCACCCAGCCCGTGTTCCAGGGGCAAGTGCAGTGGGGCGACGTCTTCCCGCGTGAGGAGTTGCTTGCGACGATGTCAGCTCGAATGAACGTCGTGCTCTCGGCGGGACTCGCTGGAGGAACGCTCGAGGTGCCCTACGAGCGGTCTCTTCCGCTCACAGGTTCTCAGGTGAATCTCGATGTCACCATGTCACCGCCACGCGCCCTCTCGGTGAACGGCGAACCAGCGGTTGGCAATCGCGTCGACGTCACCACGACGCCAACACTCTCATGGTCAGCGCCAGTCCGGGGAACGACAAATCGGTACTCGGTCACGATTTACGACCTCGCGGACAAGACGTTCAAAAAGAGCTTCTTCACCACGCGCACGACGCTCGACGTGCCGCCGTTCACGCTCGTTGCTGGAAAGACCTATGCGTTCGTCGTCGTCGCAGAGCGAGGTGCGTACGATCTGCTCCGGCCGACGTACACCCCAGCCGAGACCGAGCGGATCGGCGCCTGCAGTGACTCCTTCACGCCCTGAGCCTGTCGCTGCGATGATGAATGCATGACGCCCTCGCGGTTCCTCGTCACGCCTCAGGTTCGTGCGCTCCATGGGTCGCGGGTCGACGACTTCGGAGCCGCGCTGCTGCGCTCTGACGTGCTCGCTGATGATGTCGTGCTCGCCTTCCGCGCACTCCCGCACGGGCAGGGCTGGGCGCAGCTGCAACGCGCGCTCTTGGGAGACCGCAGCTCACTGCACCCGGCCATCGCCACCTTCGTCGACTCCGCGTCCACCACGCCGACGTGGGTCGATCACGAGACGGTCGCCGCTGCCGGAGCGCTCCTGCTTCGCGCCGGCCCGCTCGGTGGCATCGTGCTCGGCCTCTCGTCGCTCCCCACCGGCTACGCCTCGCCCGCCGGCAACAAGCCCCTCGCCTTCTCTGGCCGCCTTCAAGAACAAGCGCCGCGCCGCCTCATGGAGACCGCGCGCTTCGTGCACGCCGTCTGCTCACCCAACGGCATGCGCCCGGGCGGCGACGGCTTTCAAGCCACGCTCAAAGTCCGCCTCATGCACGCGCAGGTGCGCCGCCTGCTCTGGGACTCGGGCCGCTGGAACACCGACGCCTGGGGCCTGCCCATCAACCAGCACGACCTCGTCGCCACCACGCTCCTCTTCTCCATCGTGCTGCTCAACGGCCTGCGCACCTTCGGCCTCGAGATCTCGACCCGCGAAGCCGAGGCGTACATTCACCTCTGGCGCTACGTCGGCTGGCTCATGGGCGCAGAGCCCGCGTTGCTGCCCGCGACCGAAGCCGACGCGTTTCGCATCGGCGATCTCATTCAGCTCACGCAGGGCGAACCCGACGCCGACTCGCGCGCGCTCACCGACGCGTTGCTGCACTGGCGCCTCAAGGCCGCGAAGACGCCGTGGGAGCGCCGCATGGCCGAGGCCTCGCTCCCGTTCGCCCGCGCCGGTGCGCACCTGTTGCTCGGCAAACGCCTGGCCACGCAGCTCGGCATCGAGCGCTCCATCGCCGAGCTCGGCATGCCGATGCTGCGACGAACCTTGAGCGGCCTGGAGCGCGTGCGCCTCGTCTCATCTCGCGCCCACGCCTTCGCCATTCAACGCGGTGACGACGCCTGGCGCCGCGTGGTGGAGCAGGGGCTTCAAGGCGTGCCCGCCGAGTTCCGCCCGCCGTCGTCCCTCAGCGACCGCCGCGCCTGACGCGACGCCGGGGCGGCGGCATCGGCTCGTCCTCCAACGCGGGCAACCCTTCGGCGAGCGAGCGCAGTGACGTGAGCAACGAACCCAGCTCGCGGGCCTTCACGCCCTTGAGCCACCGGCGAATCGCGGCTTCATCGCTCTCGTTTCGTGACGCGAACAGCTTCGCCACCGCAGGCGTCGTCACCAGCCGGCACGCCCGGCCATCATCTTCATCAGGCAGCTCGCGGATGAGCCCCTTGCCCTCGAGCGCGTCGAGCAGCTGGCGCACGTTCTGGTGACTCGAGCCCAACGCCTCGGCGATCTCCCGCTGCCGTGGAGGCGTCTCCGCCAGCTCGATGACCGTCAGCACCGCCGCCTGCTGGGTCGTCAGCCCGATGTCCGACAGCCGCCGATCCATCAGCGCGCGCAGTCGCAGGCCGAGCACGATCAACAACCGGAACACGTTCACTTCGTCGCTCGGACCCTTGTTTCGGGACATAGGGTATATGTTACCTTGTTTCGAATCTCCCGCCACGGAGCGTTCGTGATCGCTTTCCTCCCCAACTGCGGTTTCATCTCAGAGGTCTCGCGCGCCATCGCGATCGCGAAGGCGTTGAAGGACCGTGGAGTGCCGGTCTGTTTCGCCTCGCGAGGTGGGCCCTATGTCTCGCTCATCGGTGCAGCCGGCTTCGAGTGCACGACGCTGACTCCAACGTTGGGGCCTGAAGGCTCGGCGAACTTCCTCGCGGCGCTGCTCGACATGGGCAAAGGCGATCGCCCGTTCTTCGCGCCTGGTGAGCTCGAAGCGAGTGTGACTGCCGAAGTCGCGTGGCTGCGAGAGGTGAAGGCGACCGCGGCAGTGACTGGCTTCACCCTGTCGGCAGCGCTCTCGACCCGCGTCGTTGGCATTCCGCTCGTGACCGACCATGGCGGCTCGTTCCTGCCTCCGGTGCTCGCGCGTGGGCTGTGTCCCGTACCGGTCAACCCACCCAAGGCCGAGATGTCGCGACTGCCGCAGATCGTTCAGCGGTGGATGGCGAATCGAATGCCGGCGCTGCTCAAGGCGCCGGTGAGGCAGCTCAACGCTCATGCAGACACGCTCGGCGTGGAGCGCGTGCCGTCACTGCTCTCCATGATGTGTGGCGACCTCACGCTGGTGACCGAGCTCGCTGAGGTCTTGGGAACCAGCGCCGAGTCGATCGAACGCTGGAAGCCGAGCTGGCCCTTTCGCGTGCGTCGCGGCACCACGTTCGTCTGCACCGGGCCGCTCTACGCGAAGCTCGACGCGCCGATTCCGCGCGAGGTCGAGGCGTTTCTCTCGCAACCGGAACCAATCGTGTACCTGGCTCCGACGAGCGTGCAGACCGCGTTCCTTCGCGACCTCATTCTGTCGGCGAAGCGCGCTGGAGCCCGGCTGCTCGTCGCCTCGACCGTTCACGACGTGAAGGACCTCGGCGATGACCGAACGCTGATCGCGGGCGTGTTGCCGAACCACCTCGTGTTCCCGCGCGTCGCTGCCGCGGTGATCATGGGCGGGCAGGGGAGCGTGCAGTGCGCCATGGCCTCGGGCACGCCGTTCATCGGGCTGCCGCATCACGGAGAGCAGGAGCTCAACGTCGCCGTCGCCGAGCGGCTGGGCGTCGCGATTCGCATGGCGCCGCATTCGCTCGACTCGCTTGCCCCGGCGATTCGCCGGCTGCTCGACGAGCCTTCGTTCGCGACGTCAGCGAAGGCCGCCGCTCAGCGCTACGCCGGTATCGACGGAGCTGCCCGCGCTGCCCAGGCCATCGTCGACCATCTCGAACGGCGCACCCGCGCTGCTGCCTGAAATTGAACCTCAGCTCCGCTTCGTCGAGTGTCCGGCGCCACGCTGGCTCGAGAGCTCATCGCTCGTGAGCAAGCGCTGAACGCCAGCGAGCTGAGCGCCCGGCTCGCGAGCCATCGCCTCGAGCAGAAAGCGTGGCTCTTCAGCGCCGTTGTCAGCCAACGAAGACAACGCGCCGAACTTCGCCGCCAGCCACAACGCGAACGTCAGCAGCCATGCCGGCGTCCGCACGAGTCCATCGACCGACGCGGGAGTCACCTCGAGCCCGCGCGCGCGAACGAGACGAACGCCCTCACGCCACGCGTGAACGACCGCCTTGGCTTCGCTCCACGTCAGTCGCGTCTGCGCGCGAACACCAGCCGCCATCAAAGGCGCCATGACCGCGGCATGCGTCGACAGCCACGCCTCCATATCGGAGCACTCGACCGTGGGAATGCCTGCTTCCGAGAACGCCTTCGCCCAGCCATCGAGCCACGCCGGCCTGAAATCATGCAGCGCTCCGATGGTGGTGATCTGCACGCGTTCGAGTGCCCGGGGAACGACCTGCGCCTCCAGCTTCCCGTCACGCAGCGCCGCCACGATCGCCGGAAAGCCCCACGCGAACCGTTCACGTCCAATCGCGTCGCGCAATGCCTGTACACCGCGCCATTCGTTGAACATGAACATCACCGGAGCCCCGCACGCCTTCAGCGCCGGTACGACCGCTTCGACCTGCCACGGCTTCACCGGAACGATCACCAGGTCACACGCCGGGATCGAATCGGAAGTCCGCACCGGAATGCGCTGGCCCGTCACGGTCACGATCGCGCCATCAGCCCGCAGCGCCTCGAGCCTCGTCCCGCGCGCCACCACCGTCACGTCATGCCCGGCAAGCGCCAATCGCATCGCCACCGTGCTCCCGATGGCACCCGCTCCGAGAACGACGACGCGCTTCATCACCCGCCGTACAGGACGAACCCTGCCCAGTAGTACGGCGACTTGTACCGCTCCTGCGAAGCGAGCTCTTTCTGTGCACGCGCCAGCGCCTTGTCTGGCGGAAGGCCCATTTGCAGAACACCGACGTAGAACGACTTCATCAGCTCCGACGTCGCCTTGTCGTTCACCTTCCACAAGCTCGCCACGACTGACCGCGCGCCCGCGTGCAGGAAGCCACGCGCCAGGCCAATGAACCCCTCGCCGCGCACCTCTTCACCGAGCGCCGTCTCACACGCGCTCAGCGTCACGAGATCGGCCGGCAACTTCAATCCATACACTTCAGCGAGTGAGAGAAACCCATCGACGCTCTTTCCGTCGGGTGATCGCCGCGAGAGCACGAGCCCCGATCGCTCGGGGTGTTCGGTATCCAACACGCCGTGCGTCGCGATGTGCACGATGCGCGGCTTGCCCGACGCGTTCAGCTTCTCTTTCGACGCATCGAAGTCGAGCAGCACCTTGCGCCTCGGCTCCGGCACGAGCGAGCCCAGCGCCTCACACTCGGCCCGGCTCGAGATCAGCCGCTGATAGTGCGCCTTCTCGCCAGCCCTCAGTTCCGACACGCCCGCGTCAACGACTTCCTTGCCGCTCAGGCGCGGGTCATCGGCTTCGAAGACAGGGTCACCCACCGCCACCAGTTCTCCCGTCGGAGGCGGGCGCTTCAACGCTCGCTGCGCCTTCAGCACGCTCAGCGACGGGGTCGACTGCACAGGAACCTCAGGAACGAGCGCGGCCCACGGGAGCAGGTGCAGCGTTCCATCAGCCACGATCACGAGCCGGCGCTTCCCTGCCAACAGCGGCTCGAACGGACCGATGAGCCCCTTGCGCAGCGACGCCTTCAGCTCCTCCGCCTTCGCATCGGCTGCCGCGATTCGTGCCGCACGCGCGGCCGCGTTCTCACCTGGGACATCTTCATTCCGCGCCGAGTACAGCTTGTGGAGCGTCTCAGCCTGCCCAGCGAGGTCCTTCGCCTCGAGCAGATACGCGCCGGGCGTCTTGCCACCCAGCACCAGCGCATAGTTGCCATTGCGGCCCAGGTAGTACTCGACGACGAGCGAATCAGCGCCCACCAGCGAGTCGACCTCGGCCAGCGTCACCAATGGCAATGATTGCAAACTCGCCACGCGTGGGTCCGCCGACTGCAACTTCCCGTGAATCGCCTCGTACTCAGCCAGCTTCAGCTCGAGCGTCGCTTCCTGTGGAGGCGTTCCCGCATCGGCTCCGGCGGTCGCCTTGAACCGCCGCGCCGCGTTCTCGAGGTCACGAATCTCGGTGCGCAGCTTGTCCTCTTCGGCGACGAGGCCCTGCTGGTCCGCCGGGCGATCGAGATCGACCAGCATCAGGAAGTCGAGCAGTGATCGCGCGCGCGCCCGCTCACTCGCCTCCACCGCCTTCTCGAGCCACTTCAGGTCCTTCTTCTCCATCGACTGCAGGGCCGCCGCCGCGACCCACAGGTCGTAGAACTTGCGAACGCCCGCCGTGTAATACGCGCGGCGATCTTCACTCGCGATGCGCTCCCGCAACGAGTCGGTCATCGCCAGCGACTTCTCGGCCCACGTCACCGCCTCGGGGTAGTGCTTCGCCATCAGCTCCGCGCGGCCGAGCCGGTAATACGTGTACGCCTCCCAGGTCAGGTCGCCGAGCTGCGCGAACAGCTTCGCGGCCTGATGGAGAGGCTCCATCGCCTCGGCAGGCCGGTTGAGTCGACCCAGCGCGCTCCCGAGCGAACAGAGCGTCTGCGCCTCGCCGCGCACCGTCTTGATCTCCCGCCGCAGAATCAACGCCTCGGCGTGGTGCTTCAGCGCGACGTCATCGAGCAGCGTCGACTCCATCTCACCGGCCGCGTCGAGGCTGAACGCGAGGCCCTGACGGTCTCCGGAGATGCGCCGCACTTCGATCGCCTTCAAATAGAACGGCAGCGCGCCCGCCCAATCGGACTCATCCGACTTCATTCCACCCAGGTCGTGCAGCGCATGGCCAATGGCGCGGCCGTCCTTGGTGAGCAACGCCGCGGCGTGACCGCGCTCGAAGTGCTGCAGGCCCTTGGCCTTGTCGCCGAGCGATTTGTAACCCCAGCCGATCGCGCTCTCGTACGCAGCGATCAACTGCGGGTCGCCTTCCCGTCGTACCAGCTCCAGCCGTGGCACCAGCTTGCCGACGCTCTGCGCATGTTCGGCCCGCTCGGCCAGACTGTCAGACTCCGCGATGTCGACCCGCGCGTGCAGGAGTTCGTCGGTTCCAGCAATCGCCCGTGCATCGGCCACGTGCTCGATCGCGACCTCGAGCCGGCCCTGCTCATGATCGATGGCCGCGATGCCGAGGTGCGCTGACGCGACGGTCTCGTACACGGGGCTCGCCATCGCCTCGACGAACCGCTGCGTCGCCTCGGGCTCACTCACGCGCAGCAGAAACTCCGCGGCCGTCACCAGATGTTCACCGGCCCGGGCCCCGTCGCCGAGCGCATTCGCCTTCGTGGCGCCCTCGATCAACGTCGCTGCCGCTTTGCGCAGCCCTTCACCTGTCGAAGGCGTCGTCGACGCCACGGCTGCCATGAACGACTCGTCGAGCGCGGCCAGTTCCTTCACGTTCGTGGGCGACGACACCGTCAACGTGAACGCCTTCACCGCGCGCAGCGGCTCGGGAGGCGCAAGCTCCACCTCGAGCCCTTCCGTCGAGGCGAGCGCGATTCGTTCAGGCGCGTCACCCGGCCGGCGATCGACCAGCGTGCGCGCCTCACCCTTCACGATGATCAGCTGCGCGCCGCTCCGGCCACCTTCGAGCACGAGCTCGACGGGCGTCTCGGGCAGGCGAAACCGCTGCGGCGTGGACGTGAGCTCTCCTTGAACGCGCTGGCTCGACTGCAGCCGCGCCGTCGACGGCGAACACGCGCCAAGGACTGCGAGAACGAAGAGCAGGGAAGTCGGCTTCACCGCGCCAGACCTCAGCACAAACTCACTCCGGTTCGATCGTCAGCTCGTACTCGGTGACCGTCGCGCCATTGCTCTGGAGCACGATGGAGTGACGCCCGCTCGTGAACACCGAACCCGGCACCTCGGCCTGCACCGCCACCGCGTCAGCCTTCACCGGAGCGCCGCGCCACACCTCGCCCGACGGCCCAGACACCACCACGTTCCACGAAGCGCGCGCGGGCTCACCATCGAGGCTCAGCTCGAGCTTCACCGTGCGCGTGCTCTTGCCAACCTTCACGGTGCGCGCAGCGGCCTCGGCACGAACCGCGAGCGGGCGCAGCGACACTTCGGAGTCGGTCATCGGGCGCGGCCACAACACCATCACCGTCGCTCCAGCGACCGCGAGGCCCGTGGCGAACGCGAGCGGGAAGCGGCGGCTGGTGAACAGCGTCGCGAACCACGACGCCTTTTTCACCGGCGCTGCTTTCACCTTCAGCTTGAACGCGCGGGCCGTGTTCAGTCGCGCTCGCAGCTCGGGGTCCGACTTCAGCTTCGTGTCGAACCGGTCACTCCGCTCCTTCGACAGCTCGCCCGACAGGTATGCGTCCATCAGCTCGACCTCGTACGCTCGCAGTTCTTCGAAGCGCTCGTCGTTGTCGAAAGCCTCGTCTTCGAGCTGGCTGGCCCGATCGTCGGGCAGCTCCCCGAGCAGGTACGCAAAGGCGATGTCGACGTCGATCGGCCGCATCTCACCAGCGGGTGTCGTCGGGCCCGTTTTCATTTCTGGCCACTTTCCAGCTTCTCTTGCACACACGTCTCGAGGCGCGCCCGAATGCGAAACGCCCGCACGCGCAACGCGCCCACCGTGGTGCCCAGCGAGTCTGCAAGTCGTTGACGTCCTTCGATTCTCGTCGAGCCCTCGTCGCGGTAATACGTGAAGACCAGCTCTCGCTCGGCGGGCAGGAGTCCCTCCAGACACCCATCGAGCGCTTTCAGCCGAACTTCGACATCGTCATCGTTGGCGGGCGCGGGATCGGAGGCGTGCTCCTCGAGCGGCACCTCTCGGCGATCACGGCGCGCAGCCTCGAGCGCCACCATGCGCGCGACGCCGAGAATGAACGCGTGTGGCTGGGCGGTGCGAACCTCGTTGGCTTCCACACGGCGCGCGACCCGGTCGAATGTCTCGTCAGCCAGCCCCGCAGGATCGACGAGGCCCTTCCAGCGGAAGAACGACTCGACTTTCTCGCGAAGCAGCCGATATCGCTCTGCACGCCGGGCGGGCTGATCAGCGCCCACGAAGTCGAGCAACCGCTCGAACGTCGCTGCGTCTGGCTGAAACCGCTCTCTGGCCTGACGGGGAGCTGCCTGCGTCACGAGCGGCACACAATCGCAGTCGATGCAGACAGACAAGCGGTTCTGTCCCACTTTCGTTTCACACGGGTCGACAACGGCGGGTCATTGCCCACGTTGCAGGCAGGTGTGGCACGGGTGCCATGATTGTCACAGGGCGTGGGACTGTAATGACGCCCTAACTCTTTGAATCGACGAGACCAGGCTGACGGGCATGTCCCTTGCTGACTGGGTGCGTCATGCCGACTGAGGCCGGTCGGTACGTGAAGGAGCAGGCGATGGAAACCACGACGTTCATGAAGCCCAAGTTCGTGATCTCGGCGCTGCCGGGAACTGGGGTCATGCAGGTCCAGGTGAAGGCCTCGTGCGAGAAGCCCTCGCCGCGAACCGTGGTGCTGCAGACTGCCGCTGTCTCGTCGATGAGCTGAGCGTCGTCGCGTCCCTCGCTCCCGTTGACCCCTGGCCCTGCTGTCTGACAGACGGGCCCACATGAACCCACCGCTCGCAGCTGTCGTGCTCTGTGCTGGCAAGGGCACGCGCATGAAGTCTGAGCTGGCCAAGGTGCTGCACCCGATGCTCGGGCGCCCGTTGGCCTGGTACCCCATCACCCGCGCGTTCGAGACCGGCTGCCAGCAGGTCGTCTCGGTCATCGGCCATCAGGGTGATCAGGTGAAGGCGTCACTGGCGAAGGCGTTCGAAGGCCAGGCGCTCTCGTTCGCCGTACAGGAGCAGCAGCGCGGCACCGGTCACGCGGTCGCCTGTGCGCGGCAAGCGCTCACAGGCTTCACGGGCGCGGTGCTCATTCTCTACGGCGACGTTCCGCTCCTCACGGCCGAGACGCTGACGAAGCTGGTGACGGCGTTCCGCGCGGGCAAAGGGCCGCTCGCGATGGTCACGTGCCGTCCTCCGAACCCCACCGGCTACGGCCGCATCGTGCGGGGCGCGGGCAACAAGGTCGAAGGCATCGTCGAGCACAAAGACGCCACCGAAGCGCAGCGGCAGATTGGTGAGATCAACGCCGGCATCTACGTGGCCGACGCCCGGTTCCTCTGGGGCGCGCTCGAGACGCTCACGCCCTCCAACGCGCAGGGCGAGCTGTACCTCACCGACATCGTCGCGAAGGCCGCGCAGCAGGGAGAGATCGCCGTCGTCGAAGCCGACGCGCGTGAAGTCGAAGGCGTGAACGACCTCGCCGAGCTGGCCGAGCGTGCCGAGCTGCTGCGCGCGCGCATCAACCGCCGACACCTGCTCGCGGGCGTGACGCTGCAGCACCCGGCCTCGACCTTCATCGACGAGGGCGTCGAGATCGGCCCCGACACCGTCATCGGCCCCAACGTCACCATCTCGGGCGACTGTGAAATCGGCTCCCGCGTCACCATCGGCCAGGGCTCGGTGCTGACGCACTCCACCGTGGGAGACGGCACCACGGTGAAGCCGTACTCGGTGCTCGAAGACGCGGTCGTCGGCCCCCTCTGTCACGTCGGCCCGTTCGCGCGGCTGCGCCCCGAGACGGTGCTCGACGAAGGCGTGCACGTGGGCAACTTCGTCGAGACGAAGAAGACCCGCCTCAAGAAGGGCAGCAAGGCCAACCACCTCGCGTACCTCGGCGACGCGGAGATCGGCTCGGGCTGCAACATCGGCGCGGGCACCATCACCTGCAACTACGACGGCGTGAACAAGCACAAGACGGTGCTGGGCGACGGCGTCTTCGTGGGCTCCGACACGCAGCTCGTGGCGCCCGTGAAGGTCGGAGACGGCGCGTTCATCGCGGCCGGCAGCACCATCACCGAGAACGTGCCGTCGAATGCGCTGGGCATGTCTCGCGTGCCCCAGACGAACAAAGAGGGCTGGGCCGAGCGGCGCCGCAAGGTGCTCGAGGGCATGAAGTCGAAGGAATGAACCGGGAATTCCCCGTCGGGCACGAGGTTCGAGCCGCGGGAACCAAGCAGCAGCAGGCGTCAGGAGCCGTTCATGTGCGGAATCGTTGGCTACGTCGGTGACAAGCAGGCAGCAGGCGTGCTGGTGGGTGGCCTCAAGCGCCTCGAGTATCGCGGCTATGACTCCGCAGGCGTGGCGGTGCTCGATGGCAGCCAGCTGACCGTGCTGCGCGCGACCGGCAAGCTCAAGCACCTCGAAGGCAAGGTGGCGACCGAGCAGCCGAAGGGCACCGTCGGCATCGGCCACACGCGCTGGGCCACGCACGGCCGCCCGTCTGACGACAACGCGCACCCGCACACCTTCGAAGGCGTCAGCGTGGTGCACAACGGCATCATCGAGAACCACCTCGCGCTCAAGGCCGAGCTCAAGGGCAGAGGCCACGTGTTCTCGAGCGAGACCGACTCCGAGGTCTTCGCGCACCTGATCAGCGACGCGCTGAAGGCCGGCAAGGCCCTGCCCGACGCGGTGCGCGCCTCGACGAAGCAGGTCAAAGGCACCTACGCGCTGGTGGTGGTGACCGGAGCGGATCCCACGCGCATCGTCGCGACCCGCGAAGCGCAGCCGATGGTGCTCGGCCTGTCGGAAGGGCAGAACTTCGTCGCCTCCGACGTGCCCGCGCTGCTCGACCACACGCGCGACGTCATCTTCATGGAGGACGGCGATCTGGCCGTCATCGAGAAGAGCGGCATCACGTTGACCGATCGTTCCGCCGCGCCCGTGAAGCGCAAGGTGACGCGCATCGACTGGACGCCGGGCATGGCCGAGAAGGGCGGCCACAAGCACTTCATGCACAAGGAGATCATCGAGCAGCCTCGAGCGATCGCCGACACCCTGCGTGGGCGCGTGCTGCGCAGCGAAGGTGACGTGCACTTCGACGGCTGGAACCTCTCCGAGGCCCAGGTGAAGTCGATGGAGCGCGTGTGGATTCTCGCCTGCGGCACCTCGTTCCACTCCGGCCTCGCGGGCAAGTGGATGATCGAGTCGCTCGCGCGCATTCCCGTCGAGGTCGAGCTCGCCAGCGAGTTCCGCTACCGCGACCCCATCGTGCAGAAGGGCCAGCTCGCCGTCGCCATCAGCCAGTCGGGTGAGACGCTCGACACGCTCGCGGCCATGCGTGAAGCGAAGTCACGCGGCGCCACCACGATGACCCTCTGCAACGTCATCGGCTCGGCCATGACGCGCGAGGCCGACTTCACCGCGCTCACCAACGCCGGCCCCGAGATCGGTGTCGCTTCGACGAAGGCCTTCACCACGCAGCTCGCCGGCCTCTACCTGCTGGCCATCAAGCTCGGGCGCCTCAAGGGCACGCTGTCGGCGAAAGACGCGCAGGCTCATCTCGAGAAGTTGTCGGAGGTGCCGAAGCTCGTCGAGCAGGTGCTGCACACCGAGGCGAAGGTGAAGGAGATCGCGCGGGCCTACCTGAACGCGCAAGACTTCCTCTTCCTCGGCCGTGGGCCCATGCAGTCGGTCGCCCTCGAGGGCGCGCTGAAGCTGAAGGAGCTCTCGTACAGTCACGCCGAGGGTTACGCGGGCGGCGAGATGAAGCACGGGCCCATCGCGCTCATCGACGAGAAGATGCCAGTGGTGGTGGTGGCGCCCTCGGAGCCGCACGTTCACTACGAGAAGATCATCGGCAACATCGAAGAGGTGCGCGCGCGCGGCGGGCAGGTGATCGCCGTCGTCGAAGAGGGCGACGCCCACGCGAAGTCGCTCGCGAACCACGTCATCGAGATTCCGAAGACCAGCGCCCTCGTCGCGCCCGTCATCGCGACCGTGCCGCTGCAGTTGCTCGCGTACCACATGGCCGATCTGCGCGGCACCGACGTCGATCAGCCGAGAAACCTGGCCAAGAGCGTCACCGTCGAGTGAGCGGTGCCGAAGCCGATCTCGTTGCAGAAGGCGACGCGCGAGCTCGAAGCCGCCGTCGCTGGTGAACCCCAGCAGCTGTGGAAGGTCTGGCCGGCGCTGCCTGAGGGGCTGCCGCTGAGCCTCGTCTCGCGCGCGATGAAGCGCATCGTGGAGCGCAATCACGACGTCGGCGTCATCGGCCGCGCGCTTCCCTCTGCGTACATCGACACCTTCCTCGAGGTGCTGGCTCAGAAGCCGGCGTGGCCGCTCGTCGTCGCCGCGCGGAGTGTGGTGAACGTCGAGGCCTCGCGGCGCTCCGTCGTTCTCGGCCGGGTGCTCAAGTGCGTCGAGCAGCTGGGGGTGTTCAGCGCGAGCCGGTCGCAGCTCGAGGCGCGGGTGCGGGTGTTCGTGAAGGACGAGCACGTCGTCGAGGCCGCGCGGCAGATCGTGCTGCACGCCACGTTCGACGAACTTCGGGAGTTTCACCGGTTGATGTTCGTGAGCCTGCTCATGGAGGACGCGTCAGAGGCGTCGATGGACGCGCTGATCGCCGAGGCGCACGAGGCCACGAAGTCGGCGGAGCGGATCGATCGACTGCGTGAGTGTCTGCGCTGGCGGAAGACCCCGAGCCCCCGGCTCGAGCCCCCGGCTCGAGCCCCTGCGCGCGCTGCTCGAGGCGCGAACCGAAGCCGGCATCGGCGAGACGATCGCCGCGTTGGCGAAGCAGGCCGCGCTGGCGCGAGTGCCGAAGCGGCTGAAGGCGTCGTTTCACGGCAGCGCGTCGACGAAGCGGGGCGCGCTCTCGGTCACGGTGCACTTCGACAGTGACGCCACGGTCTGGTGGCGAGCGGAGGCGGGTGTCGGCCTGCCGCGGCAGCCGCTGGCTCCCGAGCTGGTTTCTCCACTCGACTATCGCGACTGGCTGGCGGCGGTGTTCCGTGAGGCGGGTGTGAAGCGCTTCGAGCGAACGACGCTGATGCGCTCCAGCGTTCGCGGAGAAGACCGCGTGCGGCTGCTCTCGTGGTTGTCGGGCACCTGAGTCAGCCGCCGCAGGCGACGGCGGTCGTGTTGCCGTCGATGACCGCGTACACGAAGTCAGAGACGCCAACCTGATTCACCGGAGGGTTCCCCGTGCCGAAGTCGTCACAGCCGTAGAATCGGTGGGAGCCGCTGAACTCCTTGGTCTCGGTTCGCACCCGGAACAGGCGACTGGAGATCGCGACGGTCTCTCGCGCGATGTAGGTGACGGCCGAGCAGCAGCTGCCAGCACCGTTGTTGTAGGTGGTGTCTTTGATCACCGCGCCGGTGAGCACGTCGGTGATGGTGATGCGCGCATAGGCCGCGTTGTCGGCGGTGCCGTCGGCCACGTTGACCTCGTAGCTGCCGGGGCTCAACTGCCGCAGCTGAATGCTGAAGAAGAAGTTGCCACGCAAGTCACAGGCGAGCGTGTGCGTCGGGTCGTCGACGCGAACGACGCCGTATTGGGCAGGGGCTCCTCCGAGCGCGAGCGCAGGCGCACGATAGACCCCGTAACGCGACGACACCTCGTTGGGCGCCATTCGATCGAGTGTGAAGAAGCTCAACGTCGAGGCTCCGCCATCAGGCGGCGTCGTCAGCTTGCGGGGGACGGGGCGGAACCCGCCGTCGAGATCGTGAAACACCACCGCAAGACCGCCACCATCGGCGTCGAGCCACCCGTTCACAGGGCTCCCGATCGGAATCCGAACGAACACGGGCGTCGCGGGCATGAGTTCGAAGGTCGTGGGGTTCGTGACCTGCAGCATCAAACGATTGCTCCCCGCGTCGGGAACGAAGGCCGCGGTCGAACACACGGGGGCGCAGCGGCCGTCTCCGTCTTCGTCCTGGTAGCCGGGCAGACACTGACTGCAGGTCGCGCCGGTCGAGCCCACGGGGCACGCGCACGCTGCCGTTCCGCTGGAGTCGCTGCAGCCGTTCGGGCAGGTCAGCGCCGCCGTCTGGCAGGTCTGCAGGCACGAGCCGTTCGAATCATTGTCCTGGTAACCGGCGGCGCACGCCGCGCACGTGGGCCCCGCGTACCCGGTGGTGCAGGTGCAGGTCGCGGTGCCGGTGCTGTCGCTGCAGGTGCCATTGGCTCCGCACTGATTGGCAGCGCAGGTCGGCAAGCACGAGCCGTTGGTGTCGTTGTCCTGGTAGCCCGTCACGCACATCGAGCAGGTCGGCCCTGCATACCCGAGGGCACAGGCGCAGATCGCCACGCCGGTCGAGTCGCTGCAGGTGCCATTGGCTCCGCACTGGTTGGAGGTGCAGGCGCGCAGGCACTGGCCATCGCCGTCGTTGTCCTGAAAGCCAGGCGCACAGTCGGAGCACGTGCCTCCGTCACCCGAGTTCGGCGCACAGGCACAGCGGGCGCGCCCCACGAGATCGGAGCACACGCCCGAGCGGCACATCAGGTTCGCCGAAGCGCACGAGGCCTCGCACGAGTTGTTGCGGTCGTTGTCCTGGAAGCCGGGGCCGCACACCTCGCACGAGGCTCCCGCGTAGCCCGGGTTGCAGACACAGCGCGCGACGCCCGTCGTGTCGACACACCCGCCGTTCATGCCGCACGACAGCTTCGAGCAGTCGGCCGTGCACAGGCCGTCACGGTCGTTGTCCTGCAGACCGGGAGCGCACCGCTCACACAGATTCCCCGCGAACCCAGCAGCACAGGTGCACGAGAACCCGCCGTCGGCGCCCTTGCGGCAGCTGCCGTTGTTGCCGCAGTTGAGCGGGCAGTCGGGCTCGGCGGTGGCGACGCAGACCTTCTTCTCGCAGCGCGTGCCCCGGCTGCAGATCGTGCCGCAGGCGCCGCAGTTCGCGGAGTCGGAGTTGAGATCGACGCAGACATCGCCGCAGGCCGTGCACTCGCGCGGTGGATCTCCGAGACACGCACCGAGCCCAACCGACAGCACACACACCAGACCGAGTCGAAGCATGTGGCGCAGCCTAGCGCCACAGGTCGGGGCTCCCTCAACTTTCCAAACTGTGGCTCACTGCTCCCATGCGCGTGCTCCTGTTTCCGTTGCTGCTGTTGTCGTCGGTCGCTGCCGCTCAAGACGCCTGGAGCGTGGCCCTCACCGAGGTCGGTCCGAACAAGATCCTCGTCATCAAGGAGGTGCGCACGGCGACGGGGCTCGGCCTCAAGGAGGCGAAGGACCTCGTCGAAGCGCCCATGCCCCAGTCCATCAAGAAGGGCGTGACCCGAGAGACGGCCGACGCGCTCGTGGCTGCGTTCGAGAAGGCGGGCGCGAAGGTCGAGGTGCTGGGCCTGAAGTCGCCGGGCAGGCCGAAGCCGACGGGCACGGCCGTCGAGGGCTCGTACTCGGTGCGGCTCGAGTCGTTCGGCTCGGCGAAGATCGCCTGCATCAAAGAGGTGCGCCTCGCGACGGGGCTCGGGCTCGCCGAGACGAAGAAGCTCGTCGAGTCGGCGCCGGTGTTCGTGAAGGAAGGGCTCTCGAAGGAGCAGGCCGAGACGCTGGTGAAGGCGCTCGTCGCAGCAGGCGGCACGGCGTCGGCGGTGCTGCTTCGGAAGTAGCTAGACGCGTCGCGTGCGCCGCTTCGCCACCGACTCTGCCATCGGCTGCGAGACGTCTCCGGCCGCGCGCGCCATCAGACAAATCTGCGTCACCTTCGCGCCGAACCGCTCCCACTTCGCTTCGCCGGTGCCCTTGATGCGAAGGAACTCGGGGCGCGTCGTCGGCAGCGCGGCGGCGAGCCCGTAGAGCGTGACGTCGTTGAAGATGATGAACGGCGGCACGCCGAGATCCTGCGAGAGCTCGCGGCGAAAGCGCTTGAGCTCTTCCACGGCGAGCACGCTGTACTGGCCGGGCAGCGCCGACTTGCCCAGTGACGGAGCGTCGGCGCGGCTCGACGACCTGGCAGGCACCAGCGTGCGGGCGCCTTCGCAGACGTCGCAGCCGCCACACGTCTGGCCCCAGACGGTCTCTTCGCCGAAGTAGCGAAGCAGGAAGCCACGCCGGCAGCGCTTCGTGTACGCGTACTCGGTCATGCGCTTGAGCAGCAGCAGCTGCGTGCGCTCCTGAGACCTGACCCGCTCGAGCGACACGCCCAGCGAGTCCCACGGCTCGTCTTTGAGGGCCTGAATCGTGCGCCCTGCGAAGGGCCGCTGCACCGTGATGGAGCCCGCGCGCTCGAGCGCCGACAAGCCGTGACGAATGCGCTCCTCGTCGAGGCCGCAGCGCCGCGACAACAACGACAGCTCGGTGGAGCCGCGGGAGCCGATGGGGAACGCCGCGAGCAACGCCGTCCACAGCGCCTTCACCTCGGGGCTGCGCGGGTGATGCCCGGCCGACTCGGGAAGAATCGTGATGCCGTAGCGCCCTTCGCCTCGACTGCCGCGCGCCAGCAGGCCTTCACGCTCGAGCACCTTCAGCGCCGCCGACACCTCGAACTCGCTCGAGCCCAGCTGCGCGGCGAGCTGATTGACGCCCCGCTGAAACGTCGACTCCTGCCGCAGCACCTGCCAGAGATCGCGGAAGAGCGTCTCGGGCGGGTGGTTCGACTGAATGAGCCGCTCCTGCGTGTAGACGTCGGCGTGGTTGAAGAAGAGCACCGCGTGGGCGGGGTTGCCGTCACGGCCGGCGCGGCCGATCTCCTGGTAGTAGGCCTCGACCGCCCTCGGAATGCCGGCGTGCGCGACGAACCGAATGCCGGGTTTGTCGATGCCCATGCCGAACGCGTTCGTCGCCACCGCCACGGCGTCGGGGCGCGCCATGAACGCCTCTTGCGCCTCGCGCCGTGCGTCGTCGGCCATGCCCGCGTGGTAGAGCAGGGCGTCGACCTTCGCGGTGGTGAGGCCCTGGTGCATCGTCTCGGCCTGCTTGCGGGTCGAGCAGTAGATGATGCCGCTGCCTTCTTTCGCGAGCGTCACCGCGGCGCGGCGTTTGTCGTCTTCCCCGGCGACGTTCACCACCTCGAGGAACAGGTTGGGGCGATCGAAGCCGGCGACGAAGACCTGCGGCTCCTTCATCAAGAGCACACGTGAGATGTCGTCACGCACTTCGGGCGTCGCGGTGGCCGTGAGCGCGACGGTGCGCGGCGGGCGCAGGCGTTTTCGCACCTGGCCCAGCAGCGCGTAGTCGGGCCGGAAGTCGTGGCCCCACTGGGAAATGCAGTGCGCTTCGTCGATGGCGTACAGCGCGATGCGCGCCTCGACGAGCGCCGACACGAAGGCCTCGCTGCGAAACCGCTCGGGGGCGACGTAGACGAGTCTGTACGCGCCGCCGCGCAACTTGCGCTGCCGATCGAGCCGCTCGTTCTCGCTCAAGCTCGAGTTGATGAACGTCGCGGGAATGCCGCGCGCGGACAGGCTCTCGACCTGGTCCTGCATCAGCGCGATGAGCGGCGACACCACCACCGTCACGCCGTCGAGCAACGTGGCGGGCAGCTGGTAGCACAGCGACTTGCCTGCGCCGGTCGGCATCACGACGACCGTGTTGCGCCCCGACATCACCGAGCTGATGACCTGCGCCTGCCCGTGGCGGACCGACGACAGCCCGAACGCCTCGAGGCCCTTCGTCATCTCGCTGTAGAACGGCAGGTCTGCTGACACCGCGCGCATGAGTGCACTCCCCTCGATCGCAGGTCAATCGACTTCGTCGGCGAACACCGGCCGGCGCATCACCGCTCCGCCACGACCCCCGTCGAGCAGGCCCTTCTCGAGCATCGACACGTAGCCGCTGTCGGAGAGCACGAGGTGGTCGAGCAGCACGATGTTCAGCGTCTGGGCCGAGGTGCGCAGCTTGCGGGTCGTCGCCACGTCTTGAATCGAGGGCTCGGGGTCGCTGCTCGGGTGCGTGTGCAGCAGCACGATGCCGCTCGCCCGGCAGCAGACGGCTGGCGCCAGCGCTTCCCGCGCGTCGACGTGACAGTGATCGGAGCCGCCCGTGCCCACACGATCGAACCGCAGCACGTGGTTGCGGGAGTTGAGCGAGACGACCCACGTCTCTTCGAGCCGGTGCTGAACGAGCTGCGTGCGCGCCCAGGTCGCGATGGCGTTCGGGCTGTAGAGCCGTGGCCGCTCGACGCGCCGAGCAGGAACCCGGCGGCTGAGCTCGATGGCGGCGTGCAACCGCGCCGTCAGCATCGGAGCCACCTGAAACGCGAGCTCGGGCGCGTCGAGCAGATGCGCGAGCCCGTGCATCAACACCGGCTTCACGTCGGCCTCCGACGCTGCCACGCCCAGCACCGCCAGCAGCTCGACGTCGGTGAGCGCGCTCGCTCCGAGCCGTCTGAGCCGCGCGGTCGCTTCGTCGCCGAACGTCGTGCGCGTCGACTCGCCCGACGACACCAGCACCTTCACCTCACTTGCCTCGTACCAGTCCCCGTCCATGCCCGCCTCCCGCGCCGCTGCTGAGCAAGGTGGGTGCCGGAGCGGGGCCGACAGTCATTTCGCTGCGATCACGCGCGAGCGCATCCGCACCATCGGACGAGCGTGGATGCACCATTGCTTTCTCGCGTGTCGAGAACGTCGCGGGCAGTACGATGCGCTGCATGTCGTTCACGGCCTCGCGTCCCACCATCTGTGCGGCGTGTCGAAAGGCCGGCGCGTTGCGCATCGTGCAGTCTCTCGAGAAGGGCACGCTGACGTGGGCCGAGTCGTTCGCCTGCACGTGCGGCCACGGCTTCGAGGCAAAGAACGCGGGGCTGCCGATGCCCGCAGCCCGTCAGGCGTTGATGGTGGCGCACGGCAAGTTCCGTGTGTTCGTCGACGCGCTGCCGAAGGGCGGCAAAGCGGTGAGCGTGTTGTCGAAGGTGCTCGACGCGAGTGAAGCCGAGGTCGCCTCCGCGCTCGCCACCTTGCCCGCGCTCGTCTGGGAAGGCACCACCTCCGAGAGTGAGTTCATGGAGCAGGCGCTGAAGAAGGCGGGCGCGACCGTGCGGATCGAGCTGGTCGGCACGAAGCCCCCCTCGCCGCGCGCGTCGGCGAAGCGGCCCAGGAAGAAGTGAGGTTCAGCCCAGCCCAGCTCCGAATGGGATGGCCGCAACACGGTGCCGTCGATACTCGTCCGGCCGGCTGCTGCCTGCGGGCGGTTTCGTTGAGCCCGCTCGATATCTGACGTCTATTGTCTTCCCCCGCTGGTTCACCATGAAGAGGACCTGACCACCATGCGATCGCTCTCTCTCGCCCTCGTCCTTGCGCTCAGCACCGTCAGCTCGAGCGCCTTCGCCGACGACGAAAAGCCAGCCTCGAGCGGCGGCTCCGTCGACCCCAGCTTGCGTGGCCCGGGCTCGTTGTCTGACGCCAGCCCGCAGCGCCGTCACCCGATGATCTCGCTGTTCGTGGGCCTGCCCGCGGCCTACTGGGGCTTCGGCGGTGTTCCGTTCAGCGTCGGCGGTCGTTACCTTCAGCCGATTCTGCATGACGGCTTCGTGCCGTCGCTCAACGACTCCTTCAGCATCGAGGCCGGCGTCGATCTCTTCGCCATCGGCCGCTCGGTGTTCGGCTTCGGGTTCGCGGTGCCCATCGAGGCGATGTGGGCGCTGCATTTCTCGCAGCGGTTCGCGGGCTACCTCAAGCTGGGCATTGCGCTCGAGCTGCGGTTTGGCGACTGGTGCTGGGGCAACGTCTGTGGCGGAGCGCTCGGCATCGCGCCCGGCTTCATCGGCAACATCGGCATCATGTACAAGCTGACCGAAGGCCTCACGCTTCGTGTCGAAGCAGGCTACCCGGGCCTCAAGCTGGGCCTCGGGTTCCCGCTGTAGTTCGTCACTTCACCTGCGGCGCGCCGTTGTTCATGCCGCTGAGGCTGATGACGGGCTTCTTGCCCGTCGCAGCCTTCTTCCACTTCACCTGGTTGTTCATGCCGTTCGCCTCGATCTTCGCCGCAACGTCGGTGGTGACGACGCTGCCCTGACCGTTGACGGTGATGGTGCGGCACGGCCCGGTGAGGGTGATGGTGTGGCCCTGGCCCTCGATGCGAACGTCTTCGTTGGCGGCGCAGGCGTGCGTCTCGGTGCGGCCCTGACCCTCGACGAGCCAGGTGCCGTCCTTTGCCGCCGTCGGTGCTACCCCGTCGTCGTCGACCTCGACCGTCTTCTCGTCGTCGGACTCGACCTTCACGCTGGTGCCGCCGGTGTTCACCTTCACCTTGCCGGTGGCGTTCTGCACCTCGACGCCGCCGGCGCCGACCTTCACGGTCTTGCCGTTCTTTCCGGTGACAGTGACCTGCGCGAAGGCGATGGAGGCGAGACACGACGTGAGCAACACGAGACGGAACATGAGGGGCTCCCCGAGTGAAGTGACGCGGCGGTCGTAGGCCGAAAGTTCGTTGCCCGTCGACGTCAGATCGATCCGATGGGACTCAGAGCGCGCGACGCAACGCATCGAGCGCCGTGGCGGCGGCGAAGAGTCGCACGCGGGCACGGTCTCCACCGAAGCGGTGCTTCTCGACGAAGACGCGGTCGGGGGTGGCGACGCCGATGAAGACGGTGCCGACGGGGTTCACCGCGTCACCGCCGCTCGGGCCGGCGTAGCCCGTCACCGAGAGTCCACACGAAGCAGACAACGCGGAGCGCACGCCCGTCGCCATCGCGCGCGCCACCTCCTCCGAGACGACGCCGTGCGCGTCGATGAGCGCTGCGGGAACGTTCGCCCAGATCGTCTTCGCGCTGGCGGCGTAGGTGGCGGCGCCTCCGGGGAACCAGCTGCTCGCGCCCGAGACGTCGGTGCAGGCCGCGCTGATGAGCCCACCAGTGCACGACTCGGCGACGGCGAGCGAGAGGCCGCGCTCGAGCAACCGCGCGCCCACCACCTGCGCGAGCGTCTCGTCGTCGACGCCGAAGACGGCAGCCCCGAGCACGTCGCGGGCGTCACGTTCTGCGGCAGTCAGCGTCGCGAGCACGGCGGGCTCGTCGGCGCCCGTCACCAGCAGCTTCAGGTGATTCTCGGGCGCGTGCGTGCGGTAGCCGAAGGTGACGTTCGGGTGCTTCGCGAGCAGCGGCTGCACCTTCGCGTCGAGGTGCGACTCGGGTACGCCCATGGTCTTGAGCACGCGAAGCTTCGTGACGGTCGACCGCTGCGTCAGCGCGGCGAGCTTCGGCACGACGTACGTCGCGACGAGGTGCCGATACTCGCGCGGCACGCCGGGCACGAAGAAGAAGGTGCAGCGGCCGCGACGGTGAATGATGAGCGGCGCCGAGCCTTCGTCGTTCAACACCGCTTCGCTGCCGAGGGGGATTCGGGCCTGCCGCCGGTTGTTCTCGGTGAGGGCGATGCCCCGCTTCTCGAAGCGCGCGCGTATGTGCGCCATCACGCGTTCGTCTTCGACGAGCTCGACCTTCGCGGCCGCGGCGGCGCACTCGATGGTGATGTCGTCGGTGGTGGGGCCGAGGCCGCCCGAGACGAGCACCGCGTCGCAGCGGGCCGCCAGTGTGTCGAGCACCTCGATCAAGTCCTCCCGCACGTCGCCGACGACGGTGGAGCGCCTCACGGTGAGCCCGCACTGCTCGAGCAACAACGTCTGGAAGAAGCGGCTGTTGGTGTCCGAGGTGAGGCCGGTCAGCAGCTCGTCGCCGGTGCAGAGCGTCTCGATTCGCAAAGACACTCCGCTCAGAGCACTTCCTGCTCGTCGACGTCGTCGGGCGAGTCGTCTTCGTCGTCATCGTCGATGACCGCGGCCAGCGCTTCGGCCTTCTTCGCGATGAGGTGCTTGCGCAGCAGCACCACCGACTCGACGAGCCCCGAGACCAGGTAGAGGAAGAAGTAGGCGACGATGACCGAGGCGGGGTGAATGCGCGTGGCGATGAAGACACCGCCCGCGAGGATGAAGAAGAGCACCAGCATCGATTTCCTGGAGAGCTTCAGGTCCTTGAACGTGCGGTAGCGCACCGTCGAGACCATCAGGAGCGCCAGGAACACGACGACGCCGAACACCGGCCACTGCGCCTCGACCGGAAGCGTTCCACCGCGCGCGGCCTGCCACGCGATCACCATCGAGACGAGCCCGCACGCCGCGAAGGGAATCGGCATGCCGACGAAGAAGCTCGACGCGCCTCCGTGCGGAGACCGACTCGCCAGCACGTTGAACCGGGCCAGGCGAAGCGCCCCACACGCCGCGAAGAGGAACGCACCGAAGAGCCCGACGACGCCCAGGGGCTGGAGCGCCCACTTGAAGACGAGCAGCGCGGGCGCCGCTCCGAAGGTGACGACGTCGGCGAGGGAGTCGAGCTCTTGCCCGAAGAGGCTCTGGGTCTTGGTGAGGCGCGCCACACGGCCGTCGAAGCCGTCGAAGAAGATGCCGAAGAAGATCGCGAGCGCCGCCTGATACAGCTGCGTGGGCCCGGCCTCTCCAGTACACAGCGTCATCGCGTAGAAGCCGCAGAAGATGGACGACACCGTGAAGAGGTTCGGCAGGACGAACATCAGGTCGCGCAGCTTCATGCCGGGAGCACCATACCAGCCCCCGCCGCCATGACGACGCTGCTGATCATCGCCGCCTTCGCGGCCCTGTTGACGTCGTGGGTGACGCTCACCCGGGTCTGGTACCACCTTGGTGACCGGCCCCGCCTGCTTCGCGTGACGACGGCCGATGGGTGGTCGCTCTCGCTCTGGTACCGCGCGCCCCTCGAGCAACGGTTCGCCCAGCCCGTCGTGCTGTGCCATGGCCTGGGAAACAACCACGCGTTCTTCGAATTCCGCGGGCGCTCGCACCTCGCGCGCGTGCTCGCAGACGCCGGGTTTCAGGTCTTCACCGTCGATTGTCGTGGCGCTGGCCGCTCCCGTGCGCCCGAGCCCGCGTTCGCCGAGGCCACCATCGACGATCACATCGATCTCGACGTGCCCGCGATTCTCGATGCCATCGAAGCCGAGACTGGCCAGTCGAAGGTGCTCTGGGTCGGGCACTCGCTCGGCGGCGTGATTGGTGTGCTCGCGTCGGCGAGAAAGGCGCGCGGCCGGCTGCGGGCGCTCGTCACCATCGGCAGCCCGCTCTTCTTCGAACCGCGCGCGCTCTTTCTGCGGGCGTTGAAGCTGGGGCAGACCTTCGCTCCGGCGGGCGCGTTCCCCGCGCGCGTGCTCTCGACGATGTTCGCGCCCATCGCCGGCTGGTTCCCGGCGCCGACCATCGCGCACGTGACGGCACGCATCGACAACATCGATGGCGGCGATCAACGCGTGCTGCTCGCGAACGTGTTCGCCGATCTCTGGAGAGGCGTACTCGCCCAGCTCGAGACGTGGGTGCGCACGGGGCTGCTCACCAACGCGAACGATGGCAGCGACTTGCGTACGCCTGCGCTCGCGGTGCGCGACGTGCCCACGCTCATCATCGGCGGCAGTGTCGATCAGCTCGCGCCCCTCGCCGTCTCGCAGCAGTTCTTCGACCAGGCGCAGGCGACCCAGAAGCAGCTCGTGCTCGTGGGGAAGGCGTTCGGGCACCAGCACGACTACGGCCACGGCGATCTCATCGTCGGCCGAGACGCCGACACCGACGTGTACCCGGCGGTCGTCGGGTTCCTCTCGAAGCACGCGACCACCGTCTGAAAGGTTGCCCCATGATTCGCTGGCTCGCGGTGTCGATGCTGGTGTGCGCGTGCGGAGATTCGTTCGAAGCGCACGAGCAGGCGCGCGTTCGTCATCACCTCGAAGGCGCGCTGACCCGGCTCGAGCGCGCAAAGCCACGGCTCTCATCGTCGCAGGCCACGGCTCGAGCCCAGGTCATGCGGTTGCTGCGCGAGTACATCGAGGCAGGTCGGTTTCCCGTCAACGACGTGTCGCCCACGTGGACGCCGATCTTCGTCGATCACTTCGGCAACCGGTGCGCGATGGCGGCGCTCATCGAGCAAAGCGGCAACCCCGAGCTCGTTCGGCGCATCGCCTCCACCCGAAACCTCGCGCGCGTGCGGGAGCTCGCCGACGACGAAGCGCTGGTGGCCTGGCTCGACTCACACGGCATGACGCTCGACGAGGCGGCGCGGGTTCAGCCCTCGTACTCGAACGAGCTGTCGACCCGCTGGGCCCCCACCGCGGCGGTCGTCGCGACGGGCTCGACAGGCCTCTCGTTCGGGAGCGGCTTCGAGCTCGCGGGCGGGCCGATGGTGCGCGCGGGTGTTCGGCGAATCGAGTCGACCGACGGCGCCTGCGACGACTGCGTCTATCGAACCGTCGCGGTGATGCTCGAATACGCGCGGCTCGTTCAGCTCGGTCACCCGGGCACCAACCAGCTCGGTCTCGTCTCGACGTGGGATCTGCTGCAGCAGTCGCGCGACCATCAGCTCTACGTGCTCGCCGGGCTCGTCGGCACGATCGACGAGTCCACACCCACGCAGCTGGGGCTGGGCGGGCAGGGCGGCCTCGGCTTCAGCCATCGGCACGAGGTGATTCCGTGGTTCGTCGAGGGCCTCGTCTCGGCCATGTGGCAGACGCGAGGGCCTGCGCTCCGGCTCGGCGTGAACCTCGGCGTCGCCTGGTGACTACTTCGACTTCGATCGCCCCAGACAGGTGAGCCGCGGCAGCACGGTGCCCTCGTCGACCGCGCCGACCGTCACGAACGAGCCCGACGCGCAGTCGGCCCACACCGAGACGTCTCCGCCCTGCGCCGAGAGTGACTTCACGTCGATGAGCCCGTCCTCGGGCACCGCGATGGACGGGCCGCGGCTGGCGCGAGAGGTGATGGTCTCGGCGAAGAGCATGCTCTTGCGCTCGACGACGGCGGCCCCGAAGCCCGAGCTGCGCACGTCGATTCGTCCGGCGACCACCTTCGCCACGTTCGAGGCGTAGACCCCCGCGCCGTCGATGGTGTCGGCCTCGAGTGACGTCAGCTCGACCTGGGCGTCACGCACTTGAAGGCCGTCGCCCGAGAAGAGGGCTCCATCGGGGCCGGGCTCGCCACGCAGGTCGCGAACCACGAGCGAGCCGATTCGCGCCTTCCCCTGTCGAACCAACAGCCCTGACGAGAGGCTGTTCGAGACGGTGAGCGTCTTCACCTCGCTGTCGGAGTCGAGCAGCTGCACGCCTCCACCCGAGCCCGCGCGCTCGATGAAGACGTCGTCGAAGGTCGGCTTCGAACCGAGGAACGAGGCGCCACAGAATCGAGCGCCGCGCAGCTTCGCGTGCCGTACGTCGACGGTGCTCTTCACGCCCAGCACCGCGTACTCGAAGCCCGTGACGTCGAGGTTCGAGAGCACGCCTCGCGCGCTGGAGAGCGAGATGGCCGTGCGCATGCCGCCCGACGCGTCGAGCCCCTCCACCTCGAGCGAGCCGCGCTGCACCTGCACGACCGACGACGGCCCCACGCTCGTGACCTTCGAGAGCCGCACGGTGGAGTCGGCCGACCGCACGCCGAACGAGAGTGGCCCGTCGAGCTTCACGCCAGAGACCGTCACCGAGGCGTTGATGGCGTCGACGCCGACCGTGTCGAGCCGCGAGGCGACCTCGAGCGCTCGTGCCTCGACCCCGGCGTCGAACACCTGCAGCGCGGCCACGCGATGCCCCGAGAACTTCACCTGCGCGAGCGACAACGGGGCGGTCGCCAGCACGCCCACCGCGCCGCCTTGAATCGACAGGTGCTTGAGCTCGAGCGGCGCGTTCGCGGTGATCACGGTGCCCGCGCCTTCGAGGAAGAGCACGGCTTCTCCGTGGCCTTCGAGCGTCGTCCCCGCAGGGAAGACGAACGGCCCCGCATAGAGCCCGCTGCGAACGTGCACCCGCGCGGCTTCACGGAGCAGGGGCACCGTCTTCAGCGCTGCCTCCACCCCGCCATCGCCACCTTCAGCCGCGAACGCATCGACCCAGAGCACCGGCGGTTCGACCGGGAGCACGGGCTGCACCGGCGCCCGCACACACCCGACCACCAACAGCGCTCCCATGAACGCGATCGCGAGACGATCGATCGTTGCGGCACGGCGATCAGGAATGTGCCATGAGGCCGTGCGGCTCCGAGGGGTTGACGGTGCGTCGTGATCCGGCCGGGGAGTCCTCTGATCAGACATGGGTTTTCGTGTACAGGGTTTCTGTATGTGATTGACCTCGTTGATCTTCCTCTGATACTTCCGCGCCCCTCGCAGCGGCGGCTGCGACTCGGGAGGGAGCACATGACGAAGGCAGAGCTGGTCGAGGCTGTGGCGCAGCAGACGCGGTTGACCAAGAAGGACGCGGCCCACTTGATGGACGTGGTCTTCGACAACATCGGCAAGGCCGTGAAGGCCGATGCGCGGTTCAGCTACCCCGGCTTCGGCACGTGGAGCATTCGCACGCGCAAGGCCCGTCGTATTCGCAACCCGCAGACCAACGAGCTCATGAAGCTCAAGGCCACCAAGACGATCGGCTTCCGGCCTGCCAAGGAACTCAAAGACACGCTCTGAGTCGGCTCGAGCGTCGTCGGTGCCCGGGGCTCCGTTCGAAAGGACGGGGCCCTTCGCATGTGCGGAGTTCTGCATCAGGTGCCCAGCAGCTTCGGGTCGCCGGTGCCGCCATCGCCATACCGGCGGTACAGCTCCTCGATCGACAGGTGCTTCGCGGTAGCCATCACGTCGAGCGCTTCTCCCGCTCTGATGAAGTGCAGCCCCTGGTCGGTGAAGAGCGAGACGAAGAGGCCGG
>JAACJQ010000073.1 GCA_016879935.1 Archangiaceae bacterium | reverse complement strand
GCCGCCCATGCCGACCTCGAACTCGCGCACGAGCTGCTTGCCGATCGTCTGACCCTTCTTCGCCGCCCACGCCTCGAGCTTCTGCGCGTCTTCGCCCGTGGTGAACGCCTCGGTGCCTGGCACCAGCTGCTGCTTCGGACGCAGGGCCGTCAACGTGGGGGCTTCACCGAGGAACTCCTGAATCGGCGCGATGGCCTGATCGAGGGTGACCAGCCGATACGGCGACTCGTCGTACTGATCCGACTCGGTGTTCGGCTTCTCGAAGAACATGCCGCCGCCGACGTAGACGGCCGAGTGGAGCAGCTCGTACTCGCCGCGCTTGAAGGCGACGACGTCGCCCGGCTTCAGCGACGAGAGGAAGTCGGGTTTCTGTCCGGGCTGGGCGACTCCGAGCGAAGTGAACTTCGCGGCGTCTTCGTACTCGGGCGCCACCATCTGCGCGTCGCCGTACAAGAGGTTCACGTGCGTCGAGGGTTGGCCCTGGTACGCCCGCATCATCTCCCACGCGGTGCCGTGGCAGTTCGGGCTCGACCCGATCTCGAGATCGCCTCGCCCTTCGTTGCCCATCGCATCGTTGAGCTTCTTGGTCCCCTTGATGGTGACGGGCTCACCGGGGTCGATGTCTCGGTTGACGAGCGCCTGAAGCGTCGGCGGCAGGAAGTCGATCGCCGAGTACTCGCGAGCCGCGTCGAACTTCACCTGCGAGAGGCCACCGAACTCGGCCTTGAGCGCGTCGAACTGCGGCTGCGAGAGCTTTCCGAACTGAACGTCGAGCGACTTGGTCATCAGCGGGTTCGCGCCGGTGAGCCCCTGAAACTGCAGCTCCGTCGCGCTCTGCACCTTCACGCCGGCAATGGTGTTCGAGGCCAGCTTCGCGGCGCCGAGTGCAGTGGTGGCCGGCGTCTGGAACGAGGCTGGTCCACCCAGGAGCGGAGGCTTCTGCGCCGGTCGTCCACCCCGTGCGCCCCACGTCGCGTCCGTCTTCGGCGGCGTGGTGGGCGTGGAGGTGGTGGTGACGGCGCGGGGCGCGACAGCAGGGCGTTGAGTGACGCGGGGCATGAGCGGTGTTGTCGCCCAGGGCCCCGGTCCCGTGCAAGCCGCTCAGGCGTTGAGGCGCTCGACCGACTCCATCACCGGTAGGCCCTTCGGCGTCGCGCCCAGGCGCGTCCGGAGCACGGCGCCCAGCGAGACACAGACAGCCAGCGAGAGCATCAGCGGGCCGAGCACGGGAACCTGCGCGACGAGGAGGAGCACGAACAGGCCCAGCGCCAGCACCATCGCCTGCGTGCGGCGAACGCGGCCGAGCGGCATCGAGGTGCCCACCGTGTTGGCGATGGCGGCGAGGCCCATCGGAACCACGAAGGCGAGCGCGAGCCACAACACCGCGGCGACGGGAATGCCGATGAGAGTGAGCAGCAGGAAGATGGTCAGCGGCATCGCCAGCACCAGCGCGAGGAAGCCGACGACGCCCGACAACACGGGCTGGCTACGCACGGCCGACTCGAGGCCCTTCATGCGCTGCGGCGCGAACACCATCAGCAAGAAGCCGAAGACGAAGAACACCACGAACTGCACCAGGAACGTCGCCAGCGACAGCCCGCCCGAGTGCTCCTCGGCCTTCTCGAGGTCGACCGCGTTCGAGGCCTTCACTGCGTGCGCCGCCATCGACGACACCATGCCCGAGCCGCCGAACGAGACCTCTTCGCCCTTCACGGTCGCGTTGCCGTCACGCAGCACGCGCCCACCGAACGACACCGCGTCGCCCTCGACGATCGAGCCATCTTTGAGCACCACGTCTCCGCCGAAGGCCACCGCGTCGCCCTTCACGCGCGCGCCCGACTCGACGGTGATCGGCCCGCCGTACGAGACCGCGTCTTTGACGGTTTCTCCGCTGGCGATCACGACCGGCTTGCCTGCAGAGGTGACCTGCCCCTTCGCGCGCTCTTCGGCTTTCGCGTGCTCGGCCTTCGTGGCGGCGAGCTCCTGGAGCTTCTCGTCACGGTCGCTCTTCAGCTCGTCGCGGCGCTCGGCCTCTTCCTGGAGCTTCTCGGTCTCGGTCTGCAGGCGCTCCTGCTCGGCCTCGAGCTTCTCAAGTTCGGTGAGCAGCTGCTTCACCTCGGCCGGGGCCTCCGCGCTCTTCGGCGCGATCGGAACCTCAGGCACGGCCGGCGCAACCGGAGCGACAGGCACCGCCAGCGCGGCTCCGCGACGCAGCACGTACAGCTTTCCCTGCTTCGTCACCTCGAGGCCGTACACCTTCGCCACCGTCTCGAGCGCCTCTTCGGCCGTCACGTCGGTGAGATGAATCTGCGCGGGCTCGGCGAGATCGCCGACCACGATCACATTCAGCCCACCGCGCTCGGCGATGGCGGTCAGCCCCTGCTTGAGCGGGCCTTCGAACTGCACGGACACGGGACCAGCCGCGATCGCCACGGCCATCAACATCGACGCGAACATCACGACACCGCCTTTGCGTTGACCGGGCCCATCAGCCGGCGAAACCCAACCAGAGACACCATCACCACCGCCGCGAGCGTCACCGACAGCGGCAACCCTGCCGTGCGCCACACCGCCGCCAGCCCGCTCGCGAACCCGACCAGCACTTCACGCGCCGACACGAAGGTCTGCGCGAACGACACCGCGACACCGTCAGGCGACGCGCCAGACGACACGAACGCCACCAGCGAGGCAGCCAGCGCCGCGAAGGCGATGAACACCGCGCTGCGAATCTCGGAGGCAGGCAGGCGCTTCGGCTCGGCCTCGACCTTCGCCATCACCTTGTTGAGGAAGTCGGGCGGCGGAAGGGGATCGGCCAGACGCAGCAGATCTTTTTCGAGCTGGCGGTGGGCTTCACGCAGCGCCTCACGGCCCGCTTCGTCGGGAGCGCTCTCGGCCAGCAGTCGCTCGAGCTCGGCGTCGTCGTCGTGAATCGGGTCGCTCATGCAGCACCTCGTTCTGCGGCCATCATGCGAACGCGCAGCTTCTCACGGGCTCGGAAGAGGCGGGCCATGATGGTGCCAGGAGCGACCCCCATGATGACGCCGATCTCCTTCGTGGTGCGCTTCTGCACGTAATAGAGCGCGAGCACTTCACGATCGTCGCTCGAGAGCGTGGCCATCGCGTCTTCGAGCGACTGCCGCTGCTGCTTCTCGATCGCCTTGTCTTCGCTGTTGGGCTCGCTCGACGCCAGCATCGGCGCGTGCGGCTCGACGTCTTCGGTCTGCACCTTCTGGCGCCGGCGAAGAATGTCGAGGCACAGGTTGCGCGCGATCGTCAGCACCCAGAGGTCGAACGGCCGCGAGTCGTCGAAGCGCTCGAGGTTCTGGTACGCGCGAAGGAACGTCTCCTGCGCGACCTCGGTGGCCTCGGCTTCGGAGCGCAGCAGCCGCAGACACAGGCCGTAGACGGGGCGCTGCATGCCGCGCACGAGCGCTTCGAAAGCAGAAGAGTCGCCACGGCGCGCACGCCGCACCTCCTCGGCCCAGGGCTGCGTTGCTTCGGCGCTCATGATCCCCAGCGACATCGACAGCGAGGGAGCCAGCTCAGCAAGTGCGTTCACGTCACGCAGTACGACCCGCCCACCCCCTCATTGCGACAATCGGCAGGCCTGAAAACAGGCCTAATTCCGAATGGTTGGCGGCCTACTTTCGGGGCTGCGAGTCGCGCGCGGCGGCTTTGGCGGCTTTGCGCTGCTTCTGGCGGTCGCGGAAGCCAAGGCCACGGGGTTCAGGCGGCCCTTCGCGCTTCGGCTGACGGCCCTTGTCCTTGTTCGGCTGGAACGCGGCAGGAGCCTCGCGGCGCACGGGAACGGCGGCCGCTTCTCGCTCGAGCTGCTCGACCCCGAAGTGGAAGAGCCGCTTCACGGTGAGCGTGGCGTAGCTCCCCGGCGGGAGCGTGAAGGCGACGTTCACCTTGAGGAAGCCGCGGTTGAGCTCGTCTTTGCCAGCACGGCCGATGACCAGCTTCTGCGGCTGGATCAGGAGCGGGCGCTCCTCGTGCTTGAAGTACAGCAGCCGGGGCGCCTCTTTCACCACCAGCTGATCGAGCGTGAGCTTGTCTTTGCCCAGCGCCCAGTTGACGGCCTCTTCGACGCGACGATCGGTGAAGGTGGTCGTGGGCCCGACGAGGGGCACCGAGACCTGCCGCATCCACGCGAGCAGATCGGACGGCGCGTCACGGTGATGGAGCAGCGAGCCGGCCTGGTAGGGCATCACGAACAACGACTCGCGCGGCAGAATGAGCTGCATCAGCCGGCGGGCCGACTCGTTCCACAGATACGACTGATAGGTGAACAGCAGCAGCGCGCGGTACTGCGCGTCGATCTGCAGGAACGCCTCGACGAAGTTGCGCGGCGCCTTGCGGAGCACGTTCAAGATGCGGCCGTACTTCTTGTTCGCCGCGTCGTACGGGCAGTGCGCCGTCCACTCGCCCCAGTGCTCGGCCCAGAATGCCTTCACCTTCGCGTCGTCGGTGAGATCGAGCGGGGAGGGCACGGCCATGTAGTTCTTGAGCGCGGCCTCGAAGTTTCCCTTGAGCAGGTCCTTCGCGATGAAGCCCTGGCCGTGTTTGAGCGAGCCGAAGCGCTGGTTGTCGAAGTAGTTCACCACGCCGAGGCGGCCGACTTCTGAGACGGCCATCGTCACGTCCTGCAGCTCCTGCTCACGCAGCTGGCGCACGGTGACGGCGAAGCGGTTCGACGTCGTGTTGGCGGCGGTGAGCGGCGCGGCGATGCGGCCCAGGAACTTCAGGCGCAGATCGGGGTCCTGCATGTCGACGTCGTGGCCCTCGACGGCGATGAGCTGCTCGGTGCGGCCCTGTTTGTCCTTGAGCCCGCAGAAGCTGATCGAGCCCGGCTTCAAGCCGAACTTCTTCACGATGCGGTTGACCGCGTCGAAGGTCGACAGCTTCTGCTTGTCCATCAAGTAGACGCGGAACTTGCCATCGACGTCTTCGTCGAAGCGGTACGACTCCTTCACCGAGAAGTCTTCTGGCCGCTGCTTGAGCTTCATGGAGCGTGCTTTACCGCGTGCGTCGCTCCGTCGGGGCCAGATTCCGCCTTCAGGGGGTCGGCACGACCTCGACCGTCAGGGCAGGCAGCGCGTCCCACGTGTACGTGCCAGGGCGTGCCTTGAGGGTCGAGCGAACCGCGCGGGCGACGGTCTGGGTGAGCTTGAGCGTGGCTTTGTCGCCCTCGACCGTGATGGCCGGCAGGTCGCCCGGCGTCACCTCGAGGTCCGAGGTCTCGCTCTTCACGATGAACGGGCGTTGGTGCCCGATGCGGCCCTTCAGCAGGCTCATGATGGCGTCGGCCGCGTCGGCATCGAGCTTCCACACGAAGCGATCCTTCCCGCTCAGTTCGCTCACCGCCGCCTGGAGCACGCCCATCGAGGAGCCTTCACGCTCCACACGCTGCTCGATGGCCTGACGCGCACGGGGCGACGAGAGCAGTGAGCCGCGCTCGAGCGTGGTGCTCAACGTCGGGTCGACCCTCGAGAGCACCTCGAGCAGCCCCTGAGGACTCCACTCACGCACGAGCTTCGCTTCGTCTCCCGTGAGCCCGACGGCGAGCAGCACCGGCACGAAGTCGTGGGCCGTGCGCAGCTCACCAAACGAGGGGTCGAGGGTGATCGCGAAGGCCTCGAGATCGGTCTCGGTCATCTCGCCAAAGGGCTTCGGCCAGCGAACGATCTGCCCCACGTGCAGCTGACGTTCACGCGCGAGCCCGATGAGCCGCTCGAGCACGGGCAGGAAGATTGCGGGCACCTGCGTCTCGTCTTTCGCCTGCGGCACGCGCATGGCCAGCTCGACGCCCGCGACGCTCGAGAGCCCGTGCGTTCGCAGCCACCAGAACGGCCTGGCGCCGGCCTTGTTCGTCACGCGCAGCTCCACGCCGCCGACGGTCGAGGCCGTCACCACGCTCGCGCCCCAGTGCGTGGCCTGCGCGGCTTCGAGCGCCGAGAGCACGAGGGCTCGCCGTTCAGCGGGGGTGACTTTCGGAGCGGGCGGAGTGACGACCGGAGCCGCCACACGCTTTGGCGCGCGCAACGGTTTCGTCACCTTCTTCACCGTCTTTTTCGAGGGAGTCCGGGTGGTTGCCGACTTCTTAGGTTTCTTCCCAAGCGCCTTCGCCATGGGTTCGGGTTCTACGCGACTTTTAAGGTCCGATCAGAACTTGGATGCGTCACGTTCGTTTTGTCAGGAGCGTTCCTCTTGCTAGGGTCCCATGCGCTTGGCTCCTCAACCGATTCCCCTCACCAACCTCGCCGCTGCAGGCGAACCGAAGCCCGCGCAGGTGTACGCGCCCGGCCAACTCAAGGGGCCGCGGCTCGCGGGCAAGTTCGCCGACGGCAAGCAGGGGGAGTTCCCCCTGTCAGAGAAGACGTCGCTGGGCCGCCACCCGAACAACACGCTGCGCCTCGTCGATCGTGAAGTCTCGAAAGAGCACTGCGTGATCGAGCGCGTGGGCGCGACGTTCCTGCTGCGCGACCTCAACTCGTCGAACGGTACCTTCGTCAACGGCCGCAAGGTTCGTGAGCTGCGGCTGCGCGATGGAGACGAGATTGCGCTGGGCAACAGCCGCCTCGTCTTCATGTCGGGCGTCGATCACGCTGGAGCCACGCCGACGTCGAACGCGGGCGTCACGGTCGTGCAGTCGGCGCACTCGATGCCGGCCTTCCTCGCCACCGTCGCGCAGATGGAGTCGGCGGAGTTCCGCCCGGCCGACAAGCTGTCCGACATCGAGACCCTCAAGCAGGACTACGAGAAGCTGCGCATCGCCAACGAGTTCCACCGGCTCGTCGGCATGGAGCGCGATCTGCCGTCGCTGCTCGACAAGATTCTCGGCGTCGCCTTCGAGCTGCTCGCCGCCGACAACGCCGTCATCTTCCTCGCCGACGACGATGGTGAGTTGAACCCGCAGGCCATCAAGCGCCGCAAGGCCGACAACACCGAAGTCACCGTCTCCGAGACCGTGCTCAAGCGCGTGTCGGAGACCCGCAGCGCCGTGCTCACCGCCGACGCCATTCTCGACTCCCGCTTCTCGTCGTCGGAGTCGATCGTCGCGCAGGGCATTCGTTCGGCCATGGCCGTGCCGCTGCTGTCGAAGGGCGTGCTCAAGGGCATTCTCTTCTGCGACACCCGTGAGCGCACGAATGCCTTCTCGGAGAAGGACCTCAAGGTGCTGGCCGGCATCGCCTCTCAGGCCGCCATCGCGCTCGAGAACGCCGACCTCGCCGGCAAGATCGAGAAAGAGGCGCTGACCCGCGCCGAGCTCTCGCGCTTCCTCGCGCCCGCCGTCGCCGAGGCGGTGGTGTCGGGCAAGGTCGAGCTGCTGCGCGTCGGCCGTCTCGCCGAAGTCAGCGTCATCTTCGCCGACATTCGTGGCTTCACTTCGATGGCCGAAGCCGACAGCCCGCAAGAGACCGTCGCGATGTTGAACACGTTCTTCACCGCGATGGCCGGCGTGATCTTCAAGTACGAGGGCAACCTCGACAAGTTCATCGGCGACTGCGTGATGGCGACGTGGGGCCCGCCGATCGTGCACCCCGACGACGCTGCCCGCGCCCTGCGCTGTGCGCTCGAGATGCTCGACGAGATTCACGAGATGAACCGGCAGCGCGAAGAGGCCGGCAAGAAGGCCATCGAGGTCGGCATCGGCGTGAACACCGGCCCGGCCGTCGTCGGCTACATCGGCTCGACCGAGCGCCACGAGTTCACGGCCATCGGAGACTCGGTGAACACGAGCTCGCGGCTCTGCGGCCTCGCCAAGGGCGCCGAAGTGCTCGCCAGCGAGACGACCGTTCGCCGCGCCGGCCCCGGCTTCATCGTCGAGCCCGTCTCGGTGCTGCAGGTGAAGGGCAAGGAGAAGGGGGTTCCGACGTTCCGGATCCTCGGCTTCAAGGAGTCGTGACGCGGTCGAGCCGCCAGGCTGTCACCCAGAGCTGCCCGAACTGCGCGCGCGTTCACGACACGGCCGTCTACGTCTCGGGTCAGTTCATCACCTGCGTCTGCGGCATTCGGTTCGAGGTGCGGCGCACCGACGTTCGGCAGAGCGTGATCGAGGGGCGCACCTCGCCCGCCCGGCCCGCCAATCAGGCCGTGTCGCCGCTGCCCGTCGAAGAGCCCCTGCCACCGCCCGTTCCGTCGCACGTGGAGATCGATCTCGCGGCGTCATCAGGAGCGCCGAAGCACACCTCCGACACGGCCATCGCCGAACCCGCGCCGCAGGTGCCCGGCTATCAGCTCGTCGAGCTGCTCGGCCGCGGTGGCATGGGTGAGGTGTGGCGCGCCCGGCAGACGTCGCTGAACCGGCAGGTGGCGGTGAAGATTCTGCCGTCGAAGTTCGCCAGCGACCGCGAGTTCGTCGCGCGCTTCGAGAAGGAGGCGACGGCCCTCGCTGCGCTCAACCACCCCAACATCGTGCAGATCATCGATCGTGGGCAGGCGGGCTCGCACTACTACTTCGCGATGGAGCTCGTGACGGGCGTGAACCTGCGCGAGATGCTCACGGGGCGGCGGCTGTCTCCGAAAGACGCCCTGCGCATCATCGTGCAGGTCGCGCGGGCCATCGACTACGCGCACGAGCAGAAGGTCGTGCACCGTGATCTGAAGCCCGAGAACGTGCTCGTCGACCCGCGCGGGCACGTGAAGATCGCCGACTTCGGCCTCGCCGGCATGAAGGACAGCGAGAAGAACATCGCGCTGACCGCCACTGCCGTCGCGATGGGCACCGTGAACTACATGGCGCCCGAGCAGCGCCGCGACGCGAAGCACGTCGATCACCGCGCCGATCTCTATTCACTCGGCGTGCTGCTCTACGAGTTGCTGACCGGCGAGCTGCCGCTGGGGCGCTTCAAGCTGCCGAGCGAGAAGGTTCCGGGGCTGTCGCCAGTCATCGACGAGCTCGTCGCCAGGCTGCTCGAGACCGAACCCGAGCAACGCCCGAACCGCGCCGTCGAGATCGCCAACGCGCTCGAGCCGCTCATCGAGACCGCTGGCAGCGTCGCTCCGAACCGGCAGAAGTCGACGGTGCCCAATCGGGTGTCGTCGTTCGTGCAGGAGCCCGGCGGCGGGTGGAAGGTGGCTGTCTTCGTGCTCGGCTCCTTGCTGCTCGTCGCGCTGGGGAGTCGCCTTCTGCCCGGCGATCGCACGAAGGGGCCGCCACCACCTGCGCGCGCGCCAGCCTGGTACCAGGACACCGACGTCTCGTTCTACGCGACGCGAAAAGACGAGAAGCACCAGCTCACCGTGTCGTTCGAGCCCTCGACGCCCGACGCCGGCGAAGACATCAGCGCGCACGCAGGCCACTGGGCCCTCGATGATGGCGCGCTCACGGCGATTCAGTACGGAGAGGCCACGGACCCCGAAGGCCCCGTCGCCGTCATTCCCCGCGCGTACCTGGGCTCGCGGTACTACTCGAGCGACGAGTTCGAGGCCGAGGTCGACGTGCAGTACGAGCCGCTCTCGCCCGAGTTCCCACCGCTCGCGCCCGACGATCAGCGCTTCATCGAGCTCTCGTTTCGCATCAAGTACACGCAGGTGAGCGTCTTCGCGGTGCCCGACGTGCCGGGTCTGCCCTCGGTCGACGAGATGCGGCTCATGTGGCGCTACTTCACGGCCGAGGGCGAGGAGGTCGTCGGCAACAGCGCGAAGGATCAGGTCGAGCAGATGATGGAAGATCGCGTGACGGTGCCGAAGGGGCGCTTCCGCATGAAGTTGGCGCTGGCCCATCAGCGCAACGGCAACGTGAAGGTCGAAGGCTTCGTCGACGGCAAACGCGTGGCCTGGAAGATCCTCACCGGGCTGGGCGGGCGCACGGGCAAGGTCGCCGTCGGGTGCCGTAACCTGCAGTGTCGTTTCTCTGATCTCCAGGTTCGTGGTCGGCCAATGCCCAAGCCGCCGCCGACACCAGGCGGAAACTGAACCTTTCTTCGCGGGCGCGGCTCCCACGGGCGAACGTCGAACGAGGAGCCACCCATGTGCATGGCCGTCACCTGTCCCACCTGTGGAAAGCCCGATTGGCGCGGCTGCGGCGCCCACGTCGAAGCCGTGCTCGGGAACGTGCCCAAAGAGAAGCGCTGCAAGTGCCGTGAGGCACCGGTCAAGAAGTCGAACGCGGCCCCACCTCAGCCGACACGCTGAGACTCCGCTGCGGTCTCGCAGTTCGAGGGTAGGCTGGCCGCCCCGTGGAAGGCCGGTTGCTTCTCAAAGACTGCAGTCTCTTCAGTGCGGATGGTCGCGTGCGAACGCACATGGCCGTGCTCGTCGAAGGGAACACCATCGCCCGGGTGTCGAGCGACGCCGAGCTGCCCGCACGACCAGGTGACTGGGCGGTTCGCTGTGACGGGCGGCTGGTGACGCCGGGGCTGGTCGACTGCCACACGCGGCTCGTCAATGCGCAGCTCTCGCCCTGGTCTGGTCACCACCTGCTGCGCACGCTGGAGGATCGCTACCGCTTCGAAGGTGAGCTCGATCGCCGCCTGACGGTGCCCGAGGTCGAAGCGCTCACCGCCGTGTCGATCGCCCGCGGGCTGCTCCGTGGCACGACGCTCTTCGTCGAGCACCTGCACGCCCCGACCTGTGTCGAGGAGGCGCTGCTCGTCCAGTCACGGGTCGCCACGCGCCTCGGCGCTCGCCTCATCAACAGCCACGCCTCGAGCAGCCGCCAGGAGGGTTCTCCCGGCCCTGCCCAGGTCGAGGCCAACGCTGGCTACTCCGTCGCGATGAAAGAGCACCCGCTCGTGCGTGGCGCGCTCGGCGTGGCGAGCTCGTTCTGCGCCGACGACGATCTGCTCCGACGGGTCGGCCGTCTGAAGGAAGAGCTCGGGGTCGGCGCGCACTTCCGCATGGCCGAGAGTGACGAAGATCTCGCGCTCACGTGGGACCGGCACAACACGCGCATCGTGAACCGCTTCGAGACGTTCGGTCTGCTCGGCGGCGCCTCCATCGGCGCTCATGCCCGCGCGATCGGTGGCGCCGCCGCCCACCGCCGCGCGCGCCCGAGAACGCTCAGCCCGCTCAGTCCCCGGCCCACGCACCCGCGCGCAGGCGGCAGCGCGCGCGG
>JAACJQ010000403.1 GCA_016879935.1 Archangiaceae bacterium | reverse complement strand
CGGCTCCCGCGACGCTCTGGCTCTCGACGAGTGGATGCGGCGCGGGTTGTTCTGCGGTCGGCACTTCGGCGCTCACGGTCGACCTCATCGCTGGCATCAAGGCGTACCTTCATGCGGAAGGCGCGGGCTCAGGGGTCATCCGGGTGGACGCGGCTCCGGTGCCCGTCAACGACACCTGCAACACGGCCACGCCCATCTCGGTGGGGCAGACCCTGCTCGGCTCTACTGCGGGCGCCAACGAAGACCTGTCGTGCAACGGCAGGTCATCGGGAGTCGACGTCGCGTACCTCGTCACGCCTGCACTGAGTGGTGCGCTCCAGGCCACCGTGAGCCCGGTCGACGGTGGCAGTGCCTCGTCGCTGCATACCTTCGTGCAGCAGGGCAGTTGTGATGCTGGCCTGTGTCTCGCCGAAGCGCCGCGCGGCTTCTTCGATTCGGTCGTGAACTTCCACGCGACGGGCGGCGTTCCGTATCGAGTCGTGGTCGAGAGTGAACCTGGCAGCAGGTTCACGCTGAACGTGCGCTCCATCACGCCACCGGTGAACGACCTGTGCGCGGGAGCCACACCGCTCTCTGCCGGCGCTCCCATCGCGACCGACTTCCGCGAAGCCTTCGACGACTACCCGGGCAGTGCCGCGAGTGTCGACGGAGGTGGCTGTGGCCAACGCGATAAGGCCGACCTCGTCTTCAGCTTCACGCCCGCAACGACGGGCCGGTACCTCTTCACGGCTCCCGAAGGCATGTGGCTCGCGACGGCCGGGTGCGGCACGAGCTGCACTCCACTCAGCCCCGCTTCTTCCTTCGATCTGCAGGCCGGCACTCCGTACTTCCTCATCGTCGAAGGCTCGGGCCTGGGCGGACAGGTGCGGGTCGAACCAGTCGTCACGCCCTCGAACGACTCGTGCACGTCTGCCACGCCCATCACTGCCGGGCAGACGGTGAGCGGAACGACGGTTGGTGCGAACGATGACTTCGGGTGCAGGGGCTCGTTTCGGAGTCCTGACGTGGCGTACCGCTTCACGCCGCTCACGACTGGCGCGTTTCAAGCGACGGTCTCGGTGTCTGGTGATGGCGGACTCGCGGTGGTGCCGGTCAGCGCGTACGTCACCGAAGCGGTGTGCAACGGCGCCTGTCTCGCGTCGCGTGCCCAGCCCGGCCTGGGGTCGGTCTCGACGAACTTCGTCGGTCTCGCTGCGACGCCGTCTTTCATCGTGGTCGACTCTGAGTTCGCGGCGACCAGTGCGTTCACGCTCGACCTGCGCTCCATCACGCCTCCGGTGAACGACCTCTGTGCAGGAGCCTTGACGCTGACGCCCGGCCTGCCGCTCCCGCTCGATTTCTCCACGGCGTTCGATGAGTTTCGAGGTGGTGGGTGCGGAAATCCGGGAACCGCTGATCTCGTCTACCAGTTCACGCCCGCGACGAGTGGCCAGTACATCTTCACGAGCTCAGCGTACCTGCTGATCTCCGCGAGCACGTGCGGTGCGAGCTGCTTCGCCCAGGGCTTCTTCGTTCCCATGAACCTGACGGCAGGCACCACGTACTTCGTCGTCGCTGAATCGAACGCCGCATCTGGCGCGATTCGGGTCGACGGTGTCGACGGCACTGGGGGCGGCGGTGGACCTGCGGCTGGTGGATCCGCGACGGCTGGTGGATTCGCGACTGCTGGTGGATTCGCGACTGCTGGTGGATCCGCGACTGCAGGTGGATCCGCGACTGCAGGTGGATCCGCGACCGCTGGTGGATCCGCGACCGCTGGTGGATCCGCGACCGCTGGTGGATTTGCTGGCGGATCCGCGACTGCCGGTGGATCCGCGACGGCTGGTGGATCCGCGACCGCTCGCGGAGGTCGAATGACAGGTTGTGGTTGCTCCGACACTCCGGCGGCCCCGACGTGGCTCGTCGCAGTCGCACTGGGACTTCTCCTCAGGAAGCGTGCATGGCGCTGAACGACCTCCAGGCACACCTCAGCCGACTCTCGCTCTCGGGACCCATCGAGCCCTTCCTCGTCTTCGCCGACTGGCTCCAGGCGAACGGCGACCCGTGGGGCGAGCTCATCTCTGCGAGCTGCACGCGTCGCGCGGTTCCGCAGACGCTCGCACGCCTCGGCAACACCGTGTGCTTCGTTCATGGCACCGCGGGCGGTCACGTCTGGTGGGAGCGCGGCTTCGTCGCCGGCATCGCCTGGGACGTGCTCCTCACGCCGCGTGACTTCGCCGTCGAGCTGCCGAGGCTGCTCGCGCTGCCGGCGTGTCACTTCCTTCCCGACCTGCGCCTCGGTGGCTTGCGCGACGAGCACGTGCCAGCCGTGGAGTCCGTCGCCGCGAAGCTCGAGACGCTCCGCTCCTTCCAGTTCGTGCAGCACGAGTTCTCGCCCGTCGTCGAAGAGACGCTGCGTCAGCGCTTCCCACGAGCGAGCTTCACCGCACGCCTCGACGACCTGCCCGACCACCCCGTCGGTTAGCCGCACGTCTTTCGTGACCTGCGACACGCGATGCCTGCGGTTCCGGCAATCAACGCCGGGGCATGTGAGATGCATTTCCTCGAGGCACAGCGTCGCACGTGAAGAACGTGCGCTTGCTTGAGGAGCCGCAAGGTCATGTCACGCCCCTTTCACGTGCTGGTTCCCGGTGTCGCTCCACGGCTTCAAGCCTGGGAGGACATTCAGTCGCGGCTGCACCACGAAGCGGCCGTGAAGCCGCGGCCAACGGTGACGCTCTCGCGTTCGTTCGGGTGTGAGGGCTTCCCCATCGCCGAGCGCGTGAAGGCCGACCTCGAGAAGCTCAGCGGCGAGCCGTGGAACGTCTACGACAAGACGTTGCTCGAAGCGGTGCAGCAGGAAGAGGGTGTCTCGATGCGCGTGATGCAGAACCTCGGGCTCACGGCGAGTCGGTTGGAGCGCCTCGGCCTCGCGCCAGTCGAATACTACGAGCAGGTGCGCGCGTTCGACCGCATGCGGCAGCACATCGTGCAGGTCGCCACTGGCGGCAACGCCATCATCGTCGGGCGCGGCGGCGCAGTGCTGTGTCAGGCGCTGAAGAACTGCTTCCACTTTCGCGTCGATGCGCCGTTCGCGTGGCGGGTCGGCAGCATGGCGACCCGACTCCAGCTGCCGCTCGCCGAGGCACAAGACTTCGTGCGCGCGAACAGCGAGCGCCGCGACGAGTTCGTGAAGCACCAGCTCGGCGCCGACCCGACCGACGTGATGCGCTACGACGCGGTCTTCAACAACGCGCGGCACGGTGTCGCCGAGATTGCATCGGCCATCACCGCCTACGTGCAGGCCGGGTGGGCGTTCACGCCGTGAGCGCTTGACTCCGACGGCCGTTGCCCGCAATCGACGCCCCGTGAGCACGAACTTCGTCGAAGAACTCCGTTGGCGCCGAATGCTGCATGACGCGATGCCGGGCACCGAGGCCCTGCTGGGCAAGGGTGAGTCCATCAAGGGCTACATCGGCTTCGACCCGACCGCTGACTCGCTCGGCGTCGGCCACCTCGTGCAGGTGATGACGCTGCTGCACTTTCAGCGCGCGGGGCACCACCCGATGGCGCTCGTCGGCGGAGCGACCGGCCTCGTCGGCGACCCGTCGGGCAAGTCGGCCGAGCGCAACCTGCTCACCGAAGAGACGCTCGAGCACAACCTGTCGGGCATTCGAAAGCAGCTCGAGAAGTTCATCGACTTCGACGGCGGCCGCGCGACGCTCGTGAACAACGCCGACTGGTTCCGCTCGATGCGGTTCCTCGACTTCATTCGCGACATCGGCAAGCACCTCACCGTCAACTACATGCTCGCGAAAGACTCGGTGAAGAAGCGCATCGAGGGTGAAGGCGAAGGCATGAGCTTCACCGAGTTCACGTATCAGCTCGTGCAGGGCCACGACTTCTTCCACCTGTGGAAGGAGCACGGCGTGCAGCTGCAGATGGGCGGCAGCGACCAGTGGGGCAACATCGTCACCGGCACCGAGCTGATCCGCCGGCGCGCGCAGGGCCAGGCGTGGGCGCTCACCACGAACCTCATCACCAAGGCCGACGGCACGAAGTTCGGCAAGACCGAGAGCGGCAACGTGTGGCTCGACCCCGCGCGCACGTCGCCGTACGAGTTCTACCAGTTCTGGCTCAACGCCTCCGACGCCGACGCCGCGAACTGGATTCGCATCTTCACGCTGCGCACGAAGGAGGAGATCGAAGCGCTCGAGGCCGCGCACACGAAGGAGCCCTCGGCGCGTCACCTGCAGCGCACCCTCGCCAGCGACGTGACCGAGCGCGTGCACTCGAAGGGCGACGTCGACTTCGCCATCAAGGCCGCCGACGTGTTGTTCGGCAAGGCCACCATCGAGACGCTTCGCTCGCTCTCCGCAGCTCTGCTCGTCTCCATCTTCAAGGATGTTCCGTGCAAGGACATCTCAAGAGACGCCTTGGTGAAGGGCATTCCCGTCATCGAGCTCTTCACCACCCACTCCGGCTTTGTTGAGTCGAAGGGCAAGGCGCACGACCTGATCAAGCAGAGCGGCCTGTCGCTGAATAAGGAGAAGGTCACGGACAAGGCGCTCGTCGTCGGTGCGTCAGCGCTGCTCGCTGACCGATACCTGCTCCTGTCGAGAGGGAAGAAGGACTACTTCCTCGTCCGGGTCGCCTGACCGATGAGTGGAAGCTCGCGCGCCCAACGCCGACTCAGCCGCTGCGTCGTCGTGATGGACTCGGGCAT
>JAACJQ010000072.1 GCA_016879935.1 Archangiaceae bacterium | reverse complement strand
GTTGGTGGGGCTCATCGCGTCGACGAACTGGCGGGTGAAGAACTCGACCTTCTTCTGGTGCTCGTGCGACAGCCCGCTCGTGCGACCGACGAGGCCTTGCACCGAGCGCGCGTTGAGCAGGTAGGCCCGCTTGAGGAAGTCGAACCACAGCACGTCACGCCATGCGTCGGCTTTGAAGCGCCCGTCTGCCGGAGCGTCGTCGACCGTCTGCCCCATCAGCTTCCGGCCCATCGTCTGGAGCAGCTCCGACGCGTCACGTGCGTACTGCCATTGCGCCTGCGCGACGGTCATCGGGCTCTTGAGCCACTGGGCCCACAACGCGAGGAACGCGCGAGTGATGCCGAACTCGTCCTTCGCGGTCGAAACGGCGGTGCCGACCTGCTTCTCGAGCACCTTGCGGAGCACCCGCGGCGTGCGTCTGGCGATCTGCGCCATCGTCTTCAGCGCCTCGATGGGTTGCAGCTCGGGAACGGGCATTTCAGGGAAGGGCTTCATGGTTGGCACCCTTGCACGGTCCGAGAGTCAGGGCCCGCCGTCGCACGCAGCGGTCTTCGCGACCCGGGCACCAGCTGCGTTTGCCCAGCATTCGTTCACGTAGGTCAGGCCATCGCAGCCACAGACCTGCTGCACGGTGCCGCTGCAGCTCGAGGACGGCACGCGAGGCCGGCACGTGCCCGGTTGGCCGCAGGCCTGACCGGCGCACCAACTCGACGGCCCGGGACTCCCGCCACCGGCTCCCGAAGCGCAGTCCGAGTTCCGGGTGCAGTCCAGAACGGGCGAGGACGGGTCCGTCGGGCAGCGCCACGGCTCGCTGGGCGCGAAGCACTTGCCGGTCAGCGGACAGCACGTCTCGCCCTGCTGGCACTGGTCTGAGCGGCCACAGCTCACGCCTCTCGGCCCGCGGCGTTCTCCGCAGGCTCCTTGAATGACCCGAACGCCCGCGACACAGGCCACCTGCACTGACTCGTAGGTGACTCCGTCGCAGCCGCAGACCTGGCACATCGTACCGCCGACGCAGATGCCGCAGTTGGTGATGGGGTGGCACACGCCAGGGCCGCCGCAGAGTTCGTTTGCGATGGAGCGGCAATACTGTTCACTCGCGCACTCTCGGTTCGAAGCACAAGCCTTTCCACTGCCAGCATCGATGCTGGCGGCCGAGCAGGCGGCGGTGTCGGCGGTGGACAGGCAGGTGAGGTTGAGCAGGCAACACGTCTCGCCCGGGCCGCACTGTTTGCCCCCGCAGGTGCCAGGTGACCGTGGCGCGCAGACGGTGGTTGGTGGGTTGCCGTAGTCATTCACGCAGCGCGGACCGCCGTCCGAGGGCCACCCCGCATCGTCGACGCCTTCCTGCACGGGTTGAAGGCAACTCACGCAGAGGAGGCCGCTTGTCACGGCGCAGCGCAGGACCGTCATTGAGCGAGGCTTCATGGGAACGCCGAGCCTTGCACGCCGAGGCTTCGCTTGCGTCGCTGCATCGGTCGGCACATCGTCCCGCGCTCATGAACGCCCACTGGCAGCGCTACACCCAGCACCTCTGCGTCGTCGACTCCCTCGGCCTCTCGCTCGACGTCTCGAAGATGCGCTTCACCGACGCGTGGCTCGCCTCGATGCAGGCGCCGCTGACGAAGGCGTTCGACGACATGGTCAAGCTCGAGCAGGGCGCCATCGCGAACCCCGACGAGGGTCGCAAGGTCGGTCACTACTGGCTGCGCGCTCCCGAGCTCGCCAACGCCGAAGACGCGAAGGCCATTCGTGACGCGCTCGCGCAGGTGAAGTCGTTCGCCAAAGACGTGCACGCCGGCACGCTCAAGTCGCCGTCGGGGAAGAAGTTCACCCAGCTGCTCGTGGTCGGCATCGGAGGCTCGGCGCTCGGCCCCCAGCTCGCCACCGACGCGCTCGGCGAGACGACCGACCCGATGACGGTGCACTTCTTCGACAACACCGACCCCGACGGCTTCGACCGCGTGCTGGCGCGCCTCGGCTCGCGGCTGAACGAGACGCTCGTCGTCGTCATCTCGAAGTCGGGCGGCACGAAAGAGACGCGCAACGGCATGGTCGAAGCGGCCACCGCGTTCATGAGGCAGGGCCTCGACTTCTCGAAACACGCCGTCGCCGTCACCGGAGCCGGCAGTGAGCTCGACAAGGTGGCGCAGAGCTGGCTCGCGCGCTTCCCCATGTGGGACTGGGTTGGCGGCCGCACCTCCGAGCTGTCGGCGGTGGGGCTGCTCCCCGCGGCGCTGCAGGGCATCGACATCGACGCGATGCTCGAGGGCGCCCGGCTGGCCGACATCGCCACGCGCTCGCGTGAACTCTCGAAGAACCCGTCGGCGCTGATGGCGCTGATGTGGCACCACGCGACCGGCGGCCGCGGCGCGAAAGACCTCGTCGTGCTCCCGTACAAAGACCGCCTGCTGCTCATGTCTCGCTACCTGCAGCAGCTCGTCATGGAGTCGCTCGGCAAAGAGAAGGACCTCGCCGGCAACGTCGTGCATCAGGGCTTGTCTGTATATGGAAACAAAGGCTCCACCGACCAGCACGCGTATGTGCAGCAATTGCGAGAGGGGGTGCCGAACTTCTTCACGCTCTTCATCGAGGTGCTCAAAGACCGCCCGGGTTCGTCGATGGAGGTCGAGCCTCGCGTGACGAGCGGCGACTACCTGCTCGGCTTCCTGCTCGGTACCCGCGCGGCGCTCGACGAGAAGGGCCGTGAGTCGATGACGCTCACGCTGCCCGAGGTGTCGGCGAAGACGGTCGGAGCGCTCATCGCCATCTTCGAGCGCGCCGTCGGTCTCTACGCGTCACTCGTCGGCATCAACGCGTACCACCAGCCCGGCGTCGAGGCGGGCAAGAAGGCCGCCACCGCCGTGCTGTCACTTCAGCAGAAGGTGCTCGACGCGCTCGATGGCACGCCGCGCACCGCCGAAGACCTCGCCGCCCGCGCAGGCAGCGAAGACCTCGTCACCACGTTCAAGCTGCTCCAGCACCTCGCGGCGAACGGTCGGGTGGGGCGCGCGAGCGGCTCACGCCTCACCGACGACGCGTTCTTCCTCAAGGCGTGAAGCGAAGCGCCGTTCCCGTCGAGACGCCCGTCGTATGGGCCGTGGACAGCAGGCTGCCGTCGCTGATGCCGATGCCGGCCGACGTTCCAGAGATCTGCGAGCTCGTTCCCACCAGCGAGCAGTAGTGGAACTCGATGACGCCCGACGACTCGAAGAGCTTCGCCTGGAAGCGCAGGCGGTCGCTCGTGCCCGCGCCGCCCGTGACGTAGAAGGCCCAGTCAGACCACTCGACGACGAGCCGCCGTGTCGAGCCGCTGCCGAGCACCTGCGACGCCAACGAGGTGGTGGTGACGTTGTCGAGGTCGTCCCAGAACGGAGCGATGGGGTTGTCGATGCTGGTGAGCGCGGTGTTCGAGCCAGTGGTGACGCCCGAGCCGCTCAGGTTCCACACCTGCATGATGCCGTTCGACGAGACCGTGTAGCTCGACATCGGCTGGCCGTAGAAGGTGAACGAGATGGGCAGCGTCATCTGCGTCGTCGCCGCATCGTCCGAGATGGCCGTGGTGTGAACGGTCGGCGAAGTGAGGGTGTCGCAGCTCGCGGTGATGGAGGTCTTCACGTAGTTGCCAGGCACGCCACCACCGGTGCCGCTGCCTCCGCCAAAGCCGCCGCCGGTGCCACCACCACCCGCCCCGCCACCACCAGCGCCCGACGCGGTGATGCTCAACGAGTACGAGCCCGAGGCCGACGACGACGACGAGTCGACCCACACGAAGTACGTGCCAGCGCCGAGCTGCGACGTCGTCGCCGTGGCGATGTTGCTGATGGGCGCCGAGTCACAGGCGAGCGTCGTGGTGTTGGTGCAGAAGCTCCGCACGCTGACGCGCGGGGTGAAGCCGGTCGCCGACACCTGGGCCATCAGCGTCGCCGGGCTCGCCAGCGTCACCTGATAGACCGCGTCAGGGCCGGTGCCCGAGCAGGCCGAGCTGTCGTTGAGCAGACCCGAGAGGCTGCCGCTCGTCGAGGCCGTGCCGCTGAAGAACGTGAGGGGAATGGGCGAGGTGCAGTCGTCTCCGAGCGTCGGCGAGCCGCCGCCCGTGCCTCCGCCTCCCGCGCCGCCGCCACTGCCCGGCGTGCACGAGAACATGACGGTGTTGCAGACCTGCCCGAGCGCAACGCAGTTGGTGCAGGTGAAGCCGCCGAAGCCGCAGGAGCTGTTGCTGGCGTTGCTGGGTGGTGCGACGCAGCTCGAGCCCTGGCAGCAGCCGTTCTGACAGTTCGACGTGTTGCACGAGGTCGTGCCGCCGCCCGTCGCGAAGCCGCCGCCGTTGCCGCCACCCGTCGCGAAGCCGCCCCCGTTGCCGCCGCCCGTCACGAAGCCGCCTCCCGTCGCCAGACCGCCCGCCGAGCCGCCGCCCGTCGCGAAGCCGCCGCCCGTCGCGAGGCCGCCGCCCGTCGCGAAGCCGCCGCCCGTGGTGGCGAAGCCGCCGCCCGACGTCCCTGCGCCGGTGTTGTTGCCGCCCGTGCACGCGCCGAAGGAGCACGACTGGCCCAGCGAGCACGACTTGCAGGTCTCTCCACGCGTGCCGCACTGGTTCGACGTGGTGATGGAGACGCACTGGCCCGAGGTGGCGTCGCAGCAGCCGTTACACGAGCTGGGCGTGCACGCAGGGCGCGAGGGCCCGCAGCTGGTCGACACCACCGCGCCCGTGAGGAGACCGAAACAGAGCGCGAGGACCGGAACGGAAGAGGGCTTCATGATGGCAAGACACCCGAGCCGGGCCTCGAGTGCAACCGCATTTGGGGTGGGGATTGATCAGCCTACGCGAGTCGTGCGCAGAACGCCCGAGACCCACAGGCCCCAGGCGATGGCCGCGGCCAGCAGCCCCGTCACGACGAACCAGACCCACCAGCGCGGCGGCTTCTGGTCGCTCGGCGCTCGCCACGTCGCTTCACCCGCGGGCTCGTGACTGGGCCGAAGCTGCGTGCCGTGCGCTCCGAGCAGCGGCGCGTCGAGCGACGGGTCCTTCTGGGTGGTGGGCGCTGCGGGTTTGATGGTCTCGAGCAACGAGGGGTCGTGCTCGTCGACGGCTCTGCGCGAGACCGACGGCCGCGACGGGCTGGTGGGCAGCTTCGAGGGGTCGTTCTCCCACGGCACCTCGAGCGACTTCTGCGCGTCCATCGGCTGTGACGGTTCGGTGGGCACCCGCACGGCCTGATCAGGCCGGTTCGCTCTCGCGCTCTCTTCGTCGACGAACAGCGTCGCCTCCCGCTGTGCCTGGTTGGGCGAGGTGAGCTCGGGCGGCCGCCTTCCCGCGGCGGGGTTCTGGCTCGCGTCGGCGGTGGGCACCAGCTGCGGGCGATGTGGCGCGGTGGGAGCGTCTTGCCCGGGGGTCAGCTTGCGGCGCGGCGAAGGCCACGCGGTGACGACGAGGCCTTTGAGGGCGGCGACGAACTCCTCCATGTTCTGGAAGCGCTCGATGGTCTGCTTCGCGCACGCCCTCTTGATGAACGCGTCGACGCCTTCGTGCCCGAGCGAGACGTCGATGCTGCGCAGCGTGGGCACCGGGTCGTTCATCTGCCGCAGCAGCACCTGCGACAGGTTCTTGCCGTCGAACGCCGGCAGGCCGGTGAGCATCTCGAAGAGCAGCAGGCCCAGCGCGTAGATGTCGGTGCGCGCGTCGAGCGGCAGGTCGCGAATCTGCTCGGGCGCCATGTACCGCGGCGTGCCGGCGAGCATGCCCTCGGCGGTGAGCCGCACGGCGCCCTGATTCACCAGCCGCGCGATGCCGAAGTCGAGCACCTTCACGCGCGCGCCGCCGAGGTCGCGCCGCATACGAATGTTCTCGGGCTTCACGTCACGGTGCACGATGCCGCGCGCGTGGGCGAAGGCGAGCACCTCGGCCACCTGGATGCAGATGTCGCGCGCTCCGTCGAAGGTGAGCCGCCCCTCGTCGTTGATGACCTCTCGCACGTCTTTGCCCTCGACGTACTCGAAGACGAGGAACAGCGAGCCCGTCACCTCGTCGTGGCCGGCGTCGAGCAGCTGCGAGGCGCCCGGGTGGTTCACCTCGACCGCGACGCGCGCCTCCTGCAGGAAGCGCTTGAGCCGGGTTGCGTCGGCGTTGGGCTCGGGGTCGAGGAACTTCACCGCCACCTTCGTGCCCAGGTGCAGCTTCTCGGCGAGAAAGACGTAGCCCATGCCTCCCTGGCCGAGGCGGTGGAGCAGGCGGTACTTTTCACCGATGACCTGCTCTGGCAGCGGCAGCTTGACGGTGGAGTTGGGAGGAGGCCCCACGCGCCTCATGTACCCCGGAAATGGGCTGCACGGCAGTCGACGACACGGCTGATCCGTCAGCTGCCTGACGCCGAGGGTCTGCCGGGCCCCAGCACCTGACGCCCTCACCCAGCGCTGACACCTGATTCCCGGCACCTTTGGGCCCGTCGGGGTGGCACCCGGCATGAAGAGCTGCTCCCCATGACTTCGGCAGCCCAGGTGCGGGAGGTGGTGGCGTCGGCGTTGAGAGGCACGGCTGACGACCTCACTCGAGCCAACGCGCTGGTCGAAGATGGCATGCAGGCCCTGGGAAGCGCCTTCGAGGTGTTTCGCTCTCAGCTGGGGCTGCAGCAGCGCGAGCTCTCTGCGGTGTTCGAGCTCTTGAAGGGCGAAGAAGATGGGCTGGGCTTCGTCGAGCGCATGAACCGCATCGTCAGCCGCTTCGTCGACGACCTGGTCGTGGTGAGCGCCGCCAGCATGCGCATGATGGCGCGCGTCGAAGAGATGCGCCCCGACATCGAGGGCATCGTGCTCAACATTCGCCGCGTCGAGTCGATGGCCCGCAAGACGCGCTTCGTCGCGCTCAACGCGACCATTCACTCGGCGCGCACCGGCCCATCGGGTCGCACGTTCCGGGTGGTGGCCGACCAGGTGAAGGCGCTGGCGGACGACGCCGGTGGAGTCTCGGCGCAGGTGCGCGACCTGGTCACCAACGTCAACACGCGCCTCGGTCAGCTGCGCGAGGGCATGTCGGCGATGGCGGCGCACGACATGACGGCCGCCGTCGAGAGCCAGCAACGAATCGTCAGCCTGCTCGCCTCGCTCGAGTACACCAACCGGCGGGTGAGCGAGGTGCTCGCCGAGGTCGAACGTGCGGCCACCGAGACCATGGCCGCGTTCGAGCTGCGCACCGCCGTGACGAAGGCCCTCGACGAAGCGAGCGCCCGCCTCAGCCCGCTGCTCTCGTTGTGGGACGAGTGGGCGAAGGGCCAGCCCGACGAGCTGCCGCCCGGAGTGCAGGCGCTGTTCACGCAGCTCGAGCCCGCCCTGACGAAGGCCTCGGCCGTGAAGCAGGACTCGCTCGACGCGGGCACCGTCGAGCTGTTCTGACGCCTCGAGCGCCACCTGCGGTAGACGGGGCGCATGTTCGCGCTCCTGACGCTGGCCGTGCTCGCTGCGCCGTGTGACCCGCTCGTCTCCGCTCCGCTGACCGACCCGGTGGAGGCCGACCGCGTCTTCAAGGAGCAGTACACGAAGTTCGAGTACCGCGTGCCCATGCGCGACGGCGTCAAGCTGTACACGGTCGCCTACGTGCCTCGAGACCGCTCGCGCACCTGGCCCGTGCTGCTCCTGCGCACGCCCTACGGCGTCACGCCCGGCGTCGACGTCTTCCCCGACTTCAAGACGCCCCGCGTGCTCGCGCGCTACGCGATGTCGATGGCCGCCATTCGTGACGGCTTCATCTTCGTGAACCAGGACGTGCGCGGAAAGATGCTGTCGGAGGGCACCTTCGTCGACGTTCGCCCGAAGGCCGCGGTCGACGAGGCCACCGACGCGTTCGACACCATCGACTTCCTCGTCAAGCACCTGCCGGCCAACAACGGCAAGGTCGGCACCTGGGGAGTCTCGTACCCCGGCTTCTACGCGGCGCAGTCGGCCATCGACGCGCACCCGGCGCTCAAGGCCGTCTCACCCCAGGCGCCGGTGACCGACTGGTACCTGGGCGACGACTTCCACCACAACGGCGCCCTCTTCCTGATGGACACGTTCAACTTCTTCTCGAGCTTCGGCAAGGCGCGGCCGGCGCCGACGCGCAAGTGGAGCTGGGGCTTCGACCACGACACCGGCGACGCGTACGAGTTCTTCCTGAACCTCGGGCCGCTCAAGAACGCGAACGAGAAGTACTTCAAGGGCGAGATTGCCTTCTGGAACGAGGCGCTCGCGCACCCGAACCGCGACGAGTACTGGAAGGCCCGCGACCCGCGGCCCCGCTACAACCAGGCGAAGCCCGCGGTGCTGGTGGTGGGCGGGCTCTTCGATGCCGAAGACCTCTGGGGCACCGTGCAGACGTACAAGGCCTTCGATGGGCAGAGCCCCGGCGCCGACGTGCGGCTCGTGCTCGGGCCCTGGAGACATGGTGGCTGGGCCCGCACCGACGGAGACGCGCTCGGAGACATGAGCTTCGGGTGGAAGACCTCGCGCCACTACCAGGAGACCATCGAGCTGCCCTTCTTCAAGAAGGCGCTCAAGGGCTGTGGTGACGAGAACAAGAGCGAGGCCATCGTCTTCGAGACGGGCACCAACGTGTTCAACCGGCACGAGTCGTGGCCGCCGAAGAGCACCGCGACGACGCTCCACTTCGCGCCAGACGGCCAGCTCTCGAAGACGGCCCCCACGGTGAAGGAGGCGTTCGACGAGTGGCTGTCGGACCCGAAGAAGCCGGTGCCGCACCGCCCGGGCTACTCGCTCGAGAACGAGGGCGAGTACATGACCGATGATCAACGCTTCGCTTCGCGCCGGCCCGACGTGCTCGTGTTCCAGACGGCGCCGCTCGAGCAGGACGTGACCGTGATGGGCCCGCTCTCGGTCGACGTGTGGCTCTCGACGACGGGCACCGACGCCGACGTGGTGGTGAAGCTGGTCGACGTGTCGCCGTTCGACCGGCCGAACGCGGCGAACGGGGCGCGGCTCGCAGGCGCCCAGACGTTGATTCGTGGCGAGGTGATGCGCGGCAGGTTCCGCGACAGCTTCGAGGCGCCGAAGCCGTTCACGCCGGGCACGCCAGCGCGCGTTCGGTTCACGCTGCCCGACGTGAGCCACACCTTCCGCTCCGGGCACCGGCTCATGCTGCAGGTGCAGAGCACGTGGTTTCCCCTCGTCGACCTCAACCCGCAGACCTTCGTCGACCCGGCGAAGGCCACCGAGGCCGACTTCAAGGCGGCGACGCATCGCCTGTGGAGAGACGCCGCCCACCCCTCCTCCGTGACGCTGGGCGTGACGTCGGGCGCGTTGCCCTGAGACGCGTAACCAATCTGGTGTAGACGCCACCTTCTCCGATGGTCCTTGGTCTGCTGCTCCACATCGCGACGGCTGCCACGCCAGAGCCGGTGGGCATCGCCATCACGCCGCTGCAGCTGGTCGACGTGTCACCCGAGCTGGGCGGGTACGCCGAAGACCGGCTGGCCAATCACCTCGGCGACCTCGGCTTCAAGGTGACGACGCCCGCCGACATCGCGGCGCTGCTGGGCATCGAGCGACAGCGCCAGCTGCTGGGGTGCTCCGAAGACGGGTGCAACGCCGAGATCGGCTCCGCCCTCGGCGTGCCGCTGATGCTGGTCGGACGCGTGACGAAGCTCGAGGAGCGCTTCGACATCGACCTGCGCGTCATTCGGCAGCGAGACGGTCTCGTGGTGGCGCGAGACACGCGGCGCATCGTGGGCATCAAGGGGCTCGGCGAGCTGATGGAGGCCGCGGGTGATTCGCTGGCGAAGCAGCTCGCGCCGAAGACGCCGTTCGCGTGGAGGCTGTGGGTGCCGGTGCTCGCCGGTACGGTGGCCGCTGGCGTCGGTGGCGTGCTCTGGGCGCAGGCCGAGCTCCAGCACGCCTCGTACACCGGCGCTGGCTCCCTGCCGGTGACGCGCATTCTCGGGCTCAAGAACATCGACGCGAAGTTCGCGCAGCTCTCGACGCAGCGGCTCATCGGCATGGTGGTGGCCGGCGCCGGCGTGGTGCTCATCGCGGGTGGCTTCGTGTGGAACGCGCTCGTCCCCTCACTGCCGGTGTCGGTGGTCGTCGCGCCGCAGGCTGGTGGAGCGACCTTCGCCCTCGGAGGCACGTTCTGATGCGCGCGCTCTGGCTGGCGACGGTGCTGCTGCTGGCCGGCTGCTGGAGCCGTGACGACTTTCGCTCGCAGTGCATTCTCGCGGGGAACTGCCAGCTCGACGACGTCGACGCGGGCTTCGACGGCGGCCTCGAAGTGAAGCGCTGGGAAGACGTCGCGGCGTTTCTCTTCGACGGGGTCGACGGTGGTGACTCGGCGTTCGACGTCAGCTTCGTCAGCAACCGCACCGCCTCGTTCCGCCCGACCGGCAACGAGTGTGGCTTCGTGGCCGGGGTGCTCACCACGAGCGGCTCGGTCATCTGCGCACCCGTCGACGTGTTGCCTGCGGTCGAGGTGCTGCCCGACGGGACGACGAGCGGCGTCTCCATCACCCGCACCAACGGCGCGCAGTGGGGTGGGGCCGTGCTCTTCGACAACGGCAAGGTCTTCGCGGCGCCGACGACGGGCTCGGAGTGGCTGGCCATCACCGAGCCGATTCCGGGCAACCCGCGTGGCTTCGACCTCATTCCAGTCAGCGCGGGCAGCGCCCCGATGACAGGGTTGGCCAGAACGCCCGACGGCGTCGTGGTCGCTCCGGCGCGTGGCCAGGCCGTCATCTTCCGCTCCGACGGCGGGGCGACGGCGCTGACGGGCGAAGACGGCGGCGTCGAGTTCGCGGGCACGCTGCTCCTGCCGTCGGGGAAGGTGCTCTTCGTGCCCCGCTCCGCCTCGCAGGTGGTGGAGGTGACGGTGCGCGGCACCACGGGGCTCGATCGCGTCACGCCGCGCGGGCGCTTCACGGGCCTCGCGGGTGGCCTGCTGCTCGAGTCGGGTGATGCGCTGCTGACGCCTGCCGTTTCGGGCGGAGCCTTCGTGCGCGTGCCTGCCGATGGTGGCCTGCCGACCAGCCTCACGACGCCCAGCCGCACCTCGCTGTTCTCTGCCACCTGGTCGACGAACGGCTACGCGTATGGCCTCGACGTCGATGGTGGCTCAGCGCAGGTCGCCGTCATCGACCGCCGGGGCGCCGTCACCTGGCAGCAACTGCCTTCGAGCGCGCTCGACGCAGGCCTCTTCGGGCCCCTCTCGCACGTCGGTCTCACCGCGATGCCCGACGGCCGGCTCGTCTCGTGCGGCTGCCGCAGCGCCAACGCGATGATTCTCACGCCGCACACGCGCCGCACGCTGCCCATCGAAGTGATGACGTCGCCCTGGCTCAACAAGTGGTGACGGCCGGTCGGGTTTGACAGCCGCGCCTCGTCTCTGCGAGGTGCCCACCGCCGTGATTCGCGACCTGCCAGGCCTGACGTTGTCGGAGCTCACCACCGAGCTGAAGAGCCGTCAGCGCGCGCTCGAGCTGCTCAAGTGGTTCGGCTCGTTGTCGGCGCTGCCGGCCGAGCTGCCCGAGACCGTGCCCGGCGTGAGTCACCGCGTGTGGAAGACGTTTCGCGAGCAGCACGGCGTCACCCAGCTCAAGGTGAAGGAGCGCTCGCTCTCGGCCGACGGCACCACGAAGTACGCCCTCGAAGTCGACGGCGCGAACGTCGAGACGGTGCGCATTCCCGCGAAGGGGCGCAGCACCATTTGCATCTCGAGCCAGGCGGGGTGCACCCGCAAGTGCGTCTTCTGCGCGACGAAGGAGCTCGGCTTCATTCGCCAGCTCAAAGCCGAAGAGATGGTGGCGCAGTACCTGCTCGCGCGCTTCGAGGCGCCGGCCGACGTGCCCGCGCGCAACGTCGTCTTCATGGGCATGGGCGAGCCGATGGACAACCTCGACGAGGTGCTCCGCGCGGTCGAGCTGCTCACGCAGAGCCCGTTTCCGCAGCTGCGCCACCAGAGCGTGACGGTGAGCACCTCGGGCGTGCTGCCCGGCATGGTGCGCTTCCTGAAAGAGTCGAAGGCCTCGCTCGCGCTCTCGCTCAACGCGACGACCGACGAGGTGCGCACGCGGGTGATGCCGCAGAACAAGACGTGGCCCATCGAGGCGCTGCTGGGCGCGCTGCGTGACGCCGCGAAGGTCGACCCCGACCGCGACACCTTCGTCGAGTACGTGCTGTTCAAAGACGTGAACGACACCGACGCCGACGCCGACCGGTTGGTCGAGCTGCTCCGTGGGCTGCCTGCGCGGGTCAACCTGATTCCATACAACCCGTACCCCGGCACCGGGCTCGAGACGCCGTCGCTCGAGCGCGTGCAGCAGTTTCATGAGCGCGTGGTGAAGCAGGGGCAGCTGTGTCTGGTTCGGTGGCCGCGCGGGCGTGAGATCGCCGCGGCGTGTGGCCAGCTCGTGCTCGCGCAAGAGGGCCAGCCCGGCTTCATGCCGCGCTCGAGCCTCGCGCGGTGAGCGTGACGCTCGAGGTGGTCGTCGAGATCGAACCTCGCGAGCACGTGCGCCCTGCTCCGACCGCCTCGGGAGCAGAGGACCCCGAAGGCTGGCGAGCGTGGTGGCAAGACTGTCTGATGGCGCGCGGCTTCCCCCGGCTCGAGCCCGTCCCGGGGGAGTGGCTGGTCGAGCTCGCTACGCTCGATGATCAGTCGTTGCTGCGCGTGCTCGATGACCAGAACGACGACTGGCGCTCCACGCCTGTCGACGCCTCAGAGGTGACTCCGCTCGCTGGTGGCCTGGCCTTGCGAGTCGGCGGTGAGTGGAAGGTCATGCCCCGGTGCTGTGGCGACCTCTCGAACCTCTCGGAGTGGCGCGGGGCGTTGGCTCAACCCGAGTTCGAGTGGCGCATGTTGTGGCTTGGTCACCCCTGGCGACTGGCGCGGCGAACCGGAGACTCACTCGAGCTGTCTCCGCCGACCGAGGCCGACGAGTTCGTGGGGGCTCCCGACCTGGTCATCTCGTGTGCGGCGTTGAGTCGCGCCGTGGCCCTGGCGCAGCCTCAGCTCGAAGCGCTCGCGCGCAGGTTGGAGCCGCTGCTGCTC
>JAACJQ010000402.1 GCA_016879935.1 Archangiaceae bacterium | reverse complement strand
GATTCCTGCTCGATGGAAGACGACCAGACGGCGCTCGCGGCGAACTTCGAGTCGTTCTTCGGTTCGTTCAGGGCAAACCAGGTCGACTTTCACATCGCGGCCGTCACCACCGACATGGATGACGACAAGAAGCAGGGCCGCTTCGTGGGGCCCATCATCACCGACAAGACCGCCGATGCGGCGGCCGCCTTCTCGTCGTTGGTGAGCGTGGGCAGTGAAGGCAGCGCCCAGGAGCGAGCCCTCGCCGCCGCCCGCGCCGCCCTGTCGGAGCCGTTGCTCAGCACGACGAACAAGAACTTCCTGCGGCCCAACGCCGACTTCGCGCTCATCACGCTGGGTGACGAAGATGATCAGTCGTCGTTTCCGCTCGCCGACTTCGTGAACTTCGTGAAGGGGCTCAAGACGGAGCCGCAGCGCACCTCGGTGACCAGCATCGTGGGCCTCGACGGCTGCCTGTTCCCCGGGCTCGTGCGTGGGTGGCGCCTGGCGACGCTTCCGACCAGCTTCGGTCAGGACGGCACGCTGGCGCTCTGCACGACCGACTACGTGAACATTCTCCGCACCACCGCCGGCCGCCTCGTGAACCAGCGCTGCATCGTCGGCCTCAAGCAGCCCATCGACAAGACACGGCGGGTGCGGGTGACGGTGAATGGCCAGCCGAGCACCTTCCGCAGCACGCCGCCCGACACCACATACCCCCAGGGCAGCATCGAGCTCGACGTCTGCCCTGCCAGCGGTGGCACGGTGAACATCGGCTACGACGAGTGCTGGCGCTGATTTCGATGCACTGAAGCCCGCTCGTCGACAGTGAAGGCTCATGTTCGAAGGCTTCGCGAACGTGTGGACGCCGGTGACGCTCGCCCACCGGCTCGAGGCCAACAAGCCGCTGTCCGTGGTGCTCGCAGGAGAGAAGCTCGTCTTCTTTCGCGGCCGTGATGGCGTCGCCGGAGCGCTCATCGACCGCTGCCCGCATCGCGGCGTGGCGCTCTCGTTGGGGAAGGTGAAGGACGGCTGTCTCGAGTGCCCGTTTCATGCGTGGCAGTTCGACGCGAGCGGGGCGTGCACCCGCGTTCCCTTGAACCCCGACGCGAAGCGGGAGCGCTTGTTCGCGATGGCGCTGCCGACCCGCGAGCTCGGCGGCCTGTTGTGGGTCTACACGGCGCCCGTGAAGCAGGCTCCGCACGAGCCAGTGGTGCCCGAGACGCTGACGCGGCCCGACCTCACGCGCTCGTACCTCGAGGTGGAGTGGAACGCGCACTGGTCGCGCGCGATGGAGAACATGCTCGACTCGCCGCACGTGCCCTTCCTGCACGAGCGCACCATCGGCCGGTTCGTGCGGCCGTTCCTGAAGCCCGACTCACGCATGGAGATTGGCTGGGAGCCCACCGACTTCGGCGCGAAGTTGACCTCCTTCATCGACGGCGACACGAGCCGCGACGCCGGCTTCCTCGAGTTCTATCGGCCGAACATGATGGTGCTCACCATTCCAGTTCCGAAGCAGACGTTCCGCATGCACTCGTTGTGCGTGCCCGCCGAGCAGAACCGGGTGCGGATGATCATCGTGGGCTCGCGCAGCTTCGCGAAGCTTCCGCTGCTGACCCCGTTCTTCAACTGGAGCAATCGCCGCATCGCCGAAGAAGACCGCGCGGTCGTCGAGTCGTCGTTTCCGGTCGAGGTGCCGCCGCCGGCCGAGGAGCGCTCGGTGCGCACCGACCGCGCGACGCTGCAGTTCCGAAAGTACTACTTCGAAGTGCTCAAGCCGTCGTTCGCGCCTGAGCCCGCGCGTGCGTTGTTGAGCGTGGTCGCCGCGAACGACTGAGAAGCGCTCACTCCATCATCTTCTGCATCGACGCTTCCGAGCGCTGCAGGCCCACCGTCGCGAGCACCGACCGCGCTGACGGGTTCTTCGCCAGCACCGCGTCGACCGCCGCACGGGGGAACGCGACGACCTCGAGCTCGGTCACGGCCGTCACCGTCGCCTGCCGCTTCGCGCCCGACAGCATCGCCTGCTCACCGAAGAACTGGCCCGCCGTCAGCGTGCCGACGTGCTTCTCGGTGCCGAAGTCGTCGAGCGTCACCTTCGCTTCGCCCTTCGCCAGCACGTACAGCACGTCGCCCGTCTCGCCTTCCCGGCACAGCACGTGGCCCGCGGGGAACTTCTGCCGGCCCGAACGCGCGAGGAGTTCTTTCCGGCCTTCGGCATCGAGGGCTTCGAACAGCTTGGAGGCCTTCGCGAGAGTCGAGGTGTCGAGGTCGCTCATGTGGAGCCCGCAGCATCTCACGTCTCGAGCGCGAGCTTCGCCTTCAGCGTGTTGAGCGCGATGCCGAGCGCCTTCGCCGCGTGGGTCTTGTTCCCACCGTGTGCGTCGACCGCCGCCTGAACTTCCTGGCGCGTCAGGTCAGCGGGCCGTCGGCGGAGCACGGGCAGCACCGACGTTGCGGCCGGTGCGTGGTCTCCCAGCACCTGTGACTGGGCCTCGAGGTGCTCGTTCAACGCGTCGACGCCGATGACGAGCCGCTCGGTGTCGAGGCCACGCGCCTGCCGTGCCGCGGCGAGCCGGTGGGCCGTCACCTCGACGACCCGGCGAAGCTCTCGCACGTTGCCCGGCCACGAGCGCGTCTGCAGCAGCGCGAGCGCTTCGGGCGTCACCTCGGCGTCGACGGTGCGCTCCTGGCGAAGCTCGGCGAGGAACTGCTGCACGAGCGAGGGCACGTCCTCCCGTCGCTCGTCGAGCGTGGGCAGCGTGAGCGGGTCGCCGAGCAGGCGCTCGACCAGGTCGCGACGCAGCCCGCTCTGCCGCAGCGGCGTCTTCGAGGCCGAGATGAGCCGGAAGCGCGGCGGCGCGGGCCTCGCGTCGGGAGCGGCCCCCAGCGGCGCGAACGCTCCCGGGCCCTCGAGCACGTCGATGAGAAAGTCCTGCGCCTCTCTGGGCAGCGACTCGACCTCGTCGAGGAACAGCGTGCCGTCGGCAGCGGCGAAGAGCTTGCCCACGCGGTCGGTGAGCGCTCCGGTGTACGCGCCCTTCACGTGCCCGAGCAGCTCGCTCTGCAGCGCCGCGTGCTCGCGTGGCAGCCGCCCACAGTTCACGAGAATGAACGGGCCCTCCCGACCCGACAGCTCGTGAATGCGCCGCGCAGTGAAGGTCTTGCCCGTGCCTGACGGCCCGAACAGCACGACGGGCAACGTGTGGTGCGCGAGCTCTGCCACCCTCGTCTCGAGCGCCTTCGCCGCCGCGGAACGAACGGTCGAGCGGCTCTCGTGCGCAGCGCCAGCGGGAGCGCTCTCGAGCAGCACCAGCCGCGTGCGCTCGGTGCCCAGCAGCAGCTCGTCACCCACCGCCAACACCACCGGCGTCGAGCCCTTCACCTCGAGCCTCGCGTCGGGCTGGCCCTTCGGGTTGCGATAGGTGCCGTTGCTCGAGCTGAGGTCGCGAAAGAGCCAGCGCAGATTCGAGTCGCACCACAGGCGGCCGTGTTGCCGCGAGACCGCGTCGTCGGTGAAGACGACGCTCGAGTCGCTGCTGCGGCCGAACACGTACTCGACGTCGGCATACAGCGGGAGCACGAGCGGCGGCTGGCCCTTGCGCTCGACGCGTACGGCCCGAATTCGAGGGGCCTCCGAGGGCTCCTTCGTCGGCACCTTCACCAGGCGGGTGATGCTCCGGCTCGTCATGGTCACCTCGATGGCTGTCATGCGCTGGCTCCCGTCAGCTTGTCAGAAGTGACTGGCAACACGCGCCTGCCAGTCAGCCAACACTGCCGAGGCTCAATGAGCACGCGGAGTTCGCTGGCCGGCCCGGTCCAAAAGCGAACGTCATGCCGTCGTTGTTGATGTTGATAATCGTTCTCAATATGATGCTCCGTGGAGGGTCCCATGGCGAAGCCCTGTCGATACGAGACGGTCGCGAACAACCAGCTCGCGTGCGTTCAGCGGTGTGTGGAGTGCGGTGGCTACGTGGTGCACGTGGGCGCGCTTTCGGTACGGCTCGACGCGGGGAGTCTCGAGGCGCTCGCCGAGATTCTTCGCGAAGCCGGAGCGCGCCGCGCGACCGGGCACGATGAAATGTCGCTCGCCGGTGGACCGATGGGGCAGGCCTGAGGGAAGACGGGGTCGATGAGTCAGCGCTCCAACCGCGTCGTGCAGTGGCTCGACCTCGCCCTGTTGCTCGGCGCGCTCACCATCATCGGAGTGCTGGTCTCGTGGTGGGGCGTCTTCAGCCGCCGCCTCATCGACGAGAACCACGCGCTCGAGACGAAGGTGGCTGGCATCGACCCGGAGCAGGCACTCGCCCGGGCCAACCGGCTCCGCATCATGATCGTCGGAGAGTCGGCGGTGCTGGCGACGATGCTGGCGGCGCTGGTGCTGGGGCTCTGGCTCGTCGGCCGCGAGCGCCAACGTCGCAATCAGCAGATGGCGCGGCTGCTCCAGTTCACGGGGCACGAGTTCAAGACGCCAGTGGCTGGCATTCGCGCGCTGCTCGAGGCGATGCGGGCTGGCCGCATTCCTGCCGATTCGCAACCACGACTGCTCGCGCACGGGCTCGAGGCCTGTGACTCGCTCGAGCACCTCACCGACTCGATGCTGGTACTGCAGCGCAGCCGGGCGGTCGACCCGAAGGCGCTCGGGCACGAAGACGCGATGAGCCTCGTGCTGAGCATCGTCGACCACCGCCGCGCCGCGCACGTCGGAGAAGAGGTGAAGCTGGGCGAGCTCGAGAGCTGCCTGGTGCGCGCCGACCGTGACGCCGTGCGGGTGGTGCTCGAGAACCTGCTCGACAATGCGCGGAAGTACGGCGGCGCGAAGACGACGGTGTCGAGCGCGCTCGAGGGCAGCCGGGTTCGCATCTCGGTGGCCGACGCGGGCCGCGGCTTTCCACCGCAGGACGCCGAGCGGTTGTTCGAGCTCTCGCGCGCGGGTTCTGGCGACGGCGTCACGCACGGCAGTGGGTTGGGCCTGCACCTCTCGCGTCAGCTCGCACGACAGATGGGCGGAGACCTGGTGGCCGAGAGTGAAGGCCCGGGGCGTGGGGCAGCATTTCATCTGTGGCTCGAGCGGGTTCCGGAGGCGCGGTCATGAGCGTTCCAGCGTTGTTGGTCGAAGACGATGCGTTGCTCGCCGAGATGGTGGCGCTCAACCTCACGCACATGGGGCTCGAGGTGCGGCGGGCGGGCACCTTCAGCGAAGGGCGCGACGCGTTGCTCTCGGGCGCGTACCAGCTGGCGATTCTCGACGTGATGCTGCCCGGGGGCGACGGCTTCGAGCTCGCCCGCATGGCGCGCAAGGCGGGCCTCGAGCTGCCCATCATGATGTTGACGGCGCGTGACGACGTCTCGGCGAAGGTGCACGGGCTCGACTGTGGCGCCGACGACTACGTGACGAAGCCGTTCAACACCGAAGAGCTGCTCGCGCGCGTGCGGGCGCTCATGCGGCGCAAGTCGGTCGCAGGCAAGGAGCCCGGCGCCTCGAACCGCGTCGAGCTCGCCCCGTGGTGGCTCGACGTCGAGACCGGCATCGCGCACACCTCGGAAGGCGAGACGCTGCTCACCGACAAGGAGCGCAAGGTGATGCAGCTCTTCCTCTCGAAGGAGGGCCAGGTGCTCTCGCGCAACGACATTCTCGACGCCGCGTGGGGAGAAGGAGAGTTCCCCACCGACCGCACCGTCGACAACTTCATCGTGCGGCTGCGGCGCCTGTTCGAGAAAGACACCGAGAACCCGCGGCGCTTCGTCACCGTGCGCGCGCGTGGCTACCTGTTCCGCCGCGACCCTCCCTGACTCTGGTGTACGAGAGCGTCGCCATGACGACGCTCTGGAAGTGGAGTCCGCTGTTCCTCGCGCTCTCGTGCGTGACGCCGCCTGCGCCGAAGCCTGAACCGGTCGCGCCGAAGCCGCCGCTCCTGCTCCCCGAAGAGAAGCACCTCACCGAGCTGCGTCAGCTCACCTTCGGAGGCGAGAACGCCGAGGCCTACTGGCGCTTCGACGGCACCGGCTTCTCGTTGCAGGCGCGAGGTGTGAACGACGGCTGCGACCGCATTCAGGTGATGGACGTGTTTCGAATGAACCACGGCTCCACCGGCTCGTGGCTGGTGCCGATGGGAACGCCCGAGGTGAAGCAGCTCTCGAGCGGCAACGGCGCGACGACGTGCGCGCACTGGATGCCGAACGGCACCGACGTCATCTACGCGTCGACGCACCTCGGCGGCGCGGCGTGCCCACCGAAGCCCGACATGTCGCTCGGCTACGTCTGGGCGCTGTACGACAGCTACGACATCTTCAAGGCCTCGACCGCGACGCTGCCGGTGAAGGACGAGGCGCTCACGCGGCTCACCGACACGAAGGGTTACGACGCCGAGGCGACCGTCTGCGCGAAGGACGGCAGCATCGTCTTCACCAGCGTGCGTGACGGCGACCTCGAGCTGTACCGCATGGACGCCAATGGAAAGAACGTGAAGCGGCTCACCTTCACGCCCGGCTACGACGGCGGAGCCTTCTTCAACAAGGACTGCACGAAGCTGGTGTGGCGCGCGTCGCGGCCGAAGCCGGGCAAAGAGCTCGAGGACTACCAGGCGTTGCTCGCGCAGGGGCTCGTGCGGCCCTCGAAGCTCGAGCTGTACGTGGGCAACGCCGATGGCTCCGACGCGCGGCAGGTGACGTACTTGAACGCGGCGTCGTTCGCGCCGTTCTGGTTCCCGAATTGCGAGCGCATCATCTTCTCGTCGAACGTGGGTGACCCGAAGGGCCGCGAGTTCGACCTGTGGGCGGTCGATGCGGACGGCACCAACCTCGAGCGCGTCACGTACACGAAGGGCTTCGACGGCTTTCCGATGTTCTCGCCCGATGGAAAGTGGCTCGCGTTCTCGTCGAACCGCATGACGGAGGAGGGGAAGAACGACACCAACCTCTTCCTCGCGCAGTGGGTCGAAGGAGCGGTGTCATCGACTGCCGGCGCGGCGGAGCGACTGCGTGACGACGCGACGTGGCTGGCTTCTCCCGAGCGTGAAGGGCGCGGGCTCGGGTCGAAGGGGCTCGACGCTGCGGGCGCGTTCGTTCAGGAGCGCCTGGCATCACTCGGTCTCACCGGCGCGGCCCCCGACGGGAGCTTCCGCCATGTGTTCGAGGTGCCGACGAAGGTGACGCGCGGCGCGAAGACGTCGCTGCGCATCGCTGGCAAACCGGTGGCCGACGACGACTTCACGCCGCTGGGCGTCAGCGCGCAGGGCAAAGTCGAAGGTCCACTCGTGCTCGCGGGCTACGGCCTCGAAGACGCCGAGCTGGGCCTCGACGACTTCAAGGGCCTCGACGTGAAGAACAAGGTGGTGGTGGTGCGCCGCTTCGCGCCCGAGCACCCGAAGCTGACGACGCCCGAGGCGCAGCGCAAAGCCGGAGACCTGCGCAAGAAGGTGTTCCTCGCGAAGTCGAAGGGCGCGAAGGCGGTCGTGGTGGTCGACGCTCCTGTGCTCGTCGCGAAACCCGATGGAAAAGCCGAGCCGGTGCAGGAAGCGCCGCTGCCTTCGTTGCGGCTCGACAGTCTGCAGGACGCGGGCATTCCCATTCTCGTGGTGAAGCGCTCGGTGCTGGGCCCGTTCATGAGCTCGCTCGAGAAGAAGTAGGCCATCGCCGCGTCGCTGGTGGTCGAGCTCGTCATCGAGAAGTCGCAGACGTTCAACGTGGTGGCGCGGTTGGCGGCGCCGTCGGCGAGCGGTGGCGCGGTCATCGTCGGAGCGCACCTCGATCACCTCGGCCTCGGTGGCCCGAACTCCCTCGCGCCCGACAAGGTCGAGCCGCACCTCGGCGCCGACGACAACGCCTCGGGTGTCGCCGCGCTGCTCGAGGTCGCGCGCACGCTCTCAGCGAAGAAGGACTCACTCAGCCGAGACGTCATCTTCATCGCGTTCTCAGCCGAAGAAGCGGGCGTGCTCGGCTCGTCGGCGCTGGTGAGCGCGAAGCCGGCGTGGCTCGAGGGCGCGTGGGCGATGCTGAACATGGACATGGTGGGGCGCCTGCGGCTGAACGAGCTCTCGGTGCTCGGCGCGGAGTCGGCGCCCGAGTGGCGTTCGCTCGTCGAGACGGCGTGCGAACAATCACGGGTGAAGTGCGCCGCGAGCGGTGACGGCTACGGCCCGTCTGACCACATCAGCTTCTATTCGGCGGGCCTGCCGGTGCTGCACTTCTTCACCGGCGCGCACAACGACTACCACAAGCCCTCCGACGCTCCGGCGAAGCTCAACGCGGCGGGCATGGCGAAGGTGGCCGAGGTGGTGAGCGCGCTCGCTGCGACGTCGAAAGACGTGAAGCTGACGTACACGAAGTTCCCCGCGCCGGTGCGAGGTGACGCGCGCAGCTTCAACGCGTCGCTCGGCACGGTGCCGAACTACGGCGGAGGCCTGCCGGGCGTGAAGGGCGTGCTGCTCGACGACGTGCGGCCCGGTGGCGGTGCCGAGAAGGCGGGCATGCGGCGCGGCGACGTCATCGTGAAGCTCGGCACCTACGACGTCGGTTCGGTGGAAGACCTGATGTTCGTGCTGACACAGGCGAAGCCGGGAGAGACGGTCACTGGCGTCGTGGTGCGTGACGGAAAACGCGTCGAGCTCGAGGTCACGTTCCAGGAGGGCAAGCGGCGGTGACGGGCGACCTCACCGACAAGCGGTGGATCGTCGCAAAGGGCCTGCTGTTCTTCGTCATCGTCACGGTGTCGGGCGCGCTGCTGATCATCGAAGACGATCGGTGGATTCGCGGGGCACTCGTCGTGCTGCTCGGGTGGTCGTCGGCGCGCTCCTACTACTTCCTCTTCTACGTGCTCGAGCGCTACGTCGGCGTCGAAGGCCGTTACGCGGGCGTGCTCGATCTGATCAAACGGCTGAGGCGCTGATCACTCCGTCTCATCGTCGGCGACGTCTTCGATGACGGGTGACTCCAGTTCGATGGCGTTGAGCACCTTGCGACGCACGGCCTTCGGCGAGAGGTGCTGCGTGTCGGCGACTGCGCAGCTGACGTAGGCGAGGTCTGCCAACGCTCGGAGCGCGCGTGAACGACGCTCGGGGTTCTTGCCAGAGAGGTCACCTGCCGCCTTCTCGACGAACGCCTTCGCCAGCGACTCGAACAGGTACACGCGGTTCTCGATCGTCTCGTCGTCGCGGTCGGTCTTGCTCATGGCTCGCGAGTGGAGCGCAAACCCGCCCGGTCGCCAATCGGCCCACGCAAGGCTTGCGCTGTGACGGTTGACGCGCCGCAGGGAGCCAGTGGCCCACACGATGCACACCGACCCGCCATGCCCATGCTCAAGATCAGCGAGAAGCGTGTGTCGTTGAAGAAGTCAGCGAAGAAGGCGGGCGCGAAGAAGAAGACCGCGACCACGAAGTGGGTGTTCCTCTTCCGCGAAGGGCGCGCTGATCAGAAGGGCCTGCTCGGTGGAAAAGGCGCGAACCTGTGCGAGATGACGCGGCTCGGGTTGCCCGTTCCTCCCGGCTTCATCATCTCGACGAAGGCCTGCAACGCGTACCTCGCCAACGACGGCTTCCCCAAAGAGCTCTGGCCCCAGGTGCTCAAGGCGCTCCACACGCTGCAGGAGCAGAGCGGGCGCACGCTGGGCGACCCACGCCAGCCGCTCCTCGTCTCGTGCCGCTCGGGCGCGAAGTTCTCGATGCCCGGCATGATGGACACGGTGCTGAACATCGGGCTCAACGACGTCGTGGCGAGTGCGCTCGCCGAACGACCCGAGCGCGCCCGCTTCGTGTGGGACTCGTACCGTCGCCTCGTGCAGATGTTCGGCACCGTCGTGCTCGACCTGCCGCATGAGCCCTTCGAGGCTGAGCTGAAGAAGCGCCGCGCCGCTGCCAACGTCGAGAACGACTCGCAGCTCGACGCTGCCACGCTCGAGGCCGTCACCCGCGTCTTCCTCGCCATCGTGAAGGAGAAGACGGGCAACGACTTCCCTCAAGACCCGCTCGGCCAGCTGCGGCTCGCCATCGAGGCCGTCTTCAAGTCGTGGAACGGAAAGCGCGCGGTCGACTACCGCAACGCCGCCGGCATCGCGCACGACCTCGGCACCGCCGTGAACATTCAGATGATGGTGTTCGGCAACACGGGCAGCCGTTCGGGCACCGGCGTCGTCACCACGCGCACCGTGTCGACGGGAGAGAAGCAGCTCGAAGGTGACTACCTGCTCAACGCGCAGGGTGAAGACGTCGTCTCGGGGACTCGCATGACGAAGCGCATCACCGCGCTCGCCGAAGACATGCCCGAAGTCGCGGCCGAGTTCGCGAAGCACTGCGCGCGGCTCGAGAAGCACTTCCGCGACACGCAAGACGTCGAGTTCACCGTCGAAGACGCGAAGCTGTGGATTCTGCAGACCCGCGACGCGAAACGAACGGCGCAGGCCGCGGTGCGCATCGCCGTCGAGCTCGCGAAGGAGCGCCTCATCTCGAAGGACGAGGCCGTGCTGCGCGTGAAGCCCGAGCACGTCGACTTCTTCCTGCACCCGCAGTTCGACGTGAAGGCGCGCAAGGCCGCGGTCGAGAAGGGCGACCTGCTCGCGAAGGGCCTCAACGTGTCGCCCGGTGCCGCGACCGGCGCCATCGTCTTCGACCCCGACACCGCCGAGCGCCTCGGCCGCAAAGAGAAGAAGGCCGTCATTCTGGTGCGGCAGGAGACGAAGCCCGACGACGTGCACGGCATGCTGGCCGCGAAGGGCATTCTCACCTCACGCGGTGGCCGCACCAGTCACGCGGCCCTCGTCGCGCGCCAGTTCGG
>JAACJQ010000071.1 GCA_016879935.1 Archangiaceae bacterium | reverse complement strand
TGCGCGACGAGATGCTGAACCTGACCGACTGGGCGCCGCTGGTGGACTCGCGAACGCAGCGCCTCGCCTCGGAGGCGGCCGCCGCGATGGTTCCCCGCCGCACGCCCCCGACCGTCATCGCGCTTTGATTCCAGCTTTCGCCCCGGTGCGCGCTGCTCGACGAGGAGTTCCCGATGCGCACCGGGGCAACAGTGATTCGCCTCGGTGCGCGCTGCTCGATGAGGAGTTCCCGATGCGCACCGGGGCAACAGTGGTTTCGCGGCTGGGTCGAGAGGAGATCACCGCACGCCGCGGGGACTCGCGTCACACGCGGGTTCAGTCGTCGACGACGATTCTGATCGGTGCGCTCGTTTCTCGACCTCCGGCCAGCACCGCGCGAATCACGTGCGTGCCTGGCGTGAGTGTCCACCGAGCTTCGTGCGGGTAACCAACTCGCGCGATCGGCGTTCCATCGACGACCCAGACCACCTCCTCGGTCGCGGGCTGGACGGCGGCAGAGAGCTTCACCGTCGACAGCTCGGGTGGCGTGTCGGGGTCGAAGAGGAACCGGCTCGCGGTCGCGGGTTCACGAATGCGCACGGTGCGCACGGTCGGATCGTTCGATGGGCACAACGGCGAGTCGGCGGTCGGCGCGATCGACAAGCGCTGCTTGCGGGCCCACGGCGCGTAGACCTCGGGCAGCGCGAGCATCGTCTTCGTCACCACGACGCTCTCGGGACAGGTCGGGCCGGCGAGCAACCCGGTGCGGGTGTCGATGCGCACGTTCGCGTGAAAGGGGCAGGGCTCGCTCGGCTCGGTGCCACGCACGAAGTGCTCGGTCTTCACGTGCGGACACGTCGGGCCCGGCAGCTTTCCCGAGAGTGGGCACACGTCGACGGCGACTGACTGTGACGGCAGCGGGAAGGTGAGGGCAGGTGGCTGCCAGGGCCGAACGTCGTCGCTCAGGCGATCGAAGACGTCGTGCGCAGCGGGAGCAGCCGCGAGCGCTCCCGAGACGCCGTTCATGCGGCGCCAGTCGTGATTGCCGACCCACGTCACCACCAGCAGGCGATCGGAGAACGCAGCCGCCCACGCATCGCGATACCCCTGGCTCGTGCCCGTCTTCACCGCGACGGCCATGTCGAAGTCGAGCGGTCCTCCGGGTGGGAACGCCGGCCTGCGCGCCTCGGAGTCAGCCAGAATGTGCGCCGTCAGCATCGCCGCGTCTTCGTTGAGCAGACGAACGCCGGGCGTCACCGGCTCGTCCACGAAGCGCCTGAGCGGCACCGTCACGCCTTTGTTCGCGAGCGCCGTGTACAGCTGCGCCAGCTCGAGCGGCGTCACGTGGAGCGAGCCCATCGCGAGCGTCAGCCCGTACGCGTCGGGGTCGTAGTTCACCTGCTTCACCCCGCCGTGCTCGAGCCGCTGCACGACGCGGTCGACGCCGAGCTCCGACAGCACGCGCAGCGCGGGAATGTTGCGCGAGTTGCCCAGCGCCTGCCGCAAGAGCATCGGCCCGAGGAACGTGTGCGTCATGTTCTCGGGCACGTAGAGCCCGCCGGTCGCCGTCGCGAACTCCACTGGTGTGTCTGGCAGTTCGCTCGCCGCCGTGTGGCCACCGCGCTCGAGCGCCATCGCGTAGATGAAGGGCTTGAGCGCCGAGCCGGGAGATCGCCGCGTCGTGAGGTAGTCGATGCCGCCGCGGTGCTCGTCGTCGAAGTAGTCGGCGCTCCCCACGTACGCACGCAGCTCGCCGCCGGGCAGCTCGACCACCACGCCAGCCGTGTTGCCTGCGCCAGACGTGCGCAGCGAGTCGAGGTTCTTCGTCAGCGCCTGGTACGTCTCGCGCTGCAGATCGAGATCGATGGTGGTGCGGTGAATGACCGAGCCGTCGTCTGGAATCCGCCGGCTCCACGCGAGCACCGCGTGCATCGACTCCACCGGCCGCAGCGGGTGCCGTGAGAGCGCGAGGTCTGACGTGAGCGCGACGTGCAGGTCTTCGTCGCCGATGACACCACGCTCGTGCAGTTGATTGAGAATTCGCCGTGCTCTCGCCATCGCGCGCTCGTGGCCATCTTTCGTCCACGGCGACATGCGGCTGGGCTGCTGCGGGAGCGCCGCGAGGTAGGCCGCCTGCAGCCACGACAGGTCGTCGATGGGCTTGTCGAAGTACAGGTTCGCCGCGCGCACGATGCCGTGGGTGCGGTTCCCGTACGGCGCGATGGTGAGGTACTGCCGCAAGATCGCGTCGTGGCCGTGACGACGGGTGAGCAGCAGCCCTTCGGCAGCCTCGTGCACCTTGGCGACGATGGTGCGCGAGCGCGGGTGCTGCAGCCGCGCGACCTGCATCGGAATCGTGCTCGCTCCCGAGATGACGCGCGCGTTGCTGACGTTCTGCCAGGCCGCCCTCGCGACGGAGCGCCACGCGATGCCGTCGTGCTCGAAGAAGGTGCGATCTTCGGTCTCGAGCGTGGTGACGACGACCTTCTCGGGCAGCGTCGCTGGCAGCGGCCAGAAGCCGTACGCCTCGTGGGTGCCCGGCAGCTCGCCCAGGAAGCGTCCGCGGCGATCGAGCAGCACGTGTGACGGCTTGCGCGGCGAGAGCGCGTCGTCGAGAGAGCGCCAGAACATCACGCTTCCCACGACGGACGACATGACGAGCCCGAGCAGCACCTGGCGGCGGTGCGCCGAGAGCCACGTCGTCAGTGCCGTTCGCCAGCGCGCCATCACGTCCTCACTGCTGGCGGGTGCCGGTCACCACGATGCGCTGGCCGACGCCGCGCCCGCGAATCTCTTCGCGATACATCAGCTCGGCCGTCGGAGGCGGGTGCACGAAGCTGCCCTCGCTCGACGCCCGCACGCGGAAGTGGAACGTGTGCGTGCCGCGCGGAATCTCGGTGAACGCGTAGCGAACCTCGCCGTCGAGGCGCTGCACGTACGTCGGCGTGATGGAGTCGGCCTGCGAAGGCTTCGCGTCGCTGCTCGACGTCTCGAGGTTCGGGTTCATCGGCTCGAGGCCCGCGGCGAACGGCACCACGAAGGCCAGGTGCTGGCGCGCTTCGTCGGTCGTGAACTGCGCGTGAATCTCGATGACCTCGCCCAGCGGCACCTTCAGCGTCTGGCCTGCCTTGTCTTCGACGTTCACCGGAGCGCTGCCATCGGCCGGGTACCGCGTGAGGCTGCGGCTGACGATGAGGCCCTGCTTCTTCGCCTCGGCCTGGTCGCCCGGCTGCAGCGGCAGGTACTTCACCTGCACGCGCGCGCCCACGGGGCCGCCCGAGACGGTGATGGTGGGCACCTGCTCGGAGTCGGTGATTCGGCGGCCGGCCTTCTTCGCGTCGTCGAGCACCACGTCGGGCAGGCCGCTGATGGTGATGGTCGACTTGCCTTTGCCGGTCTGCGCCTTCTCCAGGTACAGCGCGAACGCCGAGATGGCGCGGCGGTTGTCGTAGGTCGAGCCGAAGCCCGAGTTCGCCGTCGACTTCGCCAGCAGCGCGTCACGAATCAGCGCGTGCTTCTCGCTCGACGGGTCGACGCGCAGCAGCGCTTCCCACACGGCGGCCACGGCGCTGGCCGAGCTGCCCAGGTACAGCCCAGACCAGCTCGTGCGATCGCGGCGCAGGCGATCGAACACCTGGTTGCCCTTGACCAGCTTGAACACCAGCTCGTCCCACAGCTCTCCCTTGAGCGTGCCCAGGTTCGACTGGAACACGTTGGGCCGCTCCGCCATCGCCGAGGTGAGATCGGCCAGCGCCGTCGAGTCCATCGCCGCGCGGCCGTAGAAGAGCTCGACCGCGTAGTTGTCATCGAGCGCGCCGGTGCTCGAGAGCGCCCGAAGCGCCGCCGCCTGCTGGTTGTAGCGATAGTCCGACCAGAGCCCGTTGAAGTCCTTGCGCAGCACGCGCTTGAGGCCGTCGATGGCGCGGGTGCGCACCTTCTCGTCGACGCTGATGCCCGCCTTCTTCGCCATCGTCATGAACTCGACGGCGGCGGCGGTGAGCTGCACGTTGCCCGACGTGCCGGGCCAGTAACCGACGAAGCCGCTCGAGTCCTGGTACTGGGCCACCTCGTCGAGGAGCTGCTTCGTGTTCTGTTGCACCCGTGGCGTGAAGCGGGTGTCGAGCTCGAGCTTCTTGAGCAGCGAGCCGAGCACGAGGTCTGGGTACACCTGGCTCATGCGCTGCTCGAGACAGCCGTGCGGGTACGCAGAGAGGTACTCGAGGCTCGAGGCGAGCTCGAGCACGCCAGGCTGGTTCGTGAACACGTACGACTGTGTCGCGGTGCCGGGCCGGGGCGGCTCGGGGAAGGGCTTGATCACCGCGGTGCCGTTCTGAAGGGTGAGCGTCGAGGCTGCGCGTTCGATGGCGCGATCGGGCAGCAGCGGCAACTTCACCTCGAACGCGTCACCGGCTTTGTCCGACAGTCGCGTGACGTCGACTCGAACGGTGAGCGCCGATTCTTTCCCGGTCGGCACGTTCTTCACCGTCACCGGCGTGAGCACCGACTGCGCCTTCGTCGACTTCAGCTCGATGCGCTCGCTCGACTTCGCCTTGCCGTCGATGGCGCCGGTGATGGAGATGTCGACGCTCGCAGGGCCATCAGGGCCTTCGACGACGCGCGCCACGGCTCCGGGCCAGAAGGAGTCGCCGACGCGAACGAGCCGCGGCAGCTGCGGCTGCACGAGCACCGGCAGACGCACGCGCAGGGTCGACTGCTTGAGCCCGAAGCGGGTCGCTCCCGAGACGGCCACCGCGCGCACGCGGAAGTTGGTGAGGTCGTCAGAGAGCTGAATCGGCACCACCAGCTTGCCGCTCGGCGGCACCACGAGCGTCGCCGCGTAGAAGGGAACGGTCTTGAACTCCTTGCGCACGAGCCGCTTGCCGCCCTGGCTCTCGTCGTCGCCACCGTCACCGCCGGGATCCTCCTCGAGCTCGGTGATGCGGCCGACCACCAGATTGCGCGAGTCGCGAATGGTGATGGTGCGCGAGTTGCGGCGAATCATCGCGGAGAGGGGGTCGAGCGTGGCCTCCTTCGCGAGCGAGAGCACCGCTTCGTCCACGAGCCACAGCGTGACCTCGCCGCCAATCGGCTTCTTCTGATCGTCGGTCAGCGTGATGGTGAAGTCCTGCTTCGTGCCGGGCCGCGCGACCTCGGGGTGCTGCACGTTCACCGTGAGCTGGTTCTTCGCGGGTTCGACCTCGAGCTCGATGCTGCTCGCAGCGGTCGCCGGCTTGTAGCGGGAGTCATCGGTCTTTCCCTCGCCGATGCGCCCTCGCATCAGCACCACGTGCACCGGCAGGTTCGGCACGTGACGGTCGGTGATGGGCACGTCGATGACGACGCGAGAGCCCGACACGTCCTTCCAGAAGTAGCGGTTACCGGTCGGGTCTTCGACGATCGCGAGCGCGCGGGCGGTGGCGTACGGGCTCTGCACGAGCAGGTGCGCGAGCTCACCGGGCACGTACGACTTCTTGTCGGTCTTCACCTCGAAGACGCCATCGCGCGACTTCTGCCACGACTGCGGCGTGTTGCCGCCGATGTAGAGGTCGGCCGAGAGGGTCTGCACCCGGCCCAGCTTGTCGCGCGCGAAGAGCTCGACCACGTACACACCCGAGTCGGTGATGGGGAACACCTGCGTGAGGGGCGCGTCGAGCGTCTTGAGCGTCTTCTCCGCGACCTGCAGGTCCTCCTGCTCGGTCTGGTACTTCGCCTGGCCGGTCGCGAAGCTCGTCTCGCGCAGCGTCGAGTGCCACACGCGGCGCAGCAGGCGAACACGCACCTCCTGGTCCTTGAACGGCTTGTCGTCGATGCCGACCGTGACCAGCTCGGTCTTCAGCTCGGTGGCCTTCTCGAGGTAGCGCGGCACCTTGAGCCCCAGCACGAACGGCGGCAGCGCCTTCACCTCGGTCGCGCTCGTCACGGGCTGCTCATCGGGGCCCACGACGGTCGCCTCGAAGCGGTACACGCGGCCAGAGCCGTCGAGATCGAGCTGCGGGTTCATCGTGATGTCAGCGGCGCCGTTGTCGTCGAGCTCTCCCTGCTGCGAGGTGACGCCGGGCGAACGCTGCGACTGCGGGCGCGCGAACTGCGCCGACGACGCGAACAGGAAACCCTCGAGGCCTTTGGGAGACCAGCTGTAGGGCCGCTGCGTGACGTTCCACGTGATCGGTTGGTTCGCGACGTTGCCGCCCGCGTAGTATCGCGCGACGGCCTTCACCTTGAACGCGCCGTCGTTGCGCACGCGCGGAGCGCCGGTGAGCTGCACCTCGAACGTCGGCACGCGGTACGCCTCGATCTTGAAGCTGCGCGTCGCGACGATGGTCTCCTGCTGACGAATCGGCGCGTAGACGAGCTCGGCCGAGAACTCACCCGTGGGCACGCCGTCTTCCTTGAAGGTGCCCGCCATCGAGCTGAGCGGGGTCGTCGTCGCGGTCACGGGGTAGACGGTGCCGTCTGGCCCGCGAACCCGAATGAGGTAGCTGCCCAGGTTCTCGAGCTGCAGCGCGCCTTCACTCTTGCGGCGCACGAAGGCCTTCAAGAACACCGGCTCGCCCGGCTTGTAGATGGCGCGCTCGCTGAAGATGAAGCCGAGGGTCGCGTCGTTCGGCGACCGCGGAATCGCCTGGCCCAGGAGCCAGTTCAGCCAGCCGCCGTAGCTCGACCAGTGGTTGTTCGCGAACGTCGGCAACGTCTCGCGCGGGTCGAGCACCAGCACGTCGTCACCCGAACGCACCGACACGCGCGTGATGGAGCCCCAGTGGCTCAGCGGCATCAGCACCACGCGGCCATCGGCGTCAGAGGTCTTCTCGATCGAGATCGGGTTCCCGTTCAGCTCGTCGGTGCCTTCGAGGCGCAGCGTCGCGCCACGCACCGCTTCGCCCGTGTCGAGCGTGCGCACGTACAGAATCGCCTGGGCGTTCTCTTCGATGCTGGTGAGCGTGAGGTTGGTGATCTGAACGCGCACGTACGCGCGCTCGGGCCGGCCCGTGAGGCGGCGCAGCCCGATGAGGTACGTGCCCGGGCGATCGTCGACGAGCGGCTTGAGGTCGAGCCCGAAGGTCGTCGTGTTTGCCTTGTCGGCGAGCGGCAGGTCGACCAGCCGTGACACGAGCGGGCTGCCGAGCAGGCGCAGGTGCTGCTGCAGCGACTGCGCGTCGAGGGCGCCTGGAACGTTCGGCGTGGTCGGCTCCTCACCGGGAAACGGCGGCGCGCTCTGCTCGTCGATGACGATGGGCGAGGAGGGGAACGGCCAGAGGCCCGAGTGCAGCGGGTCGACGCGGTACACGCGCACGTCGGCCTTCGCTTCGCCGTAGCCCTGCAGCGGCACCATGCGCGGGCCACGCGCCTCGACGAGCGCGGTCGACTGGGTGAAGCGCAGGAACGAGGTCTTCCACCCGAGGTGGAAGTAGACGTCGGCGGTCTTGAGGTCGCGCAGCGCACGGCCGGCGTCGTCACGAATCGGCGCGGTGCCGAGCGTCAGCTTGTACAGCGTGTCGGGCACGAACTTGCCGCCGAGCTGCACGCGCTCTCCGTACGGCGTGAAGCGCAGGTCGGGCACCGCGGGCTCGAGGTGCACCAGCTTGCGAAGGCTGGTGAGCGTGAGATCGGCCACCGGCGCCGAGAACACGAGCTGCGGAAGATCGCCGCGGTTGCCGCAGCCGAGCGCGAGGTCTTTCGGAGTCGACGCTCCACCGACGAGCGGGAACTCGGCGTTGCCGCAGCGAACGCTCTGCAGCGTGAAGGGCGTGCGCGTCGAGAGCCGGCCTGACCACAACGTGGTGCCTTCGGTGCCGAGCGCGAGGCTCACCGAGACGACCAGCTGCTTTCCTTCGGGCACGTCGTCTTCGAGGGTGAGCGCCCACGACGCCGGGTCTCGCTGCGAGGCACGCGGAAGAGGCGCGAGCGTGAAGTTCTGCACCTTCTTGCGCGGGCTGTCGGCGAGGCCGGGCAGATCGCGAATCTCGAGCGACAACATCTTCTTCAGCGACGCGATGGGCAGCGCCTGCGGGAAGGTGAGGGTGACGACGCGGAACGGGCGCAGGCCTTCGCTCCCGGCCGCAGGCGCCATCGCCGACGGCGCGGACATCATCGTCGTGAGCACGCGCTTGGTGCCGCGCGCGTCGATGGCGAAGCGGGCCAGTGCGGGCCACGGCTCGGCGGGGCGGAACTGCAGCGTGCGTTTGTCGACCCAGGTGAACGCACCAGGCCACGCCGGCGCGATGGAGAGGAACTTCGGGCCGTCATCGGCTGGGCCCTTCGACGAGACCTGATCGCCATCGAAGTAGACGGTGACGGGGTCGTAGCCGCGCAGGAACGACTCGGGCAGCACGCGCGTGCCGCTCCCGGCTGGACGCTGCCCGTCGTCGGCGGCGGTGTACTGCGCGCTCGCGACGGCAGAGAGAAGAACGGCGGCGACGGCGAAGCTTCGGAACAGGGGCGTCATGGTGGTGAACCGGTGAGAAGAAGGAGCGGGCGTCATGGCGTCATCCCCACGCGGCCGAAGAAGTCCTGCAGGTACTCGGGAGGAATGTCGTTCGAGTCACCCGAGAGACCGAGCAACACGGGCTTCACTGCAATCGGCGCGGCGCCCGACCGATTCGGGTTGCGCACCGTGAGCAGGAAACGGCCCTTGTCGAGTTGCACGTACTGGTGACAGCCCTCGCCGATGGCCTGGTAGCCGTCGTTGTAGATGGCGCACTCGAGGTTCTCGCTCTTCGCCTGCACGCCGAGGCCGACGCGGCCCTTGTTTCTGGTGTCGAAGGTGAAGAGGCGGACTTCTCCTGGAGCGAGCCACGTCTCGGCGCCAACGCCTTCGGTCAACGTCGTCACCGGCTCGGCGAGCCAGCGCAGGCTGCCGGGAATGGCGCGGCTGGCAAACGGACGAACGAGCAGCCGGTAGGTGCCGGGGTTGAGCACGCGCACCAGCTCGCAGCCGGTGTCGATGCCGTCGACGGCGAGCAGGTCGTTGCCCTTGAAGAGCCCACACACGCCGCTCTCGGCCGCGACGCGAACGACGGCGCTCTGTGAGAGCACCAGCGTGCGATCGATTCGGCCCTGCTGCAGCGGCACGGCGACGGCAGGCTGGAGCGCAGGCCCCGCGACGACCGGCAGCTCGATGCCCAGTCTCGCCCAGCGTTCACGCCCCTGGGTGTGCACGAGCGCCCGCAACGCCGTCACGTCGTGCTCGATGATGAGTTCGGCCGTCGTCTTCGCAGGCAGCTTCGCGCGGCACTCGGCGACACGTTCTCCCGTGCCCAGCACCAGCGTGCAGCGCAGCGCGCCTTCGACGAGCACCGAACGATCCTGATCGGCCGAGGGCACGGTGAGCCTCACGGTCCCCGGAGCGCGCGGCGTGTCTTCGTAGAGGCCCGTGAACGAGACGACGGCCGGCGCGGTCTCGAGCAGCACGGTCGTCAGGTCGGCCTGACCATCAGCCCCACCGATGAGCACGAGCTTTCCGCCCTGGCCCACGACGACGCAGCGACGAAGCTCGTTCGTCGGCGCGCAGAGATCGAGCGCGTTTCCAGCGTCGTCGACGAGCACACCCCACGTGTCTTTCGGCAGCGTCGCTTCGACACGCGAACGGCTGCTGGGCGGCAACGCGAACGCTCCGATGGAGGCGTAGGTCACGCGCTTACGGCCGGGCGAGAGGGCCTCGACCTTCGACGGAATCGCGACGTCACGCCGCACGACGGTCGCCGGCACGATGGCGTCCGTCGCGGCCCACACGCGCGCCAGCGCTTCGCTGCCAACCTTGCTGACGGCGAAACACGACGACTCCCGACGCTCGCGCACTGTGCCAGCGCCATCGAACGCGCACGCGGGCGGAGCCGCTTCTCCCCAACCCGTCACGACCGAGAGCAGGAAGAGCGACGGCTGGCTCGCGGTCACCGTCTGCAGATGCGTCGCGCGCGAGAGCTCGAACGACCCAGGCGTCATCGACGCCGCGAAGCGGGACTCGTCGAGCGGCACTGGCGTCGAAGTGGACCCGATGCCCGCGAACACCACGGGGCCGGCCTCGAGCGACACTTCGGGGCCACACTTCTCGAAGACGCCCGTCGCCTTGCCGCGCAGACAGAACGCCTGCGGCGAAGTCTTGTAGCGACCGGGCTTCGCGACGCTGGTCGACAGGGCCTGGTTCGCCGAGATCTCGTTGCCCGACATCGTCAGCGTGCGCGTCTTGAACGTCGTCGCCACGGGAGACGTGCCGTCCGTCGTCCACAGGCGCAGCGACCACGCCTCCTGCTTCGGCAAGACGAGCATCGAGCAGTCGCTCACCCGTGAACGTCGAGCTGCCACGCCTTCGGGCCCAACGACCGCGCACGAGAACGGCGTCTTGCCGCCGGCCTTCACGACGAGCTCCTGCACCGCGTCGCCTGGCGGCACGGTGAACTGCATCACCGACGAACCGAGCGTCAGTTTCTGGCCATCGGCGAACGCGCCCTTGTCTTCGAGCGGCGGGAGCGCGAGCGACAGCTTCGTCTCGCCCGCCAGCTGCGTCTCGCTCTCGAGCACGAGCGTGTAGCGGCCCTTGAGCACCGGCTCGGCGAGCGCACAGTTCCAGTCGGCGCCGTTCTCACTGCCCTCCATCACCAGCTTGCGTTTCTCGTCGAAGAGCCGGCAGCGAACGTCGGCGTCGCCTTCCGTGCGCAGGCGCAGCGTTCCATCGCGCGGCACCACGAGCGGAATCGTCGTCGGCACCGGCAGCGTGCGGCTCATGCCGGGCATCAACACCGCCGAGCCGAAGTGCAGCTTGTAGGTGATGCCGACGTCGCCCTTGCTGTGCTCGGTGACGAGTTTGTAGCTGCCAGCAGGCAGCGTGATCTTCGCGCCGCTCGGCGGAGGCGGCGCTGAACGCATCGCAGGTCCACTCGGTGCGGCTGCGACGACTGGCTCTGAATCGCCTTCACCGTCGTACTCGCGCTCGCCCTCGTATTCGGACTCGCCCTGCGGCTCCTGATACTCGGACTCTTCGGGCTGCGAGTCGTACGCCGACACCTGCGGCGCAATGACTTCGACGGCCTTCGGCGGCTGGTCCTTCTCGAGCTTGAAGATGCGGCCCTGCATGCCCTGCGTCAGCACGACGTCGAGCGAGGTCTCTCCTTCGAGCGAGAACGTGAACTCGTCTTTGCCATCGGAGCCGAGCTCGGCGTCGTACCAGGTGAACGCCACGATGCCATGCGGCTTGCTTCCCTTGAGCACCACCGGGTCACGCTGCCGCTCGAGCTTCGTGCGCCGCATGGACTCGACGGTGAGCGGCAGTTGCGTCCACAGGTACGTGCCTGCCGTGAGGCTGCGCGCGCCGACACAGGGGGACGGAACGGTCTCGACCGGCCAGCCCTGGGGGTCATCGAGGCGGCACATGAGCGTCGCGCCCTGCGCGGTCGTACCGAGCTGAAACAGCCCGCCCTTTCCGACGACCAGCTTCTGCTGAACGAGCTCGTTCGCGTCGACGCGGAAGAATGACTCACCTTCGCCGCCGAGGCCCGCGTACTCCTTCGCCGGCTTGCGCAGCAGGAAGAGCGCGCCGCGGCCCTTGCTCTGGCCCTGCGTCGTGGCGCTCAGCAGATAGCGGCCCTTCTGCAGGTACGTCTGAATGAGGCAGTTGCGGCCACGACCTCCGCTCGAGTTCTGCGCGACGAGATCGACGACTGGCGTGCGCAGCCGGCACGACGTCGACAGCAGGCCCAGCGTCGTCACGTTGTAGAGCCCGGGCGTCTCGACCTCGAAGGTGGCCGAGTTCGTCTGGCTGCGATCGAAGTCGAACCACGTCGGTTGCTCGGGCACGAGCTTGGGCAAGGGCTTGAGCGCCGGCGAATACGAGGTGAGCGCACCGGCGATGGGCGCGGCGACGGGCCGGAACACCGTCACCTGCACGGGGAGTTCGCCAGGGTTCGACAGCGTGATGGCGTCACCACTCGCTGGCGAGGGCACCGAACACTCCGACGTGGTGACGGGCGACGGAGCCCCCTGAATCTGGCAGCCGAACCTCGAGCCACCCGACGAGCGAACGACGAAGGGTGGTCCCTTCACGAGCGGGAGCGTCAGCGTCTGCTGCGGGTCGAGGCTCACGTGCAGCGGCTGCGAGAGATCGGTCGGCAGCTCGGTCAACGAGACGCCGCGCGCGGTGATGTTGCCGGTGCGCGTGAGAATGAGGCGGTAGCGACCTTCTCCGAGATCGAGTGGAGGCAGCTGACACGTGCTCCGCACCGCCGCCTTCTTGAGGTCGCGCTTCGAGTCTTCGCGCACCACGACCTTCTCGATGCCGGCGTTCCCGCCGAAGAGCTGCAGCTGGTACTCGCCTTTGCCGAGCGAGAGCACCTGATCGCAGCCAACGGTGTCGTCCGCCTTCGACTGGGTGAGGCGCTCGAGCGTGCCGTCTGTCTTGTGCCGATAGACCTCGCAGCGGTTCTTGCGGCCGCCATCGGTGCGCACGCGATAGCGGTTCGACGAGGTCACCTCGAACCAGATCACCGCACCGCCTTCTTCGTAGTTGAACGACTTCTCGAGCATCTCGCCGTCGTTCAGCTTCGTCATCGAGCGCGCGAGCACGCGGAACGGTGCGTTGAGCCCTTCGGCCGTCTCGAGCTGACAGCCCAGCGGCGCCGCGTCGGAGTCGATCGGCAGATCGTGCGTCGACACCATCACGCGGCCGCGCATGCGCGTCGAGAAGAGGAAGTTGGTGCTCGGCGCGCCGTAGTAACCGCCGCGCCACGACGTCAGCCATCCGAGATCGTTGTTCACGGCGGTCGCCCACTCCACCGTGCCCTTCGTGCCTCGCGGGCCCTTCAGCAGAAGCACCCGGCGATCGGGCGTGCTGAACGTGCGGCTCCCGCACTCGGGCACGATGGCGCCTTTGGGAATCGTGCAGCTCCAATTGAACGAGAGCGACGAGTCGACGCCCAGGTCGGCGAGCTGGAGAGAGACCTGCGCTTCAGGAGCGCTGTCGAGCGAGACGTACGCGGCGGTCGGCGTGCGCGGCAGCTCGAGCGTGAGCACGCCCGAGGCGGGCAGGGTGAACGAGACGGAGCGCTCCACGGGGCCAGGGCGAAAGCCACGCTCGACGGTGAGGGAGTCGTCGACGGTCGAGCCCGTCACGGTGACGCTGTCACGCCCGTAGACGACCAGTTGGTAATCGCCCGCTTCGAGCACCTGATCGAGCCACCACTCGTGCATCGGGTAGCCGGGCGTGTTCGTCGTCGTGGTGTGCCGCAGCGAGATCGGCTCGAGCCACTCGCCGTTGCGCCACAAGCGCACGTCACCTGCGTGCCGGCCGTTGATGCGAACGTAGGGCACGCCGCGCGTCGGCATCGTGAGCCAGAACGAGGCCTGCTGCGCGGGCTTGAGTGTCGTCTCGACGGCTGCGCCGTTGGCCAGCTGCACCGAGCCCTTGTTGATCTCACCGAACACTGCCGCCGAGATCGCGACCGTGCCTTTGCCTTTCGCCGGTGACTCGACGCGCACCTTGTACTGACCCGCGTCGAGCAGCAGATCGAGCTCGCAGTTGACGCGTCCCACGGTGCCCGCGCGGGCGAACGGCCCACGCACGCGGTCGATCACCTCACACGACGTTCCGCTGGGCCCACGCGCCGAGAGATGCACGGCCGCCGGAGCATCGAGAGTGAGAATCGTCTCGTACTGGCCGGCCGCCGGAACCGAACTCTGGCTCAGCGACGCGGCCTGCACGACCAACCACGGAAGAAGGGCTGTAGGGCTCATGCGCGCGGGGCACGCTACAGCAAGGCCCACGCCAGCCCATTGAAACCTCGAAGCGGCGTCTGACAGCCACGTTCGCGAGAAAGGTGTGTGGTGTCAGACGCGCTGGTGAGGATGATTCGCCTCAGCGCTGCTGGAACTCGCTCTGGCGGAAGTGACGCGTGAGGCGGAAGCCTCCGATGCCGAGCGCGACGATCGACTGAATTCCGAGCAGCACCACGAAGTCGCCGAACGTGCTCCAGAGCAAGCCGGCAGCGATGACCATCACCAGGCCTCCGCCCGTCGCCAGCACACCAAAGCGAAGATCAGCCGGCGCGTTTCGGGCGGTCATGCGAACGAAGTTGGCGGCGAGCACCAGGCCCGACGTGAAGATGAAGACGAACGAAAGGATGAGCTGCAGCGACATGGGTGGCTCCGGGTGAAGGGGAGCGCCGAAGAAGCAGCCTCGAGGCCACCCAACCTGCCGGTATTCGGGGCTCAGCGTCTCAGGGCAGCGACTGGAGCTGGTCCACCACGTGGGCTCGCTCCTCTGACGGGTCGCTCGCGAAGCCGATGACGAAGAACAACGTCGTCGCTGCAGCGAGTGCAGCCGTCACGATCCACGAGACGACGAGCGCATCTTGCATCTGTCGATAGCCGCGATCGCCCGACGGGTCGCCCGTCAGCGCGCGGTACGTCTCGAAGTGCTGCACGGCGGCGAAGACGTTTCGCACCTCACGTGACACGCCGACGCCGACGAGCGTGATGATGCCGAGCGTTCGCAAGGTGCGGGCGCGCGCGGCTTGCTGATCGAGGGCGCTCAACCGTTGCTCCAGCACGAGCCTCGGCGTCGCCTCCTGCGTGAGCACCAGCGCTGTCAGCACTCGCACGAGCATCGGAGCGCCGATTCCTATCAGGGAACGACGATCCCTCCTGCAGGTGTGTTTCGCTTCGCAAACGAGGCCACCGCGTCGAACCAGCGCGCCACCTCGCCACCAGCCACGTCGGTGCCCGCGAGCGGGTCGATGTGCGTGAACGACGCGTTCGAGATCGCCTCGAAACCGCGCGACTCGGTACGCGGAGCGCCCTGCTGCGGCCGCCCTTCACCGACCCCGGGGAGCAGCGCCTCGAGCTTGTCGTACTTCGTCACGTCGCCACCGAGAATGCCGGCCGCCTCGACGAGCACGGGCAGGTCGATTTCGCGGCCATGCAGCGCACGCACGCCATACGCCGTCACCGGCCAGTCATTCGGCGTCAGCGTCAACGTCGACCCCAGCACGGTGTCGAGCGAGAGCCGCGAGGGAAAGTACCACTCGCCGAAGTCCGAGCCCGTACGCGCCCAGGCGAGCCCGAACTCCGAGAGCGAGGTGAGCTCCTTCGGCTCGATGGCGTCGAACTCCTTCCAGCGAAACGTCTGGTTGCTGCTCGCTGGTTTCTTGATGGTGCCTCCGAATGCAGACGTCGTGTCGACGAGCGGGCCATCGGTCTCGCCCGCGTTCACGGCAGCGATGCTCACGGGACAGGTCGCGGCGTCGAAGGCGAGCCCGAACGCGGCGCGGTTCGTCATGCGCGGCAGATCGCTGGTGAGAAACAACGTCTCGAGCGCGTCGCGGCGCGGCTGATCCTTCTCGATGATCTCGGGCCGCCACATCGCGCGCATCGCGGTACCAACGCCGATGGGAAACAACTTCGCCTCGAGCAACGGGAACGCGAAGTAGCGACTCGTCTGGCGCACCTGCTGCAGACTTGGCCGCCCGCCGAAGCCCGAGTTCATGAGACCGGTCGTCTCGTATTCCTCGCGCGTCGTCGTGAGCGGCTGGCCCTCGTTTCCCGTGACGCCATCGATGAGCACGAGCCCCGCGAGCTCAGAGAAGCCGGCGACGCCATCGAAGTCCCACGCGGCGTACATCGATGCGAGCCCGGCGCCGAGCGAGTGCCCTGCGAGCACCACCCGCGCTCTGCGCTGCTCTGCGGGAATCGTCGCCACCACCGCGCGCAGATCGTTCATCGTCGAGACCAGGCCCCACTCCGATTCGAACGCGACGTCTTCCTGCTTCTTGAAGCCGGCGAACGTCTGCCCGTTCACCGCCTCGCCCGAGAAGTAGTAGCCGGTGAGCAGGTCGGGGTTCTTTGCCAAGAGCGCTGCCTCGATGCCGGCGCGATCCTCCATCGCGTTGCTGCGGCGATCGATCGCCCAGGCCTCCAACACATCGTCGGCAGTCGAGCGTCGAACGATGCCGCGCGCGAGTGAATCGAACGAGCCTGCGCCGCCCATGAAGCCGGGCATCAGCAGCACGATCGCGCGCGCAGGGCGTGGCGGCTTCGTGCCGGTGTCGACGCGGTACCGAACGACGGTGACGGCATCGAGTTCGTCGGGCGTGGCGCTGCCCGTGAAGGGATTCGCGGGTGGCTTCGGCGCGGCGATGCGTACGACGTCGCGACGAATCGAGACACTGCCCGACTGCTCGATGACGTTCGGGTCAGGCGGCGGCGGGGTGCAGGCGAGCGTGAACGCGAGGAGGGCCAGACGGCGCATGGCGCTTCGTGTAGGGAGCGGCCAACCGTTTTGCACGACGTTCTGCGGCAGGAGTGACGATGAAGTGGGCCTCGACGCTCTCACGCGACACCACCGGAGCAGGCGCGGCGAGCCGCGCCATCGAAGTGCTCGACGAAGAGCTCGGCGCTCCGCCCGATCTCGTGCTGCTCTTCGTCTCGTCGGGGCTGCTCAAAGAAGCACCTGCCGTCGTCAGCCGGTTGCGTGAGCGTTACCCGAACGCGACGCTCGTTGGTTGCTCCGGAGCCGGCGTCATCGGCGCCTCGCGCGAGGTCGAAGACGTGCCCGCCATCGCCGTCGTCGCTGCGTCGTTGCCGAGAGTGCAGCTCGAAGCCCGCGCGGTTCGCAGCAACGAGCGGGTGGCGTTCTCCCACGCTCCGAAGGCCGTGCTGCTCTTCGGCGACCCGTTCTCGTTCGAAGCCGAGGCCACGCTCGAGCAGCTCGATGACTCGTTTCCCGGCGTGGTGGCGATGGGCGGTATGGCGAGCGGTGGCAGCACGCCGGGCTCGCACCGGCTCTTCCTCGACGAACGCGTGCACACGTCCGGCGCCGTCTGCGTGGCGTTGTCGGGAGAGCTCGCGGTCGAGCCGCTCATCGCGCAGGGCTGCCGGCCGATCGGCGCCCCGATGTTCGCGACCGCCGTCGACGGCCACCTGCTGCTCGAGCTCGACGGCAAGTCACCCATCGACGTGATGCAGAAGCTGCACGCGGCCGCGCCACCCGACGTGCAGGAGCGCATGCGTCACTCGCTCGTCGTCGGTGTCGGCCTCAAGACCGGCTCCGTTCACGCAGACGCGCAGGAGTTGCTCATTCGCAACCTCGTCGGCCTCGAGCCGAAACGAAAAGCGGTCGCCGTCGCGTCGGTGCTCGAGCCGCTGCAGGTCGTGCAGTTCATGCTGCGTGACGCGCGGGCGGCCGAAGAAGAGCTCGTCGCGAAGCTGGCGAAGGTGCCCAGCGCTCCGGCCGGCGCGTTGATGTTCTCGTGCACGGGCCGTGGCCGCGGGCTGTTTGGCGTCGAGGACCATGACGCAGGCCTCTTCGCCTCGAAGTTCCCCACCACGCCGCTCGGCGGCTTCTTCTGCAACGGTGAGTTCGGCCCCGTCAGCGGCCGCACGTGGATGCATGGGTTCACCAGCGCGCTCGCGTTGTTCCGCCCGGTCACGCATTGAGCCCTTCAATTCCCTGCGGCGCGCGGCATAGTCGGGCCGTGCTTCGTCGCGTTGCTCTCGCACTCGTTCTCGCCACTGCCGCTTCCGCCGAGCCACCGACCGCCCGTCAGCCAGCCACCGCGACGTCAGAGGCCACGCGGCTGGGCGCCGAGTATTTCATTCAGAAGGCGGGCGCGACGTGGACGTACCAGCTGCAGTCGGGCTCCAAAGGGCGTGTGTCGATCAACTCCTTCGTCGAATGGAAAGCGGGCTTCTCGTATTCCATCGGCAAGAAGTCGGTCAGCGGCACCTGGCGCGTGAAGGAGGGCAACTGGCTCGAGCGCTCGTCGGCGCGCGCAGACGGTGAGGTCGTCTTGCTGCCCGCGGTGATGACGCGCGGCACCCGCTGGCAGGCGCCTGCGTCGATCGAGAAGGGCACCAAAGAGACGTCGCAGTACGAGGTGCTCGCGCTCGACGCACAGGTCGATCTGCCCAACGGCATCGTCATCGATCACTGCCTCGCCGTGCTCGAGACCGGCCTCGATGGCAGCGCGCCGTACACGCACTACTACGCGCCCAACCTCGGCAAGGTCGGCGTGCGCGGCCCCGACGATTGGCTCTTTCGCCTCGTCGAGTTCCGGCCGGGGTCGCGCGGCCATTCCGAGTGACGAAACGCGTCATTCCAAATCCTGCACGGCTGCGGGGCTAGACACCCCGGCTCAAGTCGTTAGGAAGCCCTGCGGGTTTTTCAGGCAACCATTCACAGGAGCGAACGATGAAGCAGCTGATGATGGGTGTGGCTGTGTCTGCCTCGGTGGCGCTGTCGGGTTGTGCCACGCAGCACGCGGCGAAGTGGGACGAGAAGGTGACGGCGACGGGCACGGTCGACGCGGCTGCGGCTGGTGACGCCGACTCGTTGTGGGCGCAGCGCAAGGACGAAGCGAAGCACATGGAGGCGATCGCGAAGTGGGAAGCCCTCGCGGCCACCTCTGCCGACGCGGTGCTCTACGCGAAGCTCTCGCGCGCCTGGTACTTCGCCGGTGAGCGCGCCGCGTTCGCCGACAAGAACGACAAGCGCGACGAGGCGTACCAGAAGGGTCTCGACTGGGCGACGAAGTCGCTGAAGCTGTCGGCGCCCGAGTTCGCGAAGTCGATGGCCGAGGGCAAGTCGCACGCCGAGTCGATCGTGAAGGCGCCGAAGGAGTCGATCGACGCGATGTACTGGTACGCGTCGAACCTCGGCAAGTGGGCCGCGGCGAAGGGCTTCGCGACGCGCCTCCGCTACAAGGACGACATCAAGGCCACCATCGACCACGTGAAGTCGTTCGACGAGAAGTACTTCTTCGCGGCGCCGTGGCGGTACCTGGGCGGCTACGAGGCGCAGACGGCTGGCCTCGCCGGTGGCTCCCTCGACAAGAGCGAAGAGAACTTCAAGAAGGCCGTCGAGCTCGCGCCCACCTACCTCGGCACGAAGGTGCTCTGGGCCGACTACCTCTGCGTGAAGCGCCAGGACAAGGCGACGTTCGAGAAGCTGCTCAAAGACGTGGTGGCCGCCAACGCCGCCGCCGAGCCCGACATCGAAGCCGAGAACACGCTCGAGCAGGAGAAGGCCAAGAAGCTGCTCTCGCAGATCGACGAGAAGTTCTGAGTCACCCGCAGGGCGCTTCGGCCATTGAAGTTCGGCCGGAGCGCTCCGTTCTTCTTCAGCACACCCTCGCGGCGACACGTGTGTCTCCGCCATCGGAGGTTTTCGTGAAGCGTCTGCTCGTTCTCTGCTGTTCGCTCCTCGTCTCGGTGACGGCGTTCGCCGAAGACCCGAAGCTCGTCATGAAGGTCGGCTCGGTGGCGCCCGAAGGCACCCCGTGGTCCGACTGGCTCGACGGCGTGAAGGCCCGCCTCGAGAAGGACTCGGGCGGCCGCGTGAAGTTGAAGCTCTTCCTCGGCGGCAAGCTCGGCGGCGAGAAGGAGATGGCCGAAGAGACGCGCAACGGGAACATCGGCATGTTCGGCGGCTCGGCTGGAGCGCTCGCCACCTACGTGCCCGAGCTCGCCGGCATCGAGCTGCCCTACCTGTACGCGAGCGACGCCGAAGCCGACTACGTGCTCGACAAGATTCGCCCGCAGGTCGCCAAGCTGCTCGAGGCCAAGGGCTTCGTGATGGTGATGTGGGGCGAGAACGGCTGGCACGGCTACGGCATCAAGGGAAAGTGCGTCGAGAAGCCCGACGACATGAAGGGCCTCAAGATGCGCGCGCAGGAGTCGTACGTGCACATGGAGACGTACAAGGCCTTCGGCGCGGCCCCCGTCGAGATGTCGACGCCCGAGGTGCTCGGCGCGCTCCAGACCGGCACCGTCGACGGCTACTCGAACAGCCCGCTGCTGTCGCAGGCGACCAGTTGGTACAAGGGCGTCACCCACTACACGTACACGAAGCACATCTACCAGCCGGCGCTCATCGTCATCTCGAAGAAGGTCTTCGACGCGCAGCCGGAGGACCTGAAGAAGATCCTCCTCGACCGCAGCGACGAGCGCTCGGGCATCTCTGGCGTGCGTGCGCTGACCGACCCGCTGCTCGACAACTTCACGGCCGCGAAGAAGACGGTGTGCAAGCTGACGCCCGATCAGACGAAGGCGTGGGTCGAGAAGGCCAAGCCCGTGTGGGACCTGTACTCGAAGAAGAGCCCGGGCAACAAAGCGCTGCTCGACGCGATTCTCGCCGCGAAGAAGGACTTCGCTGCCGGGAAGAAGTGACGAAGTCGTCTTCCTGAAGTTCCGCGCCGGTCGAGCTCAACCCTCGGCCGGCGTCGTCGTTCCTGCTGGAGAGCCCCCGTGAACTCGCTCCGCAAGTCCATCGATCGCCTCGACGACCTCGTGCTCGCCATCGAGCGTGTGCTGTTGCTGGCCACGCTCTCGTTGATGACGGTGCTGGTGACGCTCGACGTCGTGCAGCGCACGTTCTCGCGGCCGGTCTCGAAGACCGCCACGTTGATTCTGAGCTTCATGACGGCGCCGTCGGCCGAGACGCAGAAGCTCGTCATCGAGACGGTGGGGCCGTGGGTCTTCAACCTGGGCTCGTTGCTGCTCGTCATTCTCGCGACGCACTCGGCGCGCGCCATCAAGGCCGAGAAGCTGTCGAAGCCGCTGCCGTCGTTTCCACCGTCGATTGGTATCGGCCTCGGCGTGTGGGCCGGCCTCGCGGGCTTCGTGCAGGCGTTGCTGTACTTCTTCCCCTCGAGTCTTCCGGGCGCGCAGAAGTTCTCGCTCGGCCTCATGTTGTGGAGCGGCATGCTGGGGGCCTCCATCGCCACGCGCCAGCGCCGCCACATCATTCTCGACACGGTGAAGAAGTCGCTCGACGCCAAGATGGGCAACCTCTTCTCGCTCATCGGCGGCGTGGTGACGTTCGCGTTCTGCGCGCTGCTCACGGTGTTGGCGCTCATTCAGCTGCAGGGCGAGTACGTGCTCTGGCGTGACGGTGACGGCGTCGGCGTGTTCGACGCGCTGCCGATTCCGCGCTGGCTGGTGACGCTCGCGCTGCCAGTCACGTTCGGCACCATGGCCTTCCGGTTCCTCGGCGCGGGCGTTCGCGACTTCGTCTGGGGCCCGCCCGTCGGTGGCGTCGATGCCCACGGCGTCGACATGGAGCAGCTCGCCAAAGAAGCCGAGCAGGTTGCGGTCGCGAAGGAAGGGGCCTGAGCGATGGACTTCTCGTTGCTCAAGATCCTCGCGTTCCTCGCGGTCGCCGCCCTGGCGGCGCTCGCGTACCGGCAGCGCAAGAAGGGCCTGATCATCTGGCTGTCGATTCTCACCGGGTTGTTCGTCTTCACCGGCAAGGTCGGCTTCCTCGTCTTCGCCATCATCTTGTCGTCGCTGCTGCTGGGCCTGCCGCTGTTCGCGCTGATGGGCGGCATCGGCATCATGTGCATTGGTTTGCTCACGAGTGACGACCTGCCCGTCGCCGTGCGCAAGGTGCTCGAGCTCGCGGGCAAAGAGGTGCTGCTGGCGATTCCATTCTTCGTCGTCGCCGGAGAGTTGATGACGCAGGGCACGCTCGCCCGCCGGCTCATCGACTTCATGCGCGCCGCCTTCGGGTGGATTCCAGGCGGCCTCGCGGTCTCTGCGGTCGCGGGCTGCGTCTTTTTCGCGGCGATCTCAGGCTCGTCGCCCGTCACCGTCGTCGCCATCGGCAGCATCATGGTGCCCGCGCTGGTGAAGGCGAAGTACCCGAAGGACTTCTCGGTCGGGCTGCTCACCACCGCGGGCTCGCTCGGCATTCTGATTCCGCCGTCGATTCCGATGATCATCTATTCGATCATGGTGTCGGGCTCGACGCCGGTGGACCCGACCGAGCTGTTCGTCGCCGGCATCGTGCCCGGGCTCTTCATCGGCGCGCTGCTGGCCCTCTACTCGGTGACGCAGGGCGTGCGGTTCAAGATTCCCCGCGAGCCGTTCTCGAAGGAGCGCCTGTGGAACGCGACGCGTGAGGGCTTCTGGTCGTTGATGCTGCCCGTCATCATTCTCGGCGGCATCTACACGGGCATCTTCACCGCCACCGAAGCGTCGGCCGTCTCGGTCGTCTACGCCCTCGCCGTCGAGGTCTTCATTCACGGCGAGATGGACAGGAAGAAGCTGCTGTCGGTCGCCGAGAACTCGATGACGGTGATGGGCTCGCTGCTCGTCATCATCGCGCTCGCGCTCACGCTCAACTACGTGCTCGTCGACCAGGAAGTGCCAGAGCAGATGGTCGCGCTGCTGAAGGCGCAGAATCTCTCGAAGGTCGGCTTCCTGGTGTTCGTGAACATTCTGCTGCTCATCGTCGGCATGTTCATGGACATCATGTCGGCGATTCTGATCATCGCGCCGATGCTGGCGCCGATGGCCGCGGCCGTCGGCGTCGACCCGATTCACATGGGCATCATCTTCATCGTGAACCTCGAGATCGGGTACCTCACGCCACCGGTCGGCCTGAACCTGTTCGTCAGCTCGACGCTGTTCAAAGAGAGCATCGGCTTCGTGGTGAAGGCCGTCGTGCCGACGTTGCTCATCATGCTCGTCGCGCTCGGCATCGTCTCGTACGTGCCCGAGATGGCGACTGGCCTGGTGTTCGCGCTGCGCAACGAGGCGAAGGTCGAAGCGCCGCTCCCGACGACGCCGACGCCGAACACGCCGGCCGAGCCCACGGGCGAGAAGTCGCTGCAGGACTTGATGAAGGCGAACAAGCAGCCGCCCGAAGGCGAGGCGCCAGAGAAGTCGCTGCAGGACCTGATGCGCGAGGCGAAAGAGAAGGCCGATGGTGGAGAAGCGGCGGCACCGGCTCCCGAGAAGTCGCTTCAGGAGCTGATGCGCGAAGCGAAAGAGAAGGCCGCCGGTGAAGCGACGCCGCCTGCCGAACCGCCGCGTGAGAAGACCCTGCAGGAGTTGATGCAGGAGGCGAAGCAGAAGCCCGCCACCGAGTGATCAGCTCTTCTCGAGCTCCCAGGCCGACACCTTGAAGCCGGCCTGCTTGAAGAGCTCACCTTCGGCGCCCGCGTCACTGGGCAGCGACATGGCGATCACCTGACAGCCGCGCGACTTCAGGTACGCCTCGGCCTCTTTGAGCAGGCGTTCTCCGATGCCCTGCGCCTTCCACCCCGGCGCCACCGAGAGTGTCAGCACGCGCCCCAACGTCTGGCCCGTGAGCGGGTGCGGGCCCATCACGCGGGCGACCGCTACGCCGATCGCGCGCCCGTCGTAGTCGGCGACGAGCAGCCCTTCGGGCTCTTCCGACAGGCTCGTCTCGAGCATCGTGCGGAACGTCTCGATCCACCGCGTGCGTGCGGGAAACCGCTTCGTCGTCTCGAGCTCGAGCGTCTCGAGCACCGGCAAGTCAGACACCTTCACCCTGCGAACGACCAACGGCATGGCAGGGTCACTCCTCGACAGTGAGCTTCTTGAAGGTGTCGAGCACCGCCTGCGACGCGCGCGAGAGGTACTTGCCCTTGCGAACCAGAATGCCGATGGGGCGGGTGAACGTGCCCTCGGCGAACGGCTTGGCGACGACCGTGCCCTGCGTGACCTCCTGATACACGGTCGGCTGCGGCAGCACCGAGATGCCCAGGCCGAGCTCGACGGCGCGCTTGATGGTCTCGACGTTGTCGAGCTCCATGGCGATGTTCAGCTCGAGCCCCTTGTCGCGGAAGAGCTTGTCGATGCCCTTGCGTGACGGCGCTTCACGATCGAACGAGATGAAGGGCAGGCCCGCGACGGCGCTGAGCGAGATCTTCGCCTTCGAGGCGAGCGCGTGGTTCGGCGGCAGCACGACCGCCAGCTTGTCTTCGCGGAAAGGAATGATGTCGACGCCCGCGCGCTGCTGCGGGTACGCGACGAGGCCGAGATCGGCCGCGCCGAGAATCACGTCGTCATAGACCTGATCAGACCGGCGGTAGTTGAGGCGCAGGTTCACCTTCGGGTGCGAGCGCAGCAGTTCGCGCTGCACGTTCGACAGCTCGTGCAGACCGACGGAGTAGATCGCCGACACGTTGCACGTGCCCGAGATGTCCATCGCCTGCTCGCGAATCTCGCCTTCGACCTCGGCGAAGCGCGCCAGAATCTCTTTGCACCCGCGGAACAGCCGCTCACCCGCCGGCGTCGGCGTCACCTGCCGCGCGCTGCGTGAGAGGAGCCGCTGCTCGTAGCGCGTCTCGAGCGCCCGAATCTGTTGGCTCACCGCGCTCTGCGTGACGTGGTTGAGCTGCGCCGCGCGCGAGAACGAACCCGTCTCGACGACATCGACGAACATCTTGAGCGACTCCAACTGCATTGAGCACCTCGGCCTTTCAGGTCGTGCGGACGTAACGGCGTGCGCCCATTAGCGCAACTCACGCGTACTGCGATTCGAGAAAGTGATCGTTGAGGGTGGGGCCTACATCACCCACTGCAGTGCCACTGAACCGCCGAGGTACTGATCCGACGCCGAAGGAGCGGTGAAGCGCGCGCCTTCTTCCGGGTTCAAGGTGAGGAAGTAGCGAGTCCAGTCGAAGGAAGCCCGCAGATGCAGGTTGTCGACGAGCTCGACCGAGACGCCAGCGCCTGCGTCGACGCCGAAGCCGCGCGCCCGCTTGAAGTAGGCGTCAGTGCCCAGCTCACCCGTCGAGACGAGGAACGTGAAGCCACCCATCGCGTCGACGCCGACGGGGCCGAGCTTGACGAGCCGCACGCCGACGGCGCCGCGCGGGCCGGTGAACGCGACGCTCGGAATGTTGGGGCGCGGTGTGCCGTCGTTGGCGGCGACGGGGTCGATCGAGAAGCGCTGGAGCGAGGCGCCGGCGACGGCCTCGACCGAGAACACCGAGCCGAACGGCTGACGAAACGCGGCGCTGATGCGAAAGCGATCGGCGCGCGTGCCGAACTTCGACGTGTCTTGCTTCGACGAGACGCCGACCGCGATGTCACCCGCGAAGGCCACGCCGAGGTTCGCGAGCACGCCCGAGGTGACGTGCGCTCCCGGGTACCAGGTCGCGTCGAGCGCGACGGCTGGCGCGAAGGTGAGGCCGTACTTCGCCAGCGCCTGCTCGGGGTCTCCGGCCCAGGTGAGCGAACGGCCGAAGCCGCGAAAGCCCAGCCCGACCCGCAGCGCGGGCAGCGGCGAAGGCGTCGTTGGCGCGCTCGTCGACGACGAGATGGTGGTCTCGCTCGACGTGGAGCTGGAGCTGGAGGTGGTGGTCGTGCTGCTGGTGACCTCCTTCTTCGGCGGCTCGGTCTTCGTCGCGACCTCGGTCTTCTTCGCCGGCTCCGGTTTCGTCTCGGCGACCTTCGGCTCCGTCTTCGGGGGCTCTGCCTGGGGCGCGGCCTCTGCGGGAGGCGCCTGGCCCGTCGCGCACGCGAGCACGATGGCGCCGGCGACGTTCTTCGGCAGCGCCTTGAGCGGCTTGCGAGCAGCGGCGCGGAAGACCTGATTCTCGAGCGGCGTTCCGTCGGCGCCGTTGAGCACCGTGACCGACCACGAGTCACCGGCCGAGCGCGCGAGCACGACCGCGATCGCCTTCGCCGGTACCGTCAGCGAGCGAACCTCTTTCGCCGTCGGCGAGTCCGAGATGGCGTTGGTGTTGATGGTGGCCGCGAAGCGCGTGCCCAGTGTGCTCTGAAGCAGCCGCGCCATCGCAGGCGGAGCATCGACGACGACGGCAGGTTTTCCGGAAGCGGGCTTCGCGGCGGCAGGCTTCTTCTTCGGCCCGGCGAACGCACTGGTCGCCAGAAGAATGAGGAGCACGCAAGCGGGGGTGCGCATGCGCGGGATAATTGCCCGACTTCGACGGCGCGTCGCGTGTTGTTCGCACGGAAGGTGTGCCTCACTGCCACCTGCCGTGAACAGTCGGCCCTTGCGTCGCGCGCCCGGTTCGTTCTCAGCCGTTCATCGCGTCGAGCGTCGCGCGGGTGATGATCTCGAAGAGCCGCTGGCCCTCGGCGGCCGACGCGTCTGCCGGAGCTCCGAAGTACGCCTCGGGTCCGCCCGCTTCGAGGAAGTTGGTCGCCCCGGCTTTGATGGCGCCGGGCAGATCGACGTTCAGCGAGGGCAGCGCGCGGCGCGCTTCGTCGTTCACCAACTGCGGAGCTGCGGCGAGCATGAGCGAGGTCTCGTAGCTGCCTGCGTGACTGCCGCCGTGCATGAACTCGTCTCCGAGCAGCGGGCCGGTGGGCTTGCGGCGATGGTCAGGCACGACGACGCGAAAGGTGGCGCCGGTTCCCGCCTCGGTCGCCGCGGCGTGCACCACCTTGAAGTGCGCGGGCTCGAGGTGGTGGTTGATGACGCAGATGCGGCCGAAGCCGGCGCTCCCGATGCCGCGAATCACGTTCACCAGCATCGCCTTCGCGGTCTCGGCGGCGAGGCTCACGGTGCCCGCGAACGGCGCGGCGAAGTCGGTGAGCGAGTACGTGACGGCGGGGAACTCCACGGTCTCGTGCACGAGCCCGACGCGACGGCAGACCTCTTGCGCGATGACGACGTCGACGTTGAGCGGCAGGTGTGGGCCGTGCGCTTCGGTGGAGCCGATGGGCAACAACGCCCACGCGTTCGCGGTCGCGAGCGCCTTCACGCGGGGCCACGCCAGGTGCGCTGCGAGGTGGTTCATGAGTCTTCGTCTTTCCGTTTCACGGCGGGGCGGCTGCCGCTGCTCTTCACCGCATTGCGCCCGGGAGAGCTCTTCACGGCGGGTCTTCCAGGCGAGCTCTTCGAGACGGCGGGTCGGCCAGGGCTGCTCGTTCTGGCGACCGCAGGCCGGCCGGAGTTCGTCGTGCGCGGCTTCGGCACAGGTGGTGGCTCGGCGATCGTCGAGTCGCCTTCGTCTTCATCGGCCGCTTCGTACTTGCGTGGCGCTTCGCCGAGCCCCTCACGCCAGCTTCCGAGCTTCTGCGCGTCGGCTTCGGCCTTCTTCAGGTTCTCCTCACGCTCCTTCTCACGCGCCTTCTTCGCGCCGAACTGGCCGTAGACCCAGACCGCGATGATGAGCACGACTCCGGGCGACGACCACCACACGACCCGCTCGGGACCCGCGAGCAGCTGATCAGGCGCCCAGCCGCGATCCCTCGAGCCGACGGCGAGCCACGGCGACCGCTCTTCCTCCACGCGCTGCGCCGCCTTCGACACGAGCTCGGCCTTGCGCGCGAAGTCGGGGTTCAACTTGAAGCCGCGTTCGTCGAAGCGCCATCGCAGCCGCTCGGTGTGCGTGGCGAGGTCTTTGTTCTCGGGAATCAGCCGCGCCGCTTCGAGCACGTGACCGAAGGCCGCTTCGAGCTGTGGCTGGGTGCACTTTCGGCCGTCGTCGACGCCCAGCAACGAGAGCGCCTTCGCGTAGTGCTCGGCCGCCTGGTACTCGGGCGACTCCCAGTACGTCTTCCAGATGTAGCCGACGACCGCGAGGGCGTAGACGGCGAGCACGACGAAGAGCCCCCACGGCACGGGGAACTTCGGGCGGGGCGGCTTCTTCGGCGCGGCTGGGCGGTACTCGTGAACGGCCATGAGGGCTCAAAGGGAGTGTACAACCACGTCATGTCGTTCTCTGCCATGCCGGTGCTTTCGCCCGGCTCCCGTCTCGGAGTGGTGGCGCCGTCAGGGCCGTTCGATCGCGAGCGGTTCGAGAAGGGGCTGGCGGTGCTGGCGGGCCGGTATCGCGTCGAGGTCGCGCCCGAGGCTGGTGAGACGTTTCGCTATCTCGCAGGCTCCGACGAGTCGCGCGCGCGTGCCTTGCAGCGGTGTCTCGACGACGCGGAGTTGGGAACGATCATCGCGGCGCGTGGTGGCTATGGCGCGATGCGGTTGCTCGAGTCGCTGACCTTCAAGCGCGCGGCGACGGTGGTGGGGTTCTCCGACATCACGGCGCTCCACCTCGCGTGGCAGGCGCGGCGGTGGCGCTCGGTGCACGGCCCGGTGGTGACGCAGTTGGGCACCCAGCCGGCCGACGTCGTCGCCCGAACGTTCGAGGTGCTCGAGGGCCGGCGGGTGGCTCCGCTGATGGGGGCTGACACCGTCACGCCCGGTCAGGCAGAAGGGGCGCTCGTCGGCGGAAACCTCTCGTTGCTCGCGAGCCTCGTTGGCACGCGGTTCATGCCGTCACTCTCGGGCGCGGTGCTGTTGCTCGAAGACGTCGGTGAGCGGCCGTACCGAATCGACCGCATGTGGACGCACCTGAAGCTCGCGGGCGCACTCGAAGGTGTGGTCGGCGTCGTGCTCGGCGAGTTCACCGACTGCGAAGAGAAGGGCGCCTCGTTCACGAGCGCGCAGTTGCTCTCCGAGCTGACGGGCACGCTCGGCGTTCCAGTGCTCGCGGGCCTGCCCATCGGTCACGGCGCGGTGAACCAGCCAGTGGTGCTCGGAGCGCGCGTGCGCCTCGACGCGTCGAACAAGCGGCTCGAGTGCCTCGAGGGCCTCGCGTGAAGTCGCTCGACGAGCTGCTCTCACGTGGCGTGAACGATCGCGTGTTCTCGCAGGCGCGAGCCGTCGTTCGTTCGAAGGGGCAGCTCGTCTACGAGGGCGGCAACGCGCCGGCCGAGGCGGTGTTCGATCTCGCGTCGGTCACGAAGGTGATGAGCACCACCGCGATGCTCTGCCGCCTATCGGCACGTGGAGCGCTCGACGTGCGCGCGCCGGTTCGCACCCTGCTGCCCAACGCTCGAGTCGACGCGACGTTCGCCGACCTCGCGTTTCATCGTTCAGGCCTGCCTGCGTTTCTTCCGTTCTTCGCGCAGGTGGCGAAGGAGCACCCCGCGCTGTTCGAACGCCCCACGCCCGAGTTGCAGCGGCGCGTTCGTGACGAGGTCGTCGCGCGCGTGCTCGACGTTTCTGCCGAGCGCGCAGTCGGTGCGGCAGCCGTCTACAGCGATCTCGGTTTCATTCTGCTGGGCGAAGCGATCGCGACCCTGACGAAGAAGCCGCTCGACGAGGCGTTCACCGAAGAAGTCGCCGCTCCGCTGGGGCTCTCGAGTTGTTTTCGTCCGCGCTCGCCGCACGTCGTCGACACCGGAGGCACGCGGCCGAGAGAGCCGGCTCCGGGCCAGGAGTCGATGTGGCAGTGCCAGACGTGGCCGTCACGCCCGGGTGAAGTCGACGATGACAACGCGTGGGTGATGAACGGCGTCGCGGGTCACGCCGGGCTCTTCTCGACGGCCGCCGACGTCTCGCGGTTCGGTCAGGCCGTGCTCGATGGGTGGCTCGTGTCTCCGCTCGGGTGGAGCGTCGATTCCGCGACGCCTGGCAGCACGCGCACGTTCGGCTTCGACACACCGTCGGCAGAGGGCGCTTCGTGTGGTCCACGCTTTGGCCGCGCGGGCCCACGCGGCGCCATCGGTCACCTCGGCTTCACCGGCACCAGCCTGTGGATCGATCTCGATCGCGAGCTCGTGGTGACGCTGCTCACCAACCGCGTCGTGTTCGGTCGCGCGAACGTTCAGATTCGGTCGTTCAGGCAGGCGTTTCACGAGTCGGTGCTCGACGTGCTCTGACCCGGTAGAGTCGTCACGCCCAACCTTCCAGAAAAGGCAGCTCGGTTCACGGTGAGCCCCGAGCACCTCTCTCGAGGATGATGTCCGGCGTGGGGTGGGCCCACGCGAGGACCCGTGGACGGCGGCGCGTCGCACCTGTGTGCGCGCTTGCCCACGGAGTCACCATGAACGCCGTTCTGCACCACGTCGGTCTCACCAGCCGCAACCCCGAAGCCACCGCTGCCGTGCTCGTCGCGTTGTTTGGCGCCGAGAAGTCGAAGGGCCCTGGCCACGACCTCTTCCGCATTGGAGCGCTTCAGCTCGCCGTCGTTCCCTGGCGCGAAGGAGATCCACTCGGTCATTCGTTCGGAGAACACCTCGCGTTCCAGGTCACGGCCGCCGAGCGTGCGTCGCTGCTCGCGCGAGTCGAGGCGCTCCAGCTTGCGTCGCAGGACGTGCACGGCCGGCTCTACGTGCGTGACGCCGACGGGCTGACGTTCGAGTTTCTCTTCGACGATCCCGCTGCGCCGTGATGGAACCGACGGCGATGACCGACACAGACAACGGCAACGTGCTCGCGACGATCGATCCTTCGTCCATCAAACGCATTCACCTCGTGGGTGTCGGCGGCACCGGCATGGGCAGCTTCGCCGGCATGCTGAAGGCCGCGGGCTACGAGGTGACGGGCAGCGACGAGAACGTGTACCCGCCGATGAGCGACATGCTGCGCACGTGGGGCATTCCCGCGATGACGCCGTACAAGCCCGAGAACCTCGACGCCGCGCGCGCCGACCTCGTCATCATCGGCAACGTGATTCGTCGGGTGAACCCCGAGGCGACGTCGGCGCGTGAACGTGGCGTGAAGCAGATGAGCTTCCCCGCGGCGCTGGGCTCGCTCTTCTTGAAGTCGCGTCACTCGGTCGTCGTCGCGGGAACGCATGGGAAGACCACGACGAGCTCGCTCATGGGGCACGTGCTCGCTGCGGCCGGGCGAGATCCCACCTTCCTCGTCGGCGGCGTCACGAAGAACTACTCGGGCAACTACCGGCTCGGGCGCGGGCCGCACTTCGTGGTCGAAGGTGACGAGTACGACACCGCGTACTTCGACAAGGGCCCCAAGTTTCTGCACTACCAGCCCAGGAGTGTGATCCTCACCAGCATCGAGCTCGATCACGCCGACATCTACCGCGACCTCGCGCACTACGAGTCAAGCTTCGAGAAGCTGATGGCGCTCGTGCCGGCCGATGGTCACGTCGCGGTGAGCGCTGCCTGGCCCAGTGCCGTTCGACTCGCGCGCGCTTCGAAGGCGAAGGTGACGACGTACGATGGTCACGAAGGCGCGACGGCCGACGTGGTTGGAACGAACGTTCGCCTTGGCCCTGAAGGTGTTCGCTTCGTCGTCGTCGAAAACGGCATGGCGCAGGGCGAGTTCCTCTTGCCGATGGCTGGCAGACACAACCTCGAGAACGCGCTCGGCGTGTACGCGTGCGCGCGCGGACTGGGGCTTTCCGCTGACGAGATTCGCGCCGGCTTCTCGTCGTTCGAGGGCGTCAAGCGCCGTCAGGAGATTCGTGGAGAGCCCGCGGGCGTGCTCGTCATCGACGACTTCGCGCACCACCCGACGGCGGTTCGCGAGACGATCGCGGCGGTGAAGTCGCGCTGGCCTTCTCGCCCGTTGTGGGCCGTGTTCGAGCCGCGCAGCAACACGAGCCGCCGCAACCTGCATCAGGCGGAGTACGCGAAGAGCTTCGAGGGCGCCTCACGCGCCTCCATCAAGATTCCCGAGCGGCACGACAAGATCCCCGCAGGCGAAGAGCTCGACGTGCCGCGCCTCGCGAAGGAACTGACCGACGCCGGCATTCCTTCGGTGGCGGCGGCGACCGTGCCCGCGCTGCTCGACGAGGTGGCGGCGGGCGCGCGGAGTGGCGATCTCGTGCTGGTGATGAGCAACGGCGGCTTCGGCGGCTTCATCGACTCGCTGCTGGCGCGGCTGTCGGCGAGGGGGGCTTGATGCGTTGGCTGCTCGTGTTGACCCTCGCGTCATGCGTTCGCCTTCCCACGCCTCCCGTGCTCGTCGAGTCCGATGGTGTGCGTCGGAGTCTGGTGCCGCGGGTCGAGGCGCAGCCGCTCGAGTTCTCGGTCACCCGTCACCCGGGGAAAGAAGCGTGGCGCCTGTCGCAGGAGCGCGGCTCGGTCGTGCTCATCGACGTCTGGGCGACCTGGTGCGAGCCGTGTCGTGACTCGTTGCCGTTCTACGACGACCTCGCACGCCAGTACGCGGCGCGCGGGCTCAAGGTGTACGCCATGAGCGTCGACGCCGATTCATCCGTCATCGGGCCGTTCGTGCAGGAGCTCAAGCTGCAGCTGCCGGTGCTCCACGACCCCGAGGCGAACGTCGCTGGGAGCGTGCTGAAGGTCTCGCAGATGCCGACGACGGTGTTGATCGATCGGCGCGGCGTCGTGCGGCGCGTGCACGAGGGGCTCAGCGACGACTTCTTTCAGCAGACGCTCACCGACGTCGAGACGCTGCTCGCGGAGCCCGCGAAGGACGAGAAGTGACTCCGGTGGCGTTGGAGGCCGTCGCGGTCGAGCTCGCGCGTTCGGCGGGGGCCGTGCTGCGGGAGCGGCTGAGCCAGACCCGGAGCATCGACATCAAGGGCACTGGGAACGATCTCGTCACCGACGCCGATCGCGCAGCAGAGCACGTCGTGCTGTCGGCGCTGCGTTCGCGCTTCCCCGATCACGGCGTCTTGTCGGAGGAGTCGGGCGCGGTCTCGTCGGGTGGCCTGCGGTGGATCATCGACCCCCTCGACGGCACCACCAACTACGCCCATGCGGTGCCGCACTTCTCCGTCTCCATCGCCGTGGAGGGGCCGTGGAGCGGTGGCCGCGCGGTGCTCGCGGCGGCGGTGTTCGACCCGATGCGTGACGAGCTGTTCGCGGCGGCGAGAGGGCAGGGCGCGACGCTGAACGGCGCCCGGCTGTCCGTGAGTCAGACCACGTCTCTCGAGCGCTCGTTGCTCTGCTCGGGCTTTCCGTACGATCTTCCAACACGCGCCGATCTGGTGCTCGGGCTCTTCGGCCGCCTCGCCGTGAAGTCGCGAGGCATGCGCCGCTTCGGCAGCGCCGCGCTCGACCTCGCCTGGCTCGCGGCAGGCCGCTTCGATGGCTACTGGGAGTTCGGCCTCAAGCCGTGGGACGTGAGCGCTGGCGCCCTGCTCGTCGAAGAGGCCGGCGGGCGCATCGCCTGTCTCGATGGCGCTGCATGGTCGCCCGAGTTCGGTGACGTCGTCGCGGCGGGGCCGGGCGTGTTCGACGCGCTGTGCTCCGAGACCTCCAGCTTCACGCGCGAGCACGGCTTCGTGCCCGCACGGTGGACGACATGAACGACCTCGAGCGCGCGAAGGCCCTGCTTCAACGCAACGAGCTGGCCGAGGCCGAGAAGGTGTTGTGGTCGGTCATTCGTGGCGGAGACGTGCGGGCGCACGAGGCGTGGCTCCGGCTGGGAGAACTCCACGCAGCACGAGGGCATCTGCGGCGCGCCGTCGGCGCTTTTCGGCGTGCGCAGGAACTCGACGCTCGGGGCGAGTATGCGTTCGTGCTGCACGAGGCCGTCAGCGCGCTCGGGCAGGTGCTGCATCGACAGAAGAAGCCGTTCCTCCACCCCGCCGACGAGCTCGTTCGAAACCGTCGGTTGATGACCGGCGAGGTCGTCGCTCCGCCACGTGAGGCGGCGTGGCTCGAGGCCGCCGAAGCGTTGCTGCCTTCACTCAACGCAGCCGGGCGGGCGGCGCTCGAACAGGCGATCGGCTTCGTGCGTCGCGGCGTGCTCGACGAGCCGTGGTCGGAGCAGTCACTCTCCCGGCAGCTCGAGCTCTCGGCCGGTGAAGAGGTGAAACGCATCGCCGAGTCACTGCGCTCACTGCACCTGCACTGGTACGAGCTGCTGCTCGACGTCGAAGAGTGCTGATCAGTTGATGCAGCCGAAGATGGGCGGCGACGACGTGTTGTTGTCGACGCGGCACTCGCGCACCGCGCCGGGCACGATTCTCGCCACGACCGGCGTCGCTCCGAGTGGCTGCATGGTCGACCACGAGAACGTCTCGGCCTGCGTGGGCCCGAGGCTGCGCGTCGTCGTGAAGCTGGTCAGCACGTTCGGGTTCGTGCCCGGGTTCTCGACGAGCTCGACCCGCACGCCCGCCGGCAGCGTCGCCTCTCCGATGTTCCGCACCGTGACGCGATAGCTCACGCCGTCGCTCACGCACGCGCCCGTCACGCTCACCACCGCGTCTGCGGCCGCGAACTCCAGGCCGGGCTGCTTGTTCTGTCTGAAGTTGTTCAGGCCGGGCACGGTCCAGTTGCGGGCGGGCCTGCGAGGCACCGTGCCGTCTTCTTCGATGTTGGTGACGCTGTACGCGTGCTGGTTCCACACGCGGCGGGTGACGACCCAGTTGTCGTCGGCGCTGCCGAACACGCGCACGCCCGAGAAGCGTGTCGCCGGCGCCGAGGGGCAGGCGAAGGCATAGGCGTTCGCGACGACGATGAGGTCGGCTTGCCCGTCGTTGTCGATGTCGGCCACCAGCGGGTACTCGATGAGCGTGCCCGAGGTGTTGCAGGTGGTGAACAGCTCGTTGCCCGTCGCAGAGTCGTAGACGTGCAGGTTCACCTCGTCGCCGTAGACGACCTCGACGCGCCCATCGCCGTCGAAGTCGAAGAGCGTGCTGCCCGTGGCCGCCGACGAGCAGTCCTGGGTCTGGCGAATCCACAGCAGGGTCTGTGCGGGCGGCGTGACACCATCCATCAGCTTCTTGCCGTCGAAGACCGCGTAGCCGACACCGCCAGCGAGCGCGACGTCGGGGAAGCCGTCGCCGTTGAAGTCGCCGAGCGTGGGCGGGCCACCACCGCCGATGTTTCCCGAGCTGCCTGCGGCGCACAGTGAAGGCGACAAGGTCGCGTTGATGTCGATGCCCGTGCGAACGAGCGTGCCCTTCGTCGGCGCGGTCGGGTCGTACGTCCACACGGCGAGCGTGTGCGTCGAGGAGTTGACCGAGACGATGTCGGCGCGGCCGTTCTTGTCGAGGTCTCCGATGGCGACGAAGCCGCCTGGGCCCGTGACGCGCGCGAGGAAGCCACCGTCGAGCGTCGCGATGTCGGCCGCCGAGACGAGGTCCTGCACGCCATCGCCGTCGACGTCGGCGGCGACGGTATTGGCTCCGAACGGCAGCACCAGCTCGAGCGCGCCGGTGCGCCCGTCGAACACCTGCGTCTCGGTGACGACCTCGACGCTGCCGTCTCCGTCGAGGTCGGCGATCGACAGCGTGGTGCAGCCGTTGCCCTGCGCCGTCCACACCACCGTGCCGTCGGTGCCTTTGAGCAACACCGGCCCCGTCGTGCCGCAGCCGACGACCTCGTTCCCCGGTTGGCCGTCGATCTCACCCGCGGCGAGCTGGCTGCCCGCGAAGATGACGCCGGGTCGGCTCCAGCTCTCGCGCAACGTGCCACCACGAACCGTGAGCGCATGCACGACGCCGATCTGCGTGTACGCGCCAGAGGTGAACGTCACCACGACGATGTCGGGCTGGTCCTGCGCGGTGATGCGGCCGTCGCAGTCGTCGTCGCCGAGCTGCGTGACGATGGGCGCCATCATCACGTCGGTGGCGTACGGCGGCGTCGGGTCGCCCCACGCGTACTTCACGACCGGCCGGAAGGTCTGGGCCGACCGGGTGAACCGGCAGCTCTCGAGGCAGCTCTTCCCCGCGGCCGCACCAGCGTCGGGCGGGCACGCGGGAGGGAAGGGCAGGCACTGCCCCTGCGCCGGCGTGGCGAGGCAGGCCCCGGCGTCTGTCGCAGCAGGCCGCGCGTTGGCGAGATCGCAGAACTCGGTCGCGGCGCAGTCGGCGCTGTCGCGGCACGCCCTGCCCGGCGGGAGACATCGTTGAAAGCTGCACGTCGTGCCGGCTCCGCAGCAGGTCGGGCCGCACGCCGAGTTCGCCGCGCAACAGGAGCCGCCCGCGCAGACGCCGCCGTCACCGCAGGGGTCGCCGTCGGTACACGTCGCCGTGGAGCCGCCCGCCGCTCCACCGGCTGCCGCACCGCCAGCCGTGCCTCCTCCGATGGCGCCAGCGTCGAACACGCCGCCGTCGGTGCCCGCGTCAGAGCCACGGTCACGCACCTGAATCTGGTTCGTGCACTGGCAGGCTCCGATGAAGAGACAGGCGACAACGAGGAGCGTGCGCATGGTGGCGACCTTCAGCGGCGGAGGAAGACGAGTCAATGCCGCGCTGGGCGCCGCGAGCGGTGGTGTGCACCTCGAGGAGCGTCTTCCGGCGTCGACGCCTCTCGGAGAGGCCATTCGACACCCTGCGCGGTGGTCACTGAGGCCGCTTCTCGCGCGAGCACCTGCGGGCTCGCGGCGTCTCTGCTACTCGTCAGCTCGTGACCCCGGCACCTTCATGCCCCTGCGGCTCAGGCTCACTGTTGCGCGACTGCTGCGGCCCTCGTCACGACGGCTCGCGGCCAGCAGAGACCGCCGAAGCCCTCATGCGCTCCCGCTACAGCGCGTACGTGCTCGGGCTCGGCGACTACCTCGTTCAGACGAACACCCGAGCCCCACGAGCCCAGGAGGCGGCCGAGCTCTCGTCATGGGGCAAGGCGGTGGGCTGGTCGGGCCTCGAGGTTCGCTCGACGGAGCGGGGCTCGGCCGCTGACTCGAGCGGTGTGGTGCACTTCGTCGCGCGGTTCGTCGAAGGCGGTGCGCTCGTCTCGCTCCAGGAGCGCTCACAGTTCACCCGCGTCGATGGACGCTGGTCGTACGTCGACGGCGAAGCCACCACGAGCCGGGTGAAGCTCGGCCGCAACGAGCCGTGCCCCTGCGGCAGCGGCAAGAAGGTGAAGCAGTGTCACTCGTGAGCGAGGCGTTTCTCGAGCACCTGCGTACCAACAACTCTGCCGGCCTCGACGCCGTCTGGGGCCGCGCTGCCGCCAGAGACCGCCCCGCGCTCGTCGCCGCCATTCACGAGGCTGAGGCGTCGTCGGAGGCCCACCTCTTCCTGCGCGCTCTCGTCGACGGCACGCAGGCGTCCGTCGAGCAGCAGCGGCTCGTTCAAGTCGGCATCGATGCGCTGTCTGATCTCGCCTCGCGTGGCTCCTCCGACCGGGTCGTCAGGCTCGCGCAGTGGGCTCGGGCTGGAGAGGTTCGCGAGGCGCTGCTGACGACGGCCGCCCAGCGTGCCGAGAAGGCGTCGAACGAGCTCGTGGAGTGGCTCGCCAGTGCCGATGACGACGCCCTCACCGACGCGCTGATTCCCATCTTTCTCGGTGCCGTCGCCTCACGAGACGGGGCGCGCCTGGAGCTGCTGTCGGGGCTCTCCGAGCGCTCGGGCCGCTTGAGCTCGGTGAAGCCCCGCTACGAGGCGCTGAAGGCACAGAGCCGCGATGAGTGGCGCAGCTTCGTCGCCGCGCTGGGCCTCGAGCGCGAGCCACCGTTCTCGATGACCTGTCACTTCCGTGCGGGTGAGCCGGCCATCACGCTCGCCATCAACCCCGTTCGGTTGAACTGGTACCAGCTCACCTGGGGCGCCCTGGTGTGCGACTCCACGCGTCGCGCGGTCGAGGAACTGCCCATCGACTCCACCGTGCCGGTGCTTCAGGTGCCCGAGCGGGTTCACACGGCGATGGGCGCGCTTGGCCTCAAGGGGCGTCGCACTGTGCACACGAGCGGAGGCGAGACGACCGAGGCCCGCTTGAAGGCGTGGCTGGCCCGATCGAAGTAGCGGCTACTTGAGGCGTTTGAGCGCTTCGGCTGCCTCGGGCACGTCGAGCTTCTGTGCCGTCTCGTAGGCCTTGCGGGCATCGTCCTTCTTGCCCTGGTCTTCGTAGAGTTCGCCGAGCGAGAGCCACGCATTGCCGAACGAGGGGTCGACGCGGGTCGCGCTCTTGAGGGAGTCCTCGGCCTGCTGCTTGTTGCCCTGGGCGAACTGACACTGGCCACGGTACAGCAGGGCGAGGGCGTGGCGGTCGTCGCTGGTGAGAATCTCGTTCATCGTGGTGACGCAGCGGCCGGCGTTGCTGGCGGGGTCTCCGCGGAAGAGGAGGAACCCGAGCTCGGCCCGCGCGTCGAGCAACGACGGGTTCACCTCGACGGCCTTCTCGAGCGGCTCGAGCGCTTCGTTCGGCCGCTGCATGCGCGACTTCATCATGCCGAACCGCATCAACGCCTGGCCGTCGTTCGGGTCGGCGGCCATCATCTCTTTCAGCACGCCCTCGGCGTCGGCGAAGCGGCCCTGCGCGGTGAAGAGATCGGCGAGGCCCAGCTTGGCGGCGCGGTTGGTGGGCTCCTCTTTGAGAATGTCGCGGAACAACGGCTCGGCCTGCTTGGCGACGCGCTTCTTCGTGTAGGCGCGGGCGAGATCGAGCCGCGCCTCGGTGCCGGGCTCGAGCTCGAGCCGCTTCTGGAACTGCTCCACCGCACCATCGGCGGTGTTCTGCGCGAGGTACGCCTCACCGAGCGCCAGTCGCGCCGAGGCGTCTTTGGGCATCTTGTCGGTCGCGAGCTTGAGCGTGTTCACCGCGTCGTCCACCTTGCCGAGCTGCAGGTACGCGAGCGCGAGCCCACGGTAGGCGTCGGTGTTGCGGCGCATCTCGTTGCGCTTGAGCAGCGCCTTGAAGCCCGAATCAGCCTTGTCCTGCGCGTCGGCGAGCTCGATGGCCTTCTTGAACGCCTCGACCGCGCGGTCCTTCTTGCCCTGCTTCAGGTACAGGGTTCCCAGCTGAACGTAGGGCGCGGTGCTGCTGGGCTCGAGCTTGAGGGCCGCTTCGAACGCCTTCGTCGCCTCGGCCGGCTTGTTCAGCTTCATCAGGCTCATGCCCTGATTGAAGAAGGCCTCGGTGAAGGTGGGGTCGGCCTGGCTGGCCTTCTTGAAGTACTCGAGCGCCTTCTTCGTGTCGGCCATCGCGTCCCAGGCGACGCCCAGGTTGTTGAGGGCCTGCGCGTGTTTGGGGGTGATGGCGAGGGTGCGCTCGAACTCCTTCACCGCGCTCGAGGCGTTGCCCTCACGCATGAGGATGACGCCCAAATTGTAGTGGGCCTCGGCGTCGTCGAGCGTGTCCTTGTTGACGGCGACCAGAATCTCTTTGGCCTCACCGAACAGGCCCTTCTCGGCCAGCGCCTTGCCCAGGTTCACGCGCGCGGCGGTCAGGCTCGAGTCGAGCTCGAGCGCCTTGCGGTAGTTGGCGATGGCTTCGTCGAGACGTGACGACTTCTGCTGGGCCTCGCCGAGGTTGAAGCGCAGGTTGCCGTCGGTCGGCGCGAGCTCGATGGCCTTCGTGTAGTGCTCGATGGCGACCGAGATCTCCTCTTGCGAGCGGGCGAGCGCGCCTCGCTCTGCCCGGAGCGTCACTTCGTCGGGCTGCCCCAGAATCGCCTTGTCGAGCAGCTCCTTCGCTTTGCCGGCTTCGTTCGCGCCCCGGTAGGCACGCGCCAGCAGCAGCTTGCCGTCGAGCGACTCGGCGTCCTTCTGCACGAGCGTCTCGAGGGGCTTGATCGCGCGCTTCGCGTCACCGAGCGCGAGGTACGCGAGGCCGAGGCGGTAGAGCGCCTCGGTGTCGTCGGGGCTCTTCTCGACGGCGGCCGACTCGACGGCGACGGTGCGCTTGAGCGCTTCGGGGTCGGGCTTCTGGCCGAGCGACAGCGCGAGGGCGATGGCGATGACGGTCATGGGCGGCTCACTCGACGAACGGCGATGCGCGGGCGTCGAAGGTCTTCTTGGCGAGGGCGGAGCGTGCCTTCTCCCACTCGGCGCGCACGGCGTCGGCCTCGGTGTTCGTCTCTTTCAGCTTCTCTTTCAGCGCGGCGTAGTCGGCGTCGCAGTCCTTCACCTGCTGGTCGAACACCGCAGGGTCGTAGTCTTCCGACCCCTCGAGCTTGGCCTTCCGGGCCGCGGTGAGGCGCGACTGCTCGTGACGCGCCAGCGCGCACGTCATGTTCTGGTCGGCGAGCGACTCCTCACGCACGTTCACGCGCTGCCGGGCGCGCAGCCACTCGACCCGCGCGTCGGATTCGATGACCGCGAGCTCGGCGACCTCTTTCGACAGGTTGTCGGCGGCGGCGCTCACCTCGCTCTTGGCCGCGGAGTAGCGATCTTTCGCCCGGCGAATCTGCTCGCGCGTGCGAGCCACCTCGGCCCGCGCCTCGTCGAGACGGTCGACGGCGAGGGCGAGATCGTTCTCGCTCTCGAGCAGCTCGATCTTCGCCTCGTAGGGCAGGTTCTCGAGAATGGTCTGCGGCACACGCTTGACGCCACAGGCACCGAGCGCCGCGAGGGCTACGACGAGGAGCAGGTTTCTCATGGAGGGATCACCTTGGCCGAGAACCGT
>JAACJQ010000070.1 GCA_016879935.1 Archangiaceae bacterium | reverse complement strand
GCCGACATGAAGGCGGAGTTGGATGCCATGAAGGCGCAGGTCGCGGCGAAGCAGGTCGACCGTGCCGACGCCGAGAGCGCGCTGTTCGGTGACGCCGCCGACGTGGTGCAGGAGACGAAGTCGTCTGACATCGCCGAGGCCATCACGAAGCGCGAGGTGAAGAAGCAGGCCGACACGTTCTCGCCCGACGAAATCGACGACGGGGTGGTGATGCACGCCGCAGTGCTCCTGAAAGACGGCTCGGCGCTCGCGCAGGCCCAGGCCGCCATCGACATCGAGAAGCTGCTCTCGGACACGAAGGCGAAGGCCGACCCGGCGGTGGTGGCGAAGGCGAAGGCGCTCGTCGACGCGGGCACGCTGCCGTTCCTGCTGAGCACCGCGCTGCGGGAGGTCGTCTCGCTCGAGGGCCAGCGCGCCGAGGGGAAAGAGGTGTCGACCACGATGCCGCTGCTGGCGCTGAAGGCCGCGCTCAAGACCGAACGACCCACGCTCGCGGCCGCAGACGTCTCGACCATCGACGCGCTCGTCGAGGGTGCCCAGCCGAAGGTGTGGGCGGTGAGCTGGGTCGCCGCGGCAGGCTTCCTTGGCAAGTTCATCGACTTCTTCCGTTTGTTGCTCGTCGCGCTCATGTCGGCCTTCGCCTTCATCGCGCTCATCGTGGTGACGCTGGGCATGACCATCGCCACGCTGCAGCGCACGCAGACCATCGGCACCATGCGCGCCATCGGTGCGCAGCGCGGCTTCGTCGTCTCGATGGTGCTGGTCGAGACCATGGTGCTCGCGTTCACGTTCGGTGCGGCGGGCGCAGCGGTTGGCAGCGGCGTCGTGAAGTGGCTCCACGTGCGCGGCATTCCCGCGTTCCGCGACGAGCTGTACTTCTTCTTCTCGGGGCCCGTGCTGCGGCCCGAGTTGACGGCCGGGGGCCTCGTGCTCGCGGTGGTGGTGACGATGGTGGTGAGCCTGCTCGCCGTCATCTTCCCGACGTGGCTCGCGACGCGCGTGGCGCCCGTGACGGCCATGGCCCCGACGGAGTGAGCCGATGTCTCCCTGGCGATGGGTCGGTCGCGCGCTGACGACGACGCTGCTGCTCATCATCGCCGGCTGGCTCGTCGGCGGAGTCTTCTCGTTCGTGCACCCGGATGGTTGGCGGCGCGATGGTGGCCATCGGTTCACTGCTCTTCGCCGCGCCATGGAGCATCTCGCGCATCGGCGGCGCGGGCCTCGCCTCGGCCCTCATCACGCTCATCGCCGGACTCGGCGCTTCCATCGAAGGGCATCACGCGCGCGTGGTGATGAACGCCGAGGTGAAGCCGCTGTCGAGCCTCGTCGAGTGGCAGCCCGACGCCGAAGACCAGGACTTCGTCGCGGCGCGGCTGCCAGCGCCTCTGCATCACGAGTGGGACCTGAAGGCCTCGCTCTCGAAGCGGGTGAGCTCAGGAAAGAACGGCAGCCGAACCATCAACCAGACGGCAGTGCCGCTCTCGGCGCCTGACGGCACGGTGGTGGGCTTCACCTGCGAGCAGAAGCGGAGGGCCGACGGGCCGTACGTGCTCTCGGCAGCGAAGTGGTACGGGAGCGAGCCTGAGCTCTGTGAAGAAGTCGTCGGGCTCTCGGTGCGCAAGCTGAGCGAGGCGGGTCGTGCGGTGTCGGGCCCCGCCAGGAGGCGCATCGTGAAGGTGTACGAGACGGAAGCTGCGCTGCGCAGCGACCACTCGCTCGCGATGGTCTTCACCATGCCGCTCTGGTTCTTCGGGGTCTTCGCCGTCTTCGCGGTGATCTTCCGTCGCGCAGGTGCCGACAGCCTAGATTGACGCGCCAGCCGACGTCCATACCTTCGGAGAGTCGATGAGTGGCTTCGAGCTGCTCATGGTCGGTACCGCGAGCACATGGGCCGACACGCGTGATCAGTGCGTTCGTTGGCCGGTGTCGTTAGCCCACGCTCCATGTCGAACAGTCATCCTCGTGTGCTCGTCGTCGACGACGACCCCGGCGTGTTGCAGAGCCTCAAGCTGCTCCTCGAAGACGACTGTGAGGTGACGTGCGAAGTGTCGCCGGTGAACGCGCTCACGCTCGCCAGGAGCAGCCCGTTCGACGTCATCATCACCGACTTCAAGATGCCGCAGATGACGGGCGGCGAGTTCGCCAGAGCCGTCAAGGAGCAGGTCTCTCCCACGCCGTACCTGCTGATGCTCACGGGCACGCCGCAGTCGGTGACGCACCAGACGGTCGGCGCGCAAGACCTCGTGATGGTGCTCGCCAAGCCCTTCGAGCCCGACCGCCTGCTGCGCATGGTGACGCAGGTCGGGCGGCTCGGCCTCATCCGGCGAGGGGCCACCGCCAGCTCCTGATGCCGACGCGAGACGACCAGGCCGTTCGCGCGGCGCTGTGGGCCGAGCAGCTCGGCAACGCGCGCCGCACCCACCTCGTTCGCCTCGTCGCCGTCACCTTCTTCTTCGGTCTCTTCGTGCTGCTGGGCGTCGTCAATGAAGACCGCACCTGGGCGACCGATTTCACCGCGCTCGGCACCTACTGGAGCGGCGCCCTGCTGGTGGTGGTGGTCGCACGCCTCAGTGAGCGGCTGGGCCCTGCGCTGACGCTGGCGCCCGTCTTCCTCGACATGCCCTTCGTCTACGCCGTGCAGCGCGCGAGCCTGCCGACGACGCCGGTGCCGAGCGCAGTGGCGGGCTTCACGCTGGGCGTCTTCGTGCTGTTGCTCATCCTCGCGATGTTCTCGCTCTCACGATGGCAGGTCGCGGTGGCGACGGTGACGGGCGCGCTGCTCGAGGTGCTGCTGCAGCGCGAGGCGAACGTCAGCGTGGGCGGCCAGGTCTCGGCGGTGGCGGTGATGGCCGTCGCGGGCGTGCTCGTCGCGTTCTCGGGCAGCCGCCTTCGTTCGCTGTTGGTGGCGACGTCGCGGCAACAGAAGCTCGCCGCCCTCGGCCAGCTGTCTGCCGCCGTCGGGCACGACCTGCGCAACCCGCTCTCGGCAGTGACGACCTCGCTCTTCAGCCTGCGGCGACGGCTCGAGAAGACGGGGGTGGTGCTCGACGAGAAGGCGGCCGAGGCGCTCGCGCTCGCCGAGCGGGAGCTGCGCGCCAGTCAGCGCATCATCACCGACCTGCTCGACTACGCGCGGGAGCAGCCCCTCGAGCGCGTGCCGACGCCGCTCGAGCCGCTCGTTCGTGAAGCCGTCGACCTCGTGCGCCGCCGCGACGACATCGAAGTGAAGGTCTCCGTGCCTGCGCTGTCGGTGCCGCTCGCGAGAGACCGGTTTCGCCAGGTGCTGGTGAACCTCGTGCAGAATGCGTGCGAGGCGATTCCCGAAGGGCGCGCGGGGGTGGTCGAGGTCGTCGCGTCGGTCGACGCGCGAGGAGCGCTGACGCTCCACGTTCGTGATGACGGCGCGGGCATCGACGAGCCGACCCGCGTGCGCCTGTTCGAGCCCCTCTTCACCACCAAGAAGGACGGCACCGGCCTCGGCCTGTCCATCGTCGAGTCACTGGTGAAGCAGCACGAGGGCTCGGTGTCGGTCGACTCCGCCGTCGGGCGGGGCACCACCTTCACGATTCGGCTCGACGCCTCCGCGGGAGCAGCGCCCGCACTGAATTCGGACTAATCCCACGCCCGTGATGCTCCTCCGCATTGCCTTTCTCTCGTTGTGGCAGGCCCGGCGCCGCACCGGAGCCCTCGGCACCGCCATCGCCTTCGTCTCGATGCTGCTCGTGCTGATGCTCGGCATCGCCGAAGGCATGAACCAGTCACTCATCGAGTCGTCGACGACGCTCATGAGCGGCCACATCAACGTCGCCGGCTTCTTCAAGGTGACGGCGGGCCAGGCCGCTCCGGTGGTGACGAAGGCGAAAGACCTGACGGCCTTCGTTCGCAAAGAGGTGCCCGAGGCCGTCTACATCGCGTCACGCGGCCGCGGCTTCGCGAAGGTCATCGGCGACCAGGGCGCGACGCTCATCGGCCTCTCGGGCGTCACCATCGACGAAGAGAAGGGCCTCGCCGAGGTGCTGCGCATCAAAGAGGGCGCGCTCGCCGATTTGCGAAAGCCGAACTCCATTCTGCTCTTCGAAGACCAGGCCGCGACGCTCGACGCGCGGGTCGGAGACGCCGTCACCATCTCGGCGCCCACCGCGCGCGGCACCAACAACACCGTCGACGTCACCGTCGTCGCCATCGCCCGCAACATGGGCATGATGAGCGGCTTCTCGTGCTTCGTGAACGCCGGCACGTTGCAGAAGCTCTACCAGCTCAACGACGACACCACGGGCGCGCTGCAGGTCTACCTGCCGACCGCCGACCTCGAGGTCGTCAAACGCATTCAGGCGCGGCTGCGCGAGGCGCTCGTGAAGGGCGGCTACGAGGTGATGGCCGATGACCCGCGCGCGTTCTTCTTCAAGTTCGAGAACGTCTCGCGGGAAGGCTGGGTCGGTCAGAAGCTCGACCTCACCAACTGGCACGACGAGGTGAGCTTCGCCTCGTGGACGGTCGACTTGATGAGCGCGCTCTCGTTCTTCCTCGCCATCGTGCTGCTCGGCGTCGTCGGCGTGGGCATCATGATCGTGATGTGGATCAGCATTCGTGGCCGCACGCGTGAGATTGGAACGTTGCGCGCCATCGGCATGCAGCGCTTCGCGGTGCTGCGCATGTTCCTCGCCGAGGGCTTCCTGCTCGGTCTGCTCGCCACGCTCGCTGGAGTCGTCGCCGGCGTCGTCATCGGGCTGGTGCTCAACTCGATGCACGTGCCGCTGCCGCAGGGCGTTCAGTTCGTGCTGCTGTCGGACAAGTTGATCATCATTCCGACGGTGAAGTGGGTGCTCATCTCGCTCGCGTTCATCACGTCGGTCGTCACCAGCATCTCGATTCTGCCGGCCTTCCTCGCGGCGCGCATGAAGCCGGTCACGGCCATGGCGCACGCGGGCTGATCAACTCGCAGCGGCGCGCAGCTCAGCGAGCTCGGCCTCGGACGGAAAGGTGTCGACGAGCCAGCGCTCGGGCCAGAGCCCGGGCTGGGGCTTCATGCGGTGCCCGACGAGGCGCTGCGCCGTCTCCCACGAGACCCGAATGACCTCGGGCTGCTCGGCCTCGTCGATGAGCACGATGAACATGAGCTCCTTCGTCTTCGGCAGCAGCGTCACCACGTCCTTCGTCCACGCGGCGTAGCTGATGACCTCTCCGGCCTGGTTCATCACCACCTTGAACGACGCCACGAACACGTCGCGGCCCGTGCCTTCGTGTTCGGTCTCGAGCGTCTCCTTCTGGGAGTCGGCGAGCCCGAGGTGGCACTGCGCGGCGAGAATCGACAGCTCCTTGCCGAGCTGATCAGTCCTCGTGTGCTCGAACGGCGCCCAGCCCGCGTCGCGGAGCACGAGCGGCATGCTGCTCACGGTGCGCGGGTCTTTGAGGCCCAGCTTCATCAGCGACACGAACTCGTCGAGCCCGGCCGCGTCGTCAGCGCCCGTCACGATGAGGGTGTTGCGATTGGGCACGCCTGCCACCGGAGCGCCCTTCAGCGGCAGGTTCACGAACAGCTCGGGCAACAACAGCCGCGCGGGGTCGTGCGAGTCGGAGAACGCCGAGACGAACACCCCGGGGGCGACCTGCTTGAAGGGCGTCTTCGAGATGGCGCGCAGGTTCTCGAGCGCGATGGGCCACAGCTCGTCGAGCGACGACTTCCAGCGCGTGTAGTTCTGGTCGAGACAGTCGATGACGGTGGTGGGCAGGTCGATGCAGAGGCTGGCAGCCAGCACGTCACCCAGCGGCCGGTGTGGCAACGTCGGGAGCGCGTCGGTGCTCTTCAACCGCTCGCCGAACTGGTGCTTCGTGCGCAGCCCCAGCGCGCTCGCGTAGAGGCGGTCGCGTACACGAGGCAGCAGGCTGCGCGAGGCGGTCGCCTTGTCGTCGAACGCATCGACGTCGCGGTACGCGTCAGGCTCGTAGCGCTGCAGCACGCGGCTGCGGTCGTTCTTCGGCAGCGCCTTGAACTCTTCGTACGCGTTGCCGAGGAAGAGAATGTTGAGCGCTCCGCCGGGCTCTCCGACGACGAGCTGAAAGCGCTGCGGCTCGAAGGTGATGGGGCGCGCCTCGCCCGTCTTCTTCATGTGCTCGATGACGAGGCCGGCGAACGTCTTCTCGTCGGGTGCGCCACCAAAGAACCGGTCGAGGAAGCCCATGGCCTCACTGACCCGGCAGGTGCGGGCGGTGTGCAGAATGCAGCTACCGGTCTGATCCGCCGCCGACGCCACGCCCGTCGGAAAAAGGGCTGTAGAGTCTCGATGACTCCGTGTTCCCGACCGACAGCGACGACCTCACCGGCTCGACCGTCGGTGAGTACCAGGTGGTGGGCAAGCTCGGCGTGGGCGGCATGGGCATCGTCTACGAGGGCAAACACCCGGTCATCGGCAAACGCGTGGCCATCAAGGTACTGTTGCCGCAGCTCTCGTCGCAGTCGGAGCTGGTGCAGCGCTTCCTCGCCGAAGCGCGCGCGGTGAACGAGATTCGGCACCGCGGCATCGTCGACATCTTCTCGTTCGGCAGCCTCGCCAGCGGCGCGCTGTACTTCGTCATGGAGTACCTGGAGGGCGAGTCGCTCGACAAGCTCATCGAGCGGCGCGGCGCCATTCCGGTGCCCGAGGCGCTGGCCATCGTCGAAGAGGTGCTCGACGCGCTGGTGGCGGCGCACGAAGCGCACGTCGTTCACCGCGACATCAAGCCGTCGAACCTCTTCCTCGTCACGGGCCGCAACAACAAGGCGTACGTGAAGCTGCTCGACTTCGGCATCGCGAAGCTGACGTCGCGAGAACACAACGAGTCGCAGCCGCAGACGCGCGCGTCGGTCATCATGGGCACGCCCGACTACATCGCGCCGGAGCAGGCGAAGGGCGCGCCCATCACCCCGCAGACCGACCTCTACGCCGTGGGCGTCGTGCTCTACGAGCTGCTCACCGGGCAGCGGCCGTTTCGCGGTGACAACCCGATTCAGACGATGTGGATGCACCTCGAGCAGGCGACGCCGCGCCCGTCGTCGGTGGTGCCCGACCTGCCGACGCAAATCGACGAGCTGTGTCTGTGGGCGATGCAGAAGAACCCGGGCGACCGGCCGAAGTCGGCTGACCATTTTCGCGAGGTGGTGGCGAGTCTGCGTGCCAGCTTCGCGCGCAACGCGCTGGGCTCTCCATTGACGCCTGCGGGCAGCCCCAAGCCGTTGTCGGCCATCGAGGGCTTGCCAGCGGGTCTGCGGCCGCCGCCCGGCGTTCCTCCCACGGTGATGGAGACGGGCGCGATGCCGACCGCGCGCTCGCTCGACCCGGTGCCCGACGGACCGCCGTTGGAGCCGACCGCTCTCTCGGTGCCGGTCTTTGCGCCGCCGCAGGGCGACGCTGCGTCACAGCTGACGGTGAACGAGCGAGCGTCGGCGCGCCCAGTGAACCCGATGATGCAGACGCTGAAGGACGGCCCGCAGCAGTTGCCGGTGTCGATGCTGCAGACGGTGATTCAACCTCCGAAGCGTGCCGCGCCAGCCGACTCGACGCGCATCGAGCGCATGCCCGAGGTGCCGCCGCAGGTGGCTTCCGCGCCCGACCTCACGCCCATCGCCACGCAGTTGCCGCTCACGCGCACCTTCGACGAGGAGCCCGAGCCCTCGCGCGCCGGTGTGTTCGTCGCGGTCGGCGTGGTGGTGCTGCTCGGGCTCGTCGGTGGCGGCTGGGTCTGGTTTCGCTCGCAGGTGGAGCGGCCCGCCGTGGTCGAGGTGATGCCGATGAAACCCGACGTGCCCGTACCGGTGAAGCCCGATGCGCCGGTGACGGCGGTGCAGCCCGACGCGCCGGTGGAACCTGCGCCGCCAGTCGACCCGGTGAAGGTCGACGACGTGAAGCCCCCGAAGAACGTCGAGGTCGTGCGCAAGCTCGAGGCGCCGAGACCACCGAGGAACGCCGTGACGCAGGCTCAACTCGAGCAGCGGCTCGAGGCGCTGGAGCGAAAGCTCGAGGCGCGCGAGAAGCGCCGCGGTGAGCCCGACCGCATGCTGCGCAAGTACTTCTCGCGCGTGCGCGATGACATCAACACGGCCGACTCCGATGCCGACCGGCGGGAAGCGTCGAAGGCCCTCGACGAGCTGACCGCGTTGATGCGCTGATCAGTCGGAACAGGTCGACTGCGCTGACAGCGACTCGATGCTGCGGCAGTCGTTTCACGTCCACCGATTCGACGTGTTTGAAAACGAGTCCGCCGACCGGTTCGCTTCGACCACGACCGCACCGGCATTTCGTCACGCCATGTGTGAACTGTCACACGGCGCAGCGCTGGGTCGGGCTCGTCGACGAGTGCTGGGATTTTCAGACCGCTGCGGCGAGAGCGCCGGCGTCGCATCCCTTCGGGCCGCTCGGGTGCACGAATTGCCACACGTCGCAGTGGCGGTGGTGAAGCAGCTCACTCCCAGGCGTCGGTGGTGCCGAACAGCGCCTGGTTCGTCTCGGGCCGCTGCAGCGTGAAGTCGAGAGGCACCACCTTCTGCGCGCAGCTCACGTCGAGCGACGCCGTCGGCGCTTCGATGAACGACATCAGCAACCGCGTGCCACACGAGCGCCGCTCTCCGGCCTCGTTCACGTACGGCGATGACGCGAGCGTGGTGTGCGTCGCCGTCGCCAACTCGACCCACGTCTGATTCGGCCGGGTGAAGTGCGGCTTCATCACCCGCGCCTTGCGCAGCAGCGTCGCCGGGTCGAGCCCGCCCTGCAGGAACAACATCGGCATCGACGAGTCGGCCCACTGGGTCGCGAGGGGGCCCGGCGCGTAGGTCGGCCAGGTGCCCAACTGCACCTCGAGCTGCTCGGTGATGTCTCGTGACGCGACGGCGCCATCACGAATCGACCGGAGCAGCGCCCGCGTCGGAGGCGGCGACTCGTTGAACTCCGAGGTGATGACGTTGTGCGCGAGCACCCAGCTCCACTGCTTCATGAACTCCGAGACAGCGCCGGGTTGCTGCGTGAGGTTCTGCATCAGCTTCTGCAACGCCGCCACGTCACGCGGCTCGCAGCGGTCGGCGCGATGAACGATGGCCGGCAGGTACGCACGCATCGAGGGGTCCATCAGGAACGAGCCGAACGCGCGTCGCAGCAGCACGTTCGTCGGCGCGTCGGGCACGGCGATGGCGCTGCAGTGCCCCGTCTTCAGCTTCGCGAACAGCGCGACGGCCTTCGCCCACGGGTCGGGCCCCAGCTTCGAGCGGCAGAAGGTGTCGGCGGCGCAGGCTCCGAGAAAGTCGCGCGCCGCTTCGTTGGCGTCTTCGTCCTGCCGGAACAGGCTCAACCCCGGCGCCGCGATGGAGTCGAACACCACGCCGTCGACCTGCTTCGGGAACAACTGCAGATAGCGATGCAGCCAGTACGTGCCGTACGAGACGCCGTAGACGAACACCGACTGGCCTTCACGCCGCGTCGACTCGATGAGAATGCCGAGGTCGTTGGCGGCGTTCGTCGGGTTGAATGATTGCAGGCGTGTACCGTATTGAGCCGTGACGCTGGCAAGACAGGAAGGCCACTCGGCCTCGGTGATGGAGAGCCCGCCTTCGCTGACGTCCTCTTCCTCCGCCGCGCAGCCCAGCCGCGTCGAGCGCCCCGTGCCGCGATGGTCGGGGAAGTAATAGTCGACGTCGGGAAAGCGCGTGGCGAGCTGCTCCGAGAGGCCTTCGAACGCGTAGCCCGATGCGCCCGGTCCGCCCTGCAACATCCACAACGAGCGCAGGCCGCGCCCACCCGCCGGCCGCCAGCGCTTGACGAACACGTCGATGGTGGGGCCGTTGGGGTTCGCGGCGTCGAGCGGCAGCGGCACCGTCGCGCACTCGGCCCACGGCAGCGTGCCTTCGCTGTGGAGCGGGCACCGCGTCCACGTCACCGCGCGTGTGGGAATGCCCGAGTCGGGCGTCATCATCGTGCCCGCGTCGACCTCGACGGTGACTCCCGCATCGACGGGCGCTGGAAGTTCTTCGACGGGGTGTGGGCAACCGGTCAGCGCGAGCAACAGCAGCGGGAGTGAACGAAGCGTCATGCTCGACGACGTAGCGTTCACGCTCCTGGGAGCGACCTCACATCACCTCACTTCTCGCGAGTGGCTGGGTGATGTCTCATCATCGTCGGGACAGGTGTCGAATGCGCATGAGAACGAGTTGGCTGCTGCTGGTCCTGTGGGCCTGCGGGGGGCCGGCCATGCAGGACGCGGGTACGATGCTGGAGGCGGATGCCGGCTCGACGGTCGACGCAGGCGTCCATGTCGATGCAGGAACGACGGTGGACGCGGGATCAGCGGTCGACGCAGGCCCGTGTACGCCCGGCAGCTGCGTCGGCGTCGGCCCCTCGGTCAACACGTGGACGTGCAACCCGGCCACCCGCTCGTGTGGCGACCGCCCCCTGTGCATCGGTTCGCGAACCTGCGTCTACGGCCTCGTCTGCGAGTTCGCCGAGTGCTCGGAGGCGATCGTGACTGGCATCGGCTGCGCCAACTTCGCGAACCTGCCGCAGGTGACGTCGTGGAACCCGGCCACGGTGATGCCACAGGGCCCCATCACGCGCTGGCTGTTGGGCGGGCCGAAAGACAACGAGCTGCCCCTGG
>JAACJQ010000069.1 GCA_016879935.1 Archangiaceae bacterium | reverse complement strand
GCCGGATCTCCGGAGTTCGAGTTCACCTTGAGCACGACCAGCCCACCGCGAGGAACGACCGGCAGCCCGCCAGCGCGCTCGACGGCTCTCGAGATCGCGGCTTCGTGCGAGCCCGGCCGGAAAGCGACAGCCGGAGCCGCCTGCAACACCGCACGACGACTGACGTTCTCACCCATGCCAACCACGACGGCGCAGCGGGAAAAACGTTAACGGCGGTTCACGCCTTTCCTGCCCGCGCGTCTTCCCAGCGTTCAACCGGGAGGACCGCACATGAAGTCATTTCTGCTGTGTCTCGTCGCAAGCACCACCCTCGCAGCGCCCGACCTCGAAGTGCACGAGTGGGGAACGTTCACGTCGATCTCCGATGGAAACGGCGTGGCAACGAAGTGGCTCGCGCGCTCCGAAGATCTGCCGGCGTTCGTGTACCACTCGCAGTTTGGCGACTGCCGCGGCCTGCGCTCGTGCATCGAATCGTTCGAATCGAAGTCGCGAATGCGCGCGCTGGTGCGCATGGAGACGCCCGTCATCTACTTCTACACGCCGACGCCGATGGACGTGTCGCTGAAGGTCGGCTTCCCGAACGGGCGCATGACCGAGTGGTACCCCGCGGTCTGGAACTCGACTCCGCACCTGCTCGACTGGGGCACCTTTCGCGTCGACCCGACGAAGAACCCGGTGCTGCCGAAGGAGTCTTCGCCCAATCACTACTACGCCGCACGTGAGGTCGACGCGGCTCCGGTGCTGGTGCGTGGCAGAGAATTCTCGATCGACGGAGCGGGCTGCCAGAACCGCCAGTTCGAGTTCACCCGAGGAAGGAGCGGGGAGTTCTGCGTCACCACGAAACAGACCGAAGAGTGGGAGCGCTACCTCTTCTACCGCGGCGTCGGCGACTTCGAGCCGCTGGTGAACGCGACCCTGACGAAGACCGAGGTGTTCGTTCGCCCGACCCGCGCGCTCGGCCACGCCCTGCTCTTCGAGCGTCGTGGAGAGTCTGTCGGCTTGACGCCGCTTCCCCTGGACGGAAAGGCGCAGGCCATTCGTCGGCCGGCGCTGTCGTCGACGCCGCAAGACGTTCGCAAGGCGATGGTGGCGTTGCTGCTCGAGACTGGCCTGTTCGAGAAGGAAGCGCTCGCGATGGTGAAGACCTGGGACGACAGCTGGTTCACCGAAGGTGTGCGCGTCTTCTACGTCGTGCCTCGGGCAAAGACCGACGAGCTGCTGCCGCTGACGATCTCCCCCGCGCCGAAGAAGCTGGTGCGCACCATCATCGGCCGCCTCGAGCTGCTGACGCCCGAGCAGTTGGCCGCCATGCGCGCCGACGTTCTGACGCTGACTCCCGACGCAGACCCGCTCGCCACCATCGAGAAGCTCAAGGCGAAGCACGGCCGGTTCACCTCGCCGCTGCTCGAGCGAATTCAGCCGACGCTCGCGGAGCCACTGGCCACGACGGTGTCGACCCTCATCTCGATCATGACTGGCCGCACCGAAGGGCAGGCGCTCGAGTAGCGACCGCGGGGGAAGCCGAGCTCAGGAGCCGTTGAGCACGTACACCACCGTGCCGTTGCGGCTCTCGGTGCGCGTCAGGACCCCTGCCACTGGCGACCACGGCTGCGCCCGCATCACTGCGTCGTAGAAGGAGCGCATGCCCACGCCCTTCATGCCGCCGTGCAGGTAGTACGCGTGGTTCACGTTGGCGGCCGACACGTCGAGGTACTTCGCGTTCGGCGCCAGCGTGACGTTGTCGATGCTCTTGCCCAGCCGCGTCGAGCGCCCCACTCCCGCGGCGGTCAGCACCGAGTCACCCGAGTTCACCGACACGTAGACGTTCGCCGAGAAGCCCAACCGCGAGAGCCAGGGATGGTGGCCGTTCGCCGCGGTCGCCGACGAGTTCAACACCACCGTGCCGAACAGTCGCGGAGGCCATGGGGCCGTCGACGTGGAGAGCGCCTCATCGAGCACGATGTTGCCGAGGCTGTGCGTGATGAGCGTCAGGGTCAGGCCGGGCACTGGCTGCACGCCCAGCTTCGCGGCGAGCTTGTGAATGGTGTGCCGCAGCGCCGCGCCTGAGTTGCGCGCCTCCTGTTCGGGGAAGCCGAGGGGACAGCCGCTCGACGAGCCCGGCCAGGTGAACATCACGACACGCGCCGAGTAGTCGGTCTCGAGCTCGGGAATGGCTTCACCCAACGACTTCATCGGCTCACCACCGCCACCGCACGCGCGACCATGGACGTAGAAGATGACGTGCCGCGTGGCCCGCCCTGCCAGCGCATGCGCGAGCGCCGCATCGACCTGATCGATGAGGAAGTTCGTCCCGTCGGCCGTCACGAGCCTGGCGTTGGCGGTCAGCGTGCCCGGGTCAGGCCACGGAGCCCCCGCATCGATCACCGTCACGCCCGCGTCTCGAGGGAGGACGCCAGCATCGACCATCAGCCCCGCGTCCGCCGCGGCGAAGCCGGAGTCCTGTGCAGTCCCCGCGTCCACGACGTCGCTGCCTGCGTCAACGACCGTGGTGCCACCGTCGACGTCGCGGCCAGAGTCCAGATCCATGCGCGGCGGCGTGAAGGTCGTTGCGAGATCCTGACCGCAAGCCACGAGCGCACTGACCACCGACACGACGAGCAAGAGGGACCCTCGCATGGTGCGCGCTTTCTACGCGAGCGACCACGCCCACCACGCTCCGAATGAGCAGCGAGCCGAAGTTCTCAGCGAGTGGGAAAAGCGGCGCGCCCCTGAAGGTCAGGCGCTCGGCGAGTGCGGGTATGGTTGGGCAATGAACCGCGCAGCGCGAGTCACGATCGAAGGGTTCGGTCCTGGCGATGAAGCAGAGCTCGTGTGGGGCCAACCGGAGCCCACCCTCAGCACGACGTTGATGTCCAACTTCTCCCTCCGTCGTGGGCGGACGACGAGCTCAGGGTGAACCTCGGGGACTTCGACCGCTTCGACCAGGAGCTGGCCGAGCTGCTGCCGCTGACGATCTCGCCCGCGCCGAAGAAGCTCGTGCGCACGACCGTCGGCCGGTTGGAGTTGCTGACACCCGAACAGCTCTCCGCGACGTACTGGCCCTTGATGCCGACGCCGACTCAGGCCCTTGAGGAGTACCGGGCTTTGCACAAGCGGCGCTGGCCGCGGGTCAGGCGTCAGTGCCACTCGCCGACTTCGAGCTGTTCAAGCGCCACGCTGAAGAACGTGTGCCAGACGAGCTTGTGGCCTGGGTGCGCGCCCAGCCCGACGCTTCGTCAGCGCTGGAGCAGTGCCCCTACGCTGATTGGCTCTTGAGGTTGGCCGAGTGTCTCGGCGTGTCACGCCAGTGGCAGCTGAAGGCCACGGCCACCTGCGTTCGCAAGCTGCTCGGTCCTGACTCTGCGCTCACGGCCGCAATCGACGCCGTCGAGCGCGGTGCATCGGAAGACGAGCTGATGCTCTGGCTCGCCAGTCTCGACAGAACTGCGCGGCAGGCGAACGACGCCAGGATGTTCAGCGCAGCCAGGCTCGTCGCAGATTTCGTTCATGCGGCGCTGGTTCCAGACGATGAAGGGTTGACCGCGGCGATCGCCGGCACCGTCGCCGAGCTGATGGCTCGCGATAGGCTTCTGGAGAGCGGCGTGGAGGCGTTCGAAGCAAGCTTCGACACGCATCGGAGGACCTTGAGGCTCGGACTGAGCGTTCCGAGCGAACATGAACCGGAAAGCTGCACCTGATCGGGTGTCGAGGGGTCAGGCAGCGTATGGCAAGCGCGCAGCGAAGCTCTGACGGGCAAGGTCGTCCCCCGTACTGGTGGAGGCGGCGGCGATCGAGCCGGAAGATGCTCTCGGCGTTCGAGATGAGCCCGCACGAGCGCGAACTGCTGATGACCCTGTCGGCTACCCGCCTCACCGACCTGGCGCAGATGAAGCAGAGCGCATTCCTGGCGGCCGCACGCGCAGCGGGGCTCTCTGATGCCGAGGCGTCGTCTGCGCTTCAGTTGTTTGCCGAGTACCTGTCGCGCGAAGGCCTGCGATTCGCGCGCGAGAGCCCATTCACCATCGTGACGATGGCCGAACGTCCAGTCCGTTCGGCGTTGCGGCCCGGCCTCATCGAGCACGCTGCCGAAACGGGCTACCGGTGCCACCTGCTCTCGACGCCGCCCGAGCCTCAAGACCGGCCCGACCCGAACATGTGGGAGTGGCGCGTCGAGGGCTTCCGGGTCTCGCTTCAAGTCAGACCGACAGAGTTGGCCGATGATGAGCTGCTGTCGCCGCCCTGGGAGGCGGCCGGCGTGCTTCACGAAGGGCCCTGGGGCGCGCTGGTCGTGAGCGATCGGCTCGCGACGAAATGGAACCGATCGGCGAACCACACGGTCGAGTTCTACGACGCCGAGATCGGCTTCCGGGCCATCGCCGAGGTCGACGGAGCGCCGGAACAGGTGCCGCAGCCCCTGATTGACTGCGCTCGTGAGTTGGCGTGCTCCCTGGCGCCAGGGCGCCCAGCCCATGAGTGAACCCACCGTCATCGAGGGGTTCGGGCCTGGCGACGAAGCGGAGCTGCACTCGCGCCCGGGCTTCAGCACGCTGACGTTCAATCACTTTCCCCCCTCGTGGGCCGACGACGAGATCAGGGCGACCCTCGGCCACTTCGCGCAGTTCGACCAACAGCTGGCGGAGCTCCTTGGGTGTGAGGTGCGCTGGGAAGATCGCGAGTTCTTCGTCCTCGTCGATCCACCAGCCGACGCGGCAGAGCGTATCGCCGGGTTCCTTCGGAGCTACCCGCGCCGAGGTCGTTGATGCGTTGGCTCTTCGTGTTGGTTTGCATGCTCTCGGTCTGGACCTCACGCGTGACAGCGTGGCTCCTGAGGAATGACGACCTGGTCTTCGGGCGATGGGCCTTCTCCGACGTCCGGCTTCCGTTCCTTCTGCGATTCTCGCTCGAAGGTGCCGTCTCGGCCGGGTTGGTGATTGTCCCGCTCCTGCTCCTGCTGTTGGCGAAGCTTCGGCCTGCTTTCGCCTCAGCCTTCGTGGTCGTGGCCTGTGGGGTCGGTGTCGGTGGAGCCGCGCTGACTGTGGGTGGAATCGTGCAGGCGCGAAGAACGGCAGCGTTTCCACCCGATTCGCTGCACGCCCGCTGCGACTGCCCAGAGACCGTCGAGCCGCGAGGGGCGCTCGAGTGCCACTGCGGGTCTGACGGAACGGTGGTCGTCAGAGTGCTCCGTGGCAGCCAGCTGCCGCAGATCGCCGGGCGTCTCGGAGACCCACTGGTGATTCGAGAGACGTTCTCTCGCGAGGGCCTCACCTTCTCGACACAGAACGGTGCAGAGACCATCGCCTGCACGTTCGACCAGCCGTGCCGCCATCGCCCCGAGTGCGGCCGCTGCCGGGTCATCGAGTCACAGGCGTTTTCCCCGCTTCCCGATGTGCACTGCATCGACCAGAGGCCAGGGGATGGTCGGCTCTCGGGCTTCATCCAGCTGCATCGAACGGTCTGGGAGGCTGACTCGGACAGCACAGCGGCGCTCGCGCACCTCGATGACACAACTGCGCTTCACACCGAGCGGAGCGAGCTCATCGGGGACGAGATGGCGCTGCGCGGAACGGGAGACGATGCCCTCATCGAGATCGTGTTCGGTCAGCGCCCGTTGGGCCGTCGAGGTGTACGAACCTGCGTGGTGCCGACCGGGCGATCGTTCAATCTCACGGGAGGGTTCGAGCCGCCGATGAGGAGTCGGTGGGCCCGGGTCCGATTGGAGGCAGTCGAATGACACCTCAGAACGTCCTGGCGGCACGCGAGAACGCCGGAGTCTCCGCAGCATGGCGAGCGTGCGCGACCGGGTGTACGCCACGGGCATGAAGCCCACGCCGCGCCCGGGGATCCTGCAGATCGCCAACTACGTCGCGGGAGACATGACGCTCCCGAACTTCGCGCACCCGGCGGTGCTCGCGGCGAACGAGTCACCTTTGGGACCGAGCGAGGCGGCGATCGAGGCGGCGCGCGCTGCCGTGGCGAACGTGCACCTCTACCCCGATGCCGACACCGTCGCGTTGAGCGAGGCGATCGCGAAGAAGCACGGGCTGAACCCGGCGTGGATCATGTGCGGCACCGGCTCCGAGTCGCTGATCGAAGTGCTCTGCCGCACATACGCCGGGCCGGGCGATGAAGTGCTGATGCCGAAGTTCAGCTTCCCGATGTTCGGCATCTTCGCGAACGCGGC
>JAACJQ010000401.1 GCA_016879935.1 Archangiaceae bacterium | reverse complement strand
CGACGGCAGGCGGCTCGACGGCAGGCGGCTCCACGGCAGGCGGCTCCACGGCAGGCGGTTCGACCGGTGGTGGGAACGCACTTCTGTGCCTTCGTGATGGCGGGCTCTGCACCAGGTTGCTCTGGTCTGGCGGGCCACCCTTCGAGCTCGCTTCCGCTTCGGCCGATGTGAATGGGCTGACGTTCTCGTTCACGACGAATGGCGATGGAGGAACGACCGCGGGTCTGTGGCGCATTCCGCTCGATGGTGGTGTCGGCGAGCCAGTGCCCGGAAGCGCTGGAAACGGCACGGTCGCGGCGACGGTGCTGGCCACCAACGGCAGCGTCTTCGCGACGACGCTCATCGGCGTTCGCCCAGACCTTCAAAGCGCCTTCACGCAGCCGCCCGACGCTGGAGCCGCGTTGACGAGGCACGGTCAGCTCACGACGAGCGTCAGGTTCACCGCGATGAGCAACGTGATGGCGCGCGCGCTCGTCCCCTCGCACCTGACGCCGCTGCGCACGACGGTCACTGGCGCCGAAGACGTGATGGTGTTCAGCACCGTCACCGACCTGGTGCACGTCCCGCCCGGCGTTCCTTTCGGCGGGAGCGGGGCCACTGGCGTGGTGTGGGCTGCGTACCGATTCGAATCGAGCGGTGCGACGAGGCTCGGCACGACGGCGTTCAGCTGTCTGGGCAACACCAGCGGCCTCTCGGTTCGCGGCGGCGTGACGCTCACCGATGGCGGAGTCTGCGCGCTCATCTCGAAGGCCTGCGTCAACGACGACGTGAAGATCGTCGACGTCGACAACCCCGGCATGATGACCGTGCTCCGTCGAGACGCGGGCGCGGCGCCGGGCGGAGAGCTCATCGTGTGCGGCCCGCCGGTCCCTCCGAGCTCGAGCGGCGGAAGCGTCTACACCTCACGCATGGTGACGCTCGGGCCGCAGATGAACACGGCGATGACCGCGGGCGCGGGTGCGCTCTACGTGTACCGGAACGGAAACGTCGATCGGTTCCTGCCCGGGTCGATGAACAGTGGAGCCATCAACGCAGCGCCGGCAGGCTTCGTCGCGACGCCGCGAGGCGTCTACGTCGTCGGCTCGGACCGCAGCCTCAATCAGGGCTACCTCGAGTTCCTCGACCCGAACATGCTCAGGAAGTTCGACGAGTGGCGCCTCTCGAGCACCTCCGATGGTGGCCTCAATTCGCTGCAGCTCATCGCCGCCGCTCCGAACGACGACGTGTGGCTCGTCGGCACTGCGGCACCCGGCGCGACCTTGTCGTCGATGGACGGAGGCAGTCTGCCCATTCCTTCGGGCGTCTTCGCCATTCTGCTGAGCCCGTGAGGGAGAAGGTGAGGCACGTGGTGCTCGATGACTTCGTGAAGGCGTTGAAGACGCGGCTGGCTCCGCTCGACAACCCGTACTTCGTGGCGCTGCGCGACGGGTCGATGACGAGAGACGACTTCGTCGAGACACAGGTGCAGTTCGCGCATGCGGTGTTCTTCTTTTCGCGGCCGATGATGGTGCTCGCCGGTCGGGTGTCGAACCCCGAGGTGAGGCTGCCGCTGCTCGAGAACGTCGGTGACGAACACGGAGACGGCGACCTCTCGATGTCGCACGAGGCGACGTTCACGCGATTCCTCGAGCGGCTCGGCGTGCAGAAGGACGAGCTGTGGAAACGGCCGCTGTGGCCCGAGCTGCGCGCGTTCAACACGGTGCTCGCCGGCGTCTGCACGCTCGACGACGTGCCGACCGCGCTGGCGACGCTGGGCATCATCGAAGACCTCTTCGCCGGCATCTCGACCGAGATCGGGCGCGCGGTGGTGAAGCGCGGCTTTCTCGAGCAGGCCTCACTCGTTCACTACAAGACGCACGAAGAGCTCGACGTGCTGCACGCAGAAGGTTTCTACGTTCCACTGCGCGGCCGCTACGCGAGCGACGAGACGTTTCGGTATCAGGTGGAGCAGGGCCTCGAGCTGGGCGCGACCATCTTTCTCGGGCTCTATCGCGGGCTGTACGAGTCACGCGCGCGCCGCACGCGCAGAACGGTGAAGGGGCCGCACTCGCTCGTCGCGGGGTTCGAATGAGTCTGCTCACGAGAGAGGACCTCGTCGGGTCGTTGTTCTTCCCCGAGCCGAGTCAGTCGAAGCCCCCAGCTGGAGCGCGTGACGTCTTCGTCGAGGTCGACGGCGCGAAGCTTCACGTTCGTGTGCACGGAGACGCGTCGAAGCCGCTCGTCGTCTTCTTCCACGGCAACGGCGAGACGGTGGCCGACTGGGACGAGCTGGCGCCGGGCTTCACCAGTCACGTGCAGTTCGCGGTGAGCGACTATCGCGGCTACGGGCAGAGCACCGGAGTGCCGACGATGCAGCGGCTCTTCGACGACGCGGTCGCGGTGTTCGATGCGCTCGCATCGCAGGTGCCGTTGACGCCGATGGTGATGGGCCGCTCGCTCGGGAGCGCCGCCGCCTGGCACCTCGCGCAGGTTCGGCCGTGCCGTGCCGTCATCGTCGACAGTGGCTTCTCTGACGTCGATGCGTTCGCGCGGAGAAGAGGTGTCTCGCCAAACACGCTGAGCACTGCAGAGCGAGCCGCGCTGGATCCACTCGAGAAGGCGCGCGCGTTCGATGGGCCGATGCTGTTGCTCCACGGCGCTCAAGACACGCTCATTCCTTTCGGAGACGCGACCCGCCTCGCCAATGCGAACCCGCGCGCGACGCTGCACCTCATTCCCCGGCGTGGGCACAACGACGTGCTCCTCGACGCCGTGTGGTGGGAGCAGTTGCACGCGTTCTTCGAGCAACACGCGCCGCATCCGCTGCTTGCGGTGACGTTGAAGCAGGCCCCGTTGAGGTCGTTTCGCGTGGTGGTCGACGTCGACGGCAAGACGACGTTCCACGACGCGCCTTCGCTCGAAGCGGCGAAGTCGTACGCGGCCGATGTTCGCCTCGAAGGCGATGCTCCCGGAGCCACGCTGGCCATCGTCTTCGATGCGCGCGGCCGCCGGGTCGACGGCTGAATCACCCGGGGGCGCGGCGTCGGTCGGGCTAGACTTGCGCCCGTGCCAAGAAACATCGTCTTCGTCGCGCCGTTTCCCGCTGAGGTCACCCAACGTTTCGTGCGCGCCGTCTCGAAGCTCGACGACGTGCGGTTGCTCGGCGTCGTGCACACGCCTCCGCCCGGCGACCAGGCGCGCGTGTACGATGACATGGTTCGCATCGACAGCCCGCTCGAGACGCGCTCCATCATCGAAGGCGTCGCCGAGCTGAAGCGCCGTCACGGCCAGCCCTTTCGCATCGTCGGCATTCTCGAAGCCGCGATGGTGCAGATCGCCGAGACGCGTGCCCACTTCGGCGTCGAGGGCACGTCTCCGCAGGTGGCCGAGCTGTTCCGCGACAAGTCACGCATGAAGGCTGCGCTGACGAACGCGGGCCTGCCCGTCGCGCGCAACATGATTCTGCGTTCGCTCGCCGACGCGAAGTCGTTCGCCGACCACGTGGGCTTTCCCATGGTGCTCAAGCCGGTGCAGGGCATGGGCGCGAAGTCGACGTTCCGCATTCGCAACATGGGGCAGCTCGTGCAGGTCGCGCGCAGCCTCGGCGTCGGTCACGGGCACGAGGTGCTCGCCGAAGAGTTCCTGCGCGGTCGCGAGTTCTCGTTCGAGACGCTCACAGTGAACGGCGAGGTGAAGCTGCACTCCATTTCGCACTACCTGCCGACGTGCCTCGAGGCGATCGAGAACCCGTGGATTCAGTGGACGTGCCTGTTGCCGCGCGACATCTCGGGGCACGAGTACGACGGTGCGCGCCGCATCGGCTGGGGCGCCATCAAAGCGCTCGGGCTCAAAGACGGCATGACGCACATGGAGTGGTTCCAGCGGCCAGACGGCAGCCTCGCCATCGGTGAGATTGCGCAGCGGCCGCCCGGAGCGAACATCAGCTTGATGACCGGTCTCGCGCACGACTTCGACCCGTATCGGGCGTGGGCGCGCGCGGTGGTCGACGGCGAGTTCGAAGCGAAGACGGAGCGGAAATACGCGGTGGGCTCGGCGTTCCTGCGCGGCATGGGGCGTGGCCGCGTCGCGCACGTGACGGGCATTCGCGAGACGCACGAGGCGGTCGGCAAGTACATCGTCGAGGCGAAGCTGCCGACGCTCGGAGCGCCGAAGAGCGACAGCTACGAAGGTGATGGGTACGTCGTCGTGCGCGACCCCGACACCGAGGTCGTGAAGAAGGTGCTCAAGCACATCATCGAGACGGTGCGCGTACAGTACGTCGACGTCGAGAGCTGAGCAGGTCGCAGTACCCGGGGGTCACATGACGAGAGGTCGCTGGTGGTTCGCCAGTCTGCTCGTGGTCGCGTGTCGGCCTGATCTGGCCTCCATTCCTTGTCAGCGTGATGACAACTGCCCGCGCCCCATGACGTGCGTGGCGAGCAGATGTGTCGCGCTCGATGGTGGCGGCTTCGTGAGCGGTGGCGGCTTCGTGAGTGGTGGTGGCTTCGTGAGTGGCGGCGGCTTCGCGAGCGGTGGCGGCTTCGTGAGTGGCGGAGGTGTCGCCGCGGGCGGTCGCGCGGGTGGCGTTGCGGGAGGGATCGCCGGTGGAGCAGCGGGCGGGTCGACGTCGGGCGGGCTCGCAGGAGGAACGGCAGGCAGCTCGAGCGGCGGCGGTGACGCAGGTGGCAGCGCTGGCGGCTTCGTGACTGGCGGTGGCTCCGTGACCGGCGGCGGCTCCGTGACTGGCGGCGGAACTCCGACGGGCGGCGGAACTCCGACAGGTGGCGGAACTCCGACAGGCGGAGGAACCCCGACAGGCGGAGGAACCCCGATGGGCGGAGGAACCCCGATGGGCGGAGGAACTCCGATGGGCGGAGGACCAGGGTTGGGGCAGCTGATCACCCTCATCGCCACCATCGACGACGGAGGCATGGCGCTCGACGGAGGCACGCCGATCGACCTCACCGGTCTGCTCGTCACCTACGTCCGCGGCGCGTGGGACTCGGGCGTCGGCCTCTCGAGCGACAGTGAGGGCTTCTTCCTGCAGGGCGCTCCGAACGGCCCGGCCATCTTCGTCGAAGCCGTCGACGCGGGCCTGAGCCCTGGAGACTTCATCTCGCTCCGCGTGTTGGCGGCGGGCCGGCGCACCACCTCGTCGCCACGCACCGTGACGGAGTTCTCTCAGTTGGTGCGCTCCAGCTCGGGCAACCCCATCTCTGGCTACGCACGCGACGTCTCGGCGGTCGACTTCACGCAGCCGGGGCTCGTCGACCTCTACGAGTCGGAGCTCATCAACGTGGCGGGGCTTGCGCAGGGCACCTCGGTCTTCTCGTTCGGCTATCGGCTGATCAACCTCCAGACCGCGGGAGTGCCCGACGGAGGCGCGGGCGTGATTCGGCTTCGCATGCAGGCACCGGCCTTCGACCAGCAGGACTTCACGGCCGGCTGCACCATCTCGGTGTCGGGAGTGCCCCTCTGGCGAATCGGCGCGGCAGCGACGCCGACCGCGCTGGTGCTCTCCGAGCTGAATGGGTCGCAGTGCCCGGCGCCGAACATCGTCTCGGCCGTGCCGCAGTCGTCGACGTCGGTGCTCGTCAACTTCGATCGCAACATGCCGCCGCTGTCGGTGACGTCGGTCACGCTCGACGGTGGCGCCTCGGTGGTCGCGGTCACCAACAACAGCCCACGTCAGGCCGCGCTCACGACGACGCCGCTGCTCGCGAGGCCGTATCAACTCGTCTGCGCTCCGTCGGTCGTCGACCTGCGCGGCACACCGCTGGCCTCGCGCGTCGCGGGCTTCGTGGGCCTGACGCCGCCGGTGCCGGGTTGCTCGCCAGTCGTCATCAGCCAGGTGTACGCCGGTGGTGGCAACACCACGATGTCGGTCGTGAACGCCGACTTCGTCGAGCTGCACAACCGCACCTCGGCGCCCGTCAGCGTCACGGGCTGGTCGCTGCAGTACCAGGCGGCCACGTCGACCGTGTGGCAGCCGCTCTACGTGCTGAACGCGACCATTCCGGGAGCGGGCTTTCTGCTCGTGCAGGCGGGAGGCACGACGGTCATCGGCACGCCACTCTCGCCCGACCTGCTCTGGGGGCAGGCGCTCGGCGTGAGCGGAGGCAAGGTGGCGTTGGTGGCGAACTCGCTCCCGCTCGACGGTGGCTGTGGCTTTCCGAACGCTGCCATCGCCGACTACGTCGGGTGGGGAACGACGAACTGCGCCGATGGCGTTCCGGCGACCGCGGCTGGCGTCACGCAGACCATCACCCGCGTGAGTTCGTGTCAGGACTCCGACAACAACCAGGCTGACTTCACCCTCACCACGCCGAACCCGCGCGGCCTGTCGAGCCCTGCGTCGGCGTGCACGCTCTGTCAGGGCCAGCCAGACGGCGGATGAGTCATCGCTCGACCCGCGCGAGCACGAACTTGTTGGTCTGCTCCGCGTCGACCGTCACCAGTCGTGCGCCGGGTGGCAGCACCGAGCGCAGCATTTCGACGCGATGCTGCTCGACGAGGAACCACGACCGAAGGTGTGACGAGACGATGAGGTTGACGTCTCCGCGCGGGTCACGCGCGCCGACCTGCGTCACCTCGTTGCGCGAATAGAAGGTCTCGCCCTTCCAGTTCATGAAGAACGCCACCAGCGGCTCGGTTGGAGCGCGCTCGGCGTAGTACCGCTCGACGAGCTCGCGCTGCGTCCAGTGCCGCCCCAGCTGTGGCCAGTGCACCCACGAGAGGAAGACCGCCACACCCGTCGCGAACAGGCTCACCGCCCGCACGGCGCGTTCACCGCTCGACTTCGAGACCGCGAGCATCAGCGCCAACACCACCAGCACCGAGGCGAGCGTCAACGCGCCACCGAGCGTGAGCCACGAGGGCGCACCGGCAATCAGGGGCTGCGTCACCAGCTCGTTCGGATACGTCCGGTCGTGGTTGTAGGTGAAGAGGTCGAGCCAGTGTCGCGGGCGCAGCACGAGGTCTTTCGCCGTCACCACGAAGAGCACCAGGCCCGCCACCACCGCCGGAATCGCCGCGCGAACGTCGTCCCACAGCGCGTCCATCGCCAGCCCCATCAACACCGCGAGCGGCGGGAGCATCGGCATCACGTAGTGGTGAAAGCGGGTGGCGCTCACGGTGAAGAGCGTGAAGGTGAGGCCGAGGGCGACGGCCCAGGTGAGCGCCAGCCTCCACCTCGCGCCAGTGCGTTCGTGCGTGAAGAAGACGTGCAGCGCGAGCGGCACCACCAACACCCACGGGAAGATGGCGAAGGCGCCCTGTTCGATGAAGTAGGTGAAGGAGCCTCCTGGCGTCGTCGTGTGCACGCCCGTCGTGAAGCGGTCGAGGTGGTCGTAGCGGAAGAAGCGGTCGACGAAGGTGCGGCCCTCGTCGTCGACGCCCCCAAAGCGCGCCATCGCGATGAACCACGGCGCGGGAATCGCGACGGAGAGCAACGACGTCCACGCGGGCACTTCACGGATTCGCGCGAACACGCCGTGCCCCTCGAGCACGGCCCAGCTGATCAGCACGATGACGGCCGGGACAAATCCGATGAGGCCCTTCGCCAGCACCGCGAGCCCGATGAAGCCGAACGCCAACGCCCAGTCACGCGCGCGCTTCGAGACTTCGGCGTTCGACGCGAAGCAGAGCGAGAGCACCACGCAGCTGACGAACGGCCCATCGGTCATCACCTGTCGCGCGAGGAAGTCGACGAGCGGCATCGTCCACCACACCAGCGCCACCAGCAGACCTGCGCGGCGCGTTGCGCGTCTCGCCACGGTCTCGGCCAGAGTCGCACCCGCGAAGAGAAAGAGGAGCGCGAAGGGCAACCGCACGAACCACTCGACGCCGGATGGCAGCGCTCCCGAGCCCTGACTGCCCCACGGCTGTGCGCCGCTGACGAAGAGCCCGAGCGCCGAGAGCCACGCCACCAGCGGCGGCTTCGAGAAGAACCAGGCGTTCTGCCAATAGGGATGAACGAGGTCGCCACGCGCGAGCATCTGGCGGCCGACCTCGGCGTAGTGGGTCTCCCACGGGTCCCACAGGCCGACGGCTCCGAGCCGTGGCAGCACCAGCACCGCGCCGAGCAGCAGCGCGATTCGAAACACCGACCACTTCGTGAGGGCAGACCTCACCACCGACGGGAGTTCCATCGAGACGTTCCTTGGGGTTGTTGGGGAAAAGCTCCGGTTAGTCGGAGTGCGCGCCGGGCCCTGCGTCAGCGGCCATCGACGAATCGAAGGGCGCGACGATGTCCGAAGGCGGCCACGGCGTGCCGTGCAGGTCAGACGGGGTTTCGGTCATCGGCGGCGGCACGGTGAGCTGCGCCGCGCGGGTGGGTGCCGAGACGAGCATGGCCACGCACGCGAGCAGCGCCATCAACGGCACCAGCGCAGGTACGGGCGGGCGAGGCACGACGGCTTCGGTCGACAGCCCACGCGTCACCATCACGCGCTGCGCGAGCTGGCCCACCCTGGCGGCGCAGACGTCACACGCGTGCACGTGCTGCTCGAAGTCGTCGCTCTCGTGGCCGCGCTCGACGAAGCGCGCCAGCTCGAAGATGGAGGGGTGGCTCATCGCTCGTCCCCCAGCGCGGCGCGCAGCTTCGCGCGAACCTCACAGAGCGCCTGACGGAAACGCTGCACCGAGAGCCCGACGCGCGCGGCCTGTTCGGCGTGACCGTCGCTGCTGTCGAGCATGCTGCTCATCACCTGCTGACCACGCACGGGCAGCTTCGCGAGTGAGGCCGAGACGAGCCCGAGCTGCTGGCGTGCCTCGACGATGTCTGCCTGGCTGGCCTCGGCGGCAGGGAGGGAGACCGCTTCTTCCACGTCGACCTCGACCCGTCGTCCACCGACGCGGCGTCGTTCAGCGAGCAGGAACATCGCCTGACGAATCACGAGGCCGGGCAGTTCGATGCGGTCGAGCCGGCCCGCGCGGTCAGCCTCGATGAGCCGCGTCCATGCTTCTTGCGAGAGGTCTCTCGCGTCGAACAGCCGCACGCCTTTCGACAACAGGGCGAGCACCACGACGTGGTCGTGTTCGGCGATGCGGTGCTTCCAGTGGTCGACAGACGCAGTCACGGGAACGAGAACGGTCGAGGGCCGAAGTCATATCGGCCTTTCGTGTTCATCGCTTGAAGCGTCACTGACAGCTGGTCACGCCGCCGCCGTCGGCGACGACCACCAGCGACTGGCCGAACGGCACCACCGGGTAGGTCCCTGGAGCCAGCCGCGGCACCCTGCATTCCGTCCACACCATGTCGAACGCGGGTTGCGTGCCGTAGGAGCAGGCCGTCGCAGACGACTCGAGCACCACGACGCGCCGTCGACCGAGCCCTTGCAGGTCGGCGCGCGGATGCAGCCCGTTCTGGTGAAGCCGACCCAAAGCGAGAGCGGTTGGTCGGCAGCGAACTCGGGCAGCCGACAGACCTGGTCCGCGGCGACGGTGGGCGTCCCGCAGCGCAACGAGGCCAGCGCGAGCAGTGCAGCGAGAATGGTCCTCATCGCTTGAAGTGCGGCCACTCGGGCTTCTCGGAGCGGGTGCTGCCGACGCCGTGCGTCTTCTTCGCCTCGAGCGTCACCCGTGTGTCCTTCCCGATGACGACGTTGACGAACCGCACCTCGCCGTCGCCGCTCTTCACGTGGTCGATGCGCCAGGTGCCGTCATCGAGCTTGAGCCCACGCACGGGCGCGCGGAGCGTCGCGAACGGTTCGACCTCACGCTCCGAAGCGAAGAGCTTCGTGCCCGCCGGCAGCATCGCCTCCTGGGCCTGAACGGAGCCGTCACCCGAGGCGGTGCCCAGCCCCGTCATTCCCAGCCCGCCACCCGAGCCGACCTCACACTCGACGTCTTCGTCCTTCACGAAGCCGTGCACGATGAGCGTTCCACCCTCGGCCCACGCGGGCGCCCAGCCCGACTTCGGCGTGCCGCGATGAATCGTGTACGCGAACGAGGTCGCCTCCCACCGCGGAGACTTCGGGTCGGCCTTTGCGTGCATCGCGCGTACGACGCAGGTCTCGGCGGGCCCCGCTGCGAGTGGAATCGGCCGTTCGGCATCGGGAACGGTCGCGGTCGGCGTGACGGCGAAGTGCTCGGGCAAGAACGCGATGCGCAGCCCATCGGCCACGCGCCCGACGAGTGGAATGCGCGCGCTCTTCTTGAGCACCACCGTCCACGGCCCCGTACCCGCCAGCGCGACGTCGCGGTTGGCCAGCGCCTCGACGTACGTGCCATCACGGT
>JAACJQ010000400.1 GCA_016879935.1 Archangiaceae bacterium | reverse complement strand
GATGTTCCCGTACGGGGTGATGGTGTCGAGATCGCCGCGCAGCGAGAACGAGCGGAGCCGTCGAATCATCGACAGGTTCGTCAGGTCGTAGATCGACGCGCCGCCCGACTCGCCGACGAACGCGAGGCTGCCCTTCACGAAGACGTAGCCACCGTTGCCGAAGCCCGGCTCCGAGATGCCGGCGAAGACGGGCGCTCCCGGTTGCCGCACGTCGTAGACGATCACGCCGCCGCCCGAGTCTTTGAGCGCGAAGTACGCGAAGCCGTTCTGAAGGTTCGCGCCGTACGCCTCACGCGCGATGCCCATCGGCCCGTCCTTGATGCTGAACGCGCCACCGGGAATCGGTTGCGGGTTGGCCGGGTCCGAGATGTCGAGGAACTCGGCGCGCGGGCTCTCCGACGCGTGCACGAAGAGGAGCGTGCCCACCGCTTTGATCGAGAACGTGCGCAGCGTCGGCGCGAAGGTGTGGCGCGTGACGTACCTCGGCTGGAGTGGGTTGGACGTGTCGATCACGTCGACGCCGAGATCGCCGCTCGCGAGGTAGAGCCACGAGCCCTGCCACGCCATCGACTCCACCACGCGCGCATAGCCGTCGGGGTACGTGAAGCCGGGCACGTCGACGCGCGCAGCGACGAACGGGCGGAGCGGATCGGTCACGTCCCACAACAGCACGCCGCCGCTCGCAGGGCCCGTTCGCGAGTTCGTCGCTGCGAACCACCTGCCCTGGCTGAAGGTGAAGGCCATCGCGTGCGTCTCGCGCATGTCGGCCGACGTCACCTCGCTCACCTTTCGCGGCGCGCACGGCTGGCTGAAGTCGAAGAACGAGAGCCCGCCGTTGCCGAACTCCGGGGCCCACGGCAGCGCGAGGTAGCCATCGAAGGCGTGCACGATGTTGTGGTGATCGATGTCGTTCGGGCCGCCCGGCAGGTACGCACACGTCACGCCGAGGCCACCGTCGAAGCTCGTCGAAGGGCCACCGGGCCCTCGGAGCGGCAGGTAGGCACTCGGCGTCGGCCAGAGCTCGCCCGCGTCGATGGGGCCCGCGTCGACTCCGGCGTCGTCGGCTCGTCCCGCATCGTCGACGAGCCCCGCGTCTTCGTTCATCGAGCCCGCGTCTTCACTCAGCCCAGCGTCAGCACCGCCATCTCGCTGCGAGACCACCGGCGAACACGCCATCACCAACGCGAGCCACGCGACGCTGCGCTTCGTGAACACCCGGCCATCATGAGGAATCGCGAGCCGCCACGCCATCGGTCACCCGTGTCGCTTGAGTGGCTGCCGCGCGCCAATACCGTTCAGCGTCAGATCAAGGCCGAATCGGGAAGATCTGCCTCGTGCTCCAGAGGCCATCGAGCGCCTCGGGAAGGTCGGGGGCAGGCTCGACCCACCGGCGGGGCGCCTGTGCTGCAACCCCCACGAACCAGCGGCTGTCGGGTGGAGGCGAGGCCATTCGCCACCCATCGGCGCTGCGGGTGAGCGTGAGCGTGAACTTGCCGTTCGAGTACTCGGCGGTCGTGTCGGTGGCCTTGGTCTGCTTGAGCGTGACCCGCGTCAGGTCGAGCGCCACGAACGGCGGAGGCGGTTCGGGCTGCTGGGCTGCGCTGGCTGTCTCGAACCAGCCCTGTGGCGGACTCAGCAACAGGCCTCCGTTCGGGAGCGCGGCCAGCCAGACCGCATCGTCGCCGAACTGCTGCAGCCACTCGGGCGGAACGGTCGCGTGAATCCACGGGCTCTGCACCTGCACGCCAGCCGGGCCCTGCTGCACCTGAAACGCGAGCAGCCGGCGATCGAAGAACCACTCGAGCCCGCCGTGGTTGATGTGGTGGTAGTGCCAGTACTCGTCCATCGGGAAGACGACCGGGTTCTTCGGGTACAGGGCGAAGGGCGCGATGTTCGGGTGCTGAATGATCGGGCGTTCACCAGCAGCCACGGTCGCGTCAGCGGTGGACTGATCGAGCGCGTACCGGGCCCACGCGAGCATCGACGGCCGCGTGTAGAGCGGGTCGCTCATGTGGCCGAACTCTGCGACGGCGGGAGGTGCGAGCCCCAACACAGCCACCGACGCGAGCGCCGCTCGAACGCCAGGCCTCGAGGTGAAGAGCGCCAGGCCTCTCGCCGCGAGGAACGCGATCGACGGCAGCGCGGGCATCACGTACCGCGACTCCTTGTGGCCGATGACGAAGATGAAGAGGCCGAGCAGCGACAGCACCCAGACGAGGTGGAAGAAGCCGGCGCGGTCGCGATCTCTGATGGCGACGACGCCCGCTCCGAGCACCGCGAGCGCGACGATGGGTGGTCCAAACGTCCACAGAATCGCGTGCGGCAGCTCCCACCAGGGGTCGGTGTTGCCAGCGCCGCCACCACCCGCCCACGCGGTCTTGAGCCCGGCCGTCATTCGATCGGTCCACGCTCCGTCGCCCGGCACGATGCGCGAGTAGATGAGGGCGTGCACGGCGAAGAAGATCGCGAGCCCCGCCACGAGCCCCAGCGCGAGCCGGCCATGCACCGAGGTGAGCAGCTTCTCTTTCACCGTTGACGGGCGGTCACGGCCCACGAACGCCCAGAGCAGGTTCGCCAGCGGAACGGCGAGCCCGAGCAACGCCATCGGGTACTTGCAGAGCATCGCCATGCCGACGGTGAGCGCGAGCGCGACGACCAGCCGCCAGTCTTTCGAAGTGAGCACCTGCTCGGCGAGCCACAACGTCAAGAGCCCGAAGGCCATCGACGCGATGTCGGCCATGATGAAGGGCAGGGCGTGCAGCACGAGGGGATTGAGCGCGACGAACGCCGCCGCGAGGAACGCGAGCGCGACGCCCGAGTGACGCTTCACCATCAGCCACAAGAGCGCGAGGGCGCAGAGGCCGAGACTCCACGGCACGAGGTGCACGAGACCCGCAAGCCCACGCTGGCCCGGCCGGTACCCGAGCGCCAACAAGGGAGCGACCAGCATCGAGATGCCCGGCGGGCGATCGGTTCGATACGTCTGCGCGAGGCGGCTGAGATCGTGCCCGGCGATGAGGCGCGCGTTGACGAGGTAGTCGTACGCGTCCCACGAATCGAGGGGCAGGAAGAGCGCGAGCCAGAACGACCAACCGGCGAAGAGCGCGGTCGCGACCAGCCCTGCACGCCACACCCACCGTGGCGTCTCGTTCATGGAGCCGGAGCGGGAGGCGGCGGCGAGACGATCGACTTCTTGCGCGCGAGGATCGAGCCGCCCCGGGTCGCGTAGACGACGTAGTCACCCGATGCGACGGCGCGCTGGCCGCGATCGTTTCCAGGGTCGCCGCCGAGGTCGCTCCAGAGCAGGTAGTCGCAGTCGTAGAGCGCGTCTTTGAGGGAGTAGGTGCGCACGTGCCAGGTGACGTGCGGCTGCACGCGATCGCTCGCGGCGAGGCTCGCGTCGACGGGCACCAGGGCCATCAGCTCCTGCAGGTCTTTCTCGCGTTGACGATCGGCCGGGCTGGGCGCGAGGAACGGCACGTCGACGAAGCCGCCGTGCACCACGGGGTTCGGCTGCCACGCGCCGTACTGCAGGTTGCCGAGCGTGAGGCCGACGGTGAGCGCGGCGCCGGCAGCGCGCATCTTCACGAGCTCTCCACCGTTCTGGTACGCGGCGAGCACGAGGGCGATGGCGAGGAACGCGTAGCCGCTCCAGTTCGAGATGTACTGGAAGCTGATCTGAATCGTCGGCAGGTAGGCCGTGCTGAGCAGCGTGAGAATGAACGCGGGCACGAAGACGAGCCACAACGACGGCTTGCGCACCGGAATGAACGCGAGCGGCGCGAACAGCTGCGCCACGTAGCGGAACTTCTCCCACGTCATCAGCGACTTCGCGACGAAGCCCGGGTTGGTGAGCAGCGTCTTGATGATCGCGCCGAAGCCACGCTCACCCGCGGGGAAGAGCTCTTTGAACACGTCACTGAAGCCGGTGTTCTTCATGAGCACGAAGCGGAGCGTGAGGAAGAAGATGGCCGCGACGATCATCGACGCGATGCCGGTGCGCACCCGAGCGCCCGAGAGCACCATGAAGAGCCCCAGCATCGCGAGGCCGATCGAGACGTCCTCCCGGCAGAGAATCGCCATGGTGAAGAACACCCAGTAGCCGACCCACTTCTGGCGATCGACCATCGAGATCGCCCAGACGGTGAAGGCCATGCCGAACGGCTGCATGTGCACGTCGTAGAGCTGCGCGCCGTGGAGCGGCGGGTAGCCGAGCCAGCCCACCGCGAGCAGAAACGCCCAGCCCGTCGGCAGCCGGTTCTTCGCGAAGAGGTAGACGGGCACCGCGGCGCTCGCCACCACCACCGCCTGCATCACCAGCAGCGTCTCGGCGCGCGGGTAGATGGCGTAGAACGGCAGCATGTAGAAGACGCCGAGGTCGGCGTGGTTGTTGACGAGCTCCGACCAGTTGTCTTCCCAGCCCAGCGCCGGAATCGCGAGCCAGTGGCCGTGCAGCGTGTTGGTGAAGATCGAGTCGTACTGCCCGAGGTCGTAGCCGTAGGTCGTGAAGCGCTGGTGCGACCAGATGGCGAAGACAGACATGTACGCCGCCTGCGCGACGACGCCGAAGATGACGGTGCCGAGCACGAGCTTCGGGCGGCTGGCGAAGGCATGACCGATTCGTTTGACGAGGCCGAGCAGCGCGGTGGGCAGCGTCTCTTCGCTCAGCGGCGGGCGCACCGTGTGGCGCTCGGCCCAGGCCTCGAGGCTGACGCGCATGAACTGCTCGAACGCGACGATGAAGACCGCGAACACCATCGCCTCGGAGATCTCTTCACCGAAGTCGCGCTGCGCGAGGGCGACGATGAGCGGCGCGAGTACGATCGGGCAGAGCAGGCGGGCGAGCCACGTCAGCCCCTTCGTCGAGCGGGTCTTCTCGAAGAACCACAACCCCGTCGAGACCGCCGCCGTCACGCCGAAGGCCGCGATCATCGCGAGCGCCAGCATCATTCGCTTGTCGGCCGTGAGCGCGTTGTTCACCACGAACGACGGGCCGACCGGCATGAGCGCCGATGCGAAGACGTGAATCAGCGCCGCCGAGACGACGCCGAGGGCGAGGGACGCGCGAAGGGCAGGGGCGAGCACGGCGGCGGTCGATAGCACAGCGGGCACGCTGGTCGAGCCGTACCGCGTGATCTATGAGGCCGCCCATGACGACAGGGGACAGTGGTTCGAGCCCGCAGGGCGTGGGCGAGTCGACCGGGAGCGCCGCTGCCGAGTCGCCTGCTGCGGTCGCGCCATCGGTCGAAGCAGCCCCTGAAACGCCAGTGGCGGTCGAGCGGAACGGCGGCCCCGTCGCTGAAGTGGCACCCCAGCCGCCTGCTCCCGTGGTCGCTGCGTCACTCGAGGGCGTGCCGCCCGAGTCGATGCTCACCACCGGGCCGATTCCGCTCGAGCCCAGCCCCGCGCCAGACGACGAACGCACCGTGGCTGCGCGCCAGATTCGTCGCATGAGCCGCGCGTTCGTGGGCGTGACGGTGGCGTTGAGCGTGTTTCTCTTCGCACAGCGCGTGCTCGAGCCGGTCGATCTCGCGGCGGGCAAGCCCTGGCGCACCAGCTCGAAGTGGATCGACTGCGACCCGTCGATCGGCCGCTGCGGCCCGCACGTGACGCGAATTCTGTTTCACACGAACGAAGACGACAACCCGTGGTTCGAGATCGATCTCGGCACGCCCACGAAGTTCTCGTCGGTGACCGTGGTGAACCGCAGCGATCACATGCCCGAGCGCGAGGTGCCGTTGATCATCGAGGTCGGCGACGATCGCGAGACGTGGAAGGAGATCGCGCGCCAGGACTCGATGTTCAGCACGTGGCGGGCGAAGGTGCCCGGGACGACCGCGCGCTTCGTGCGGTTTCGTGTGCCGAGGCGTACGTACTTCCACCTCGAGGCCGTTCGTATTCACCCCTGAAGCGCCAGGGCGGCGTTCAAGACGGTCGTCGCGGTCTCATCCCACGGCGTCGGCTTGAACCGCTCGACGATGGCACGCTCCCGCTTCGCGACCTCGCCGGGGTTCGCCACGAAGTACGCCATGCGCTCGGCCCACGCGTTCACGTCCCACGGGTCGAGGTACTCGACGAGCTCGCCGCCCACCTCGGGCAATGACGACGTGTTCGACGACAGACAGAACCGGCCGTGGGCCATGCTCTCGGCGACGGGCAGGCCCCAGCCCTCGTACAGCGAGGGGAACACGGTGAAGCTCGCGTGCCGATACAGCGCGGCCAGGTCGTCGTCCTTCACGTGATGCAGCAGCACGATCTTCGAGCGCACCCGTGGGTCGCGCTTCAGATCGTTCATCAGGTCGTCGACCCCCCAGCCCTGCATGCCGACGAAGACGAGCGTGGGCACCGGCTTGCCCTGTTGCGAGAGCCGCACGAGCGCGCGGTACAACACCTCGTGGTTCTTCCGGCGCTCCAGGGTCGAGACGAACAGAATGAACGGCCCGCGCACGAGGTGGTCGACGCCCTTCGTGGCCGGCGGCGTGTCGAGCGTGCTGCCGAGGTGCACCAGGCCCGTCTTCGGCAGCGGCGCGCCGATCTCCCGAACGAAGCCCTCGAAGTCCCGCTGGCTCGACTTCGAGATGCACAGCACCGTGTCTGCACTCCAGGCGACGTCGGCGTAGTAGCGGGGAAAGACGTCGGCGACCTCAGTTCTGCACGCGTGCGGCAGCAGCACCGGAATCAAATCATAACAAAACAAGACGACCTTGAAGCCGATGCTCCGTTTGAGCTCGTAGAGCACGTCGAGGTCCTTGAAGTCCCAGTCGAGGCCGGCCGAGACCAGCACGTCGCCGCGCGCGAAGAGGGGGGCGGCGGTCGGCGCCTTGCGCTGGCGCATCGCCTTCATCGACTTGTTCGTCTCACGCAGTCGATGCAGCGCCTCACGCAGCACCGGCTCCGACCGCTTCTGGAGCGCATCGATTCGTCGATACACGGGCAGCGGCGTGCGCTTGAGCAGGTCGTTCGCACCGTCGGCCAGCCGTTTCACGGTCGAAGGTGCGGCGGCCACCTTCTTGCCCGTGCTGTTCCGCTCCAGCGTCGCGAGCGCGTCACTCGGCGGGCTCTCGAAGTAGCCACGCGCAGCCTTGTCGTACCGGCAGAACTTCACGTCGCTGCGGCCCGAGGCGGCGAGGCGCTTGAACACCTCGGCCTCGACCCGCACCACACCCGTCGGAGGCCGCTGCCACGCGAGAATCGTCGTCACGTCGAACCAGATGGTCGGCATCTCAGGCTCCCAACACCTGCCGCAGCGCGGGCGCGACGTTCGCGAGGGTGTTCTTCCACAGCAGCGCCGTGCGGTCGGCGTCGATCGGCGCGGTCGGTCGCGGAGCGCCCAGGAACGCCGCGCGCAAGGCCTCGATGAACGCGGCTCTCGTGTCGGCGATGGTCAGCTCGGGCAGTCGTGTATGACGTTCAAAGCCTCGCAGGCTCACCGACGTGGCAATGATTGGGCGACCCGACAGAATGGCCTCCGACGTCTTGATGTTCGAGCCACCGCCCTCGAAGATTGGCAGCAGATACACCTCGGCCAACGCCTTCAATGCAGACAAGTCCTCCTGCGCCAGCTCGCCCGTGATGAAGAGGCGTGACAGGTTGAGCGACTTGTAACGGGTTGTTTCGTAGTGCTCCTGCAGGCGTACGCCGACCCGGCCCGCGACGACGATGCAGCAGTCGGGCGGCAGAAACCCGAGCGCCTCGCCGAACGCCTCGATGAAGCCAGCCGCGTTGGGCGGGTGAGCGCTGCCGACGAAGAGGGCCACCCGGCGGTGCCGGAGTCGTTCCTTCCACGCCGTGACGAGCGACGGCACCGCCGACGACGCGTGGATGCCATTGGCGGCGCGGATCACCCGGCGGCCGCCCATGGCCACGAGCGCCTGCTCATCCGACTCCGAGACCGCGAGCGTCAGCTCCGCGACCCTGCACGCCGCCGTCTCGAGCGACTTCACCGCCTCGATGGTCTTCGCGCCGTCGACCCCGAGCTGCTGGCAGATCGCCGCCCGCAGCGGTGCCTCGATGTTCTGCGAGCCATAGACGATGCGTGACGACGTGAAGGCGGGCAGGGCACGCAATCGTTCGACCGCGGGCAACAGCCAGGGCTGCTCGAGGTGAAACGCGTCGACACGCTTCGGCAGCCGCTTCACCAGCTTCTTGAACAGGGTGTCGTCAGCCGCGAGAAACCGCCCGGCCTGCACGTCGTTGCTCTGCGGCAGCTTCACGCCGTCGGCGAATGAACGCGCGTCATCGAGGGGAAACTGCAGGTCGTTCGGGCCGACCTCCTGCCGTCGAAACGCACCGGTCTCGAAGACCGCGATCGGCACCACCTCGAACCCGCCCGCGACGTAGGCCTCGACCAGCGCCGCGGCGCGACTCTGACCACCCGATCTCGGCTGGGTAATCGGGTACGTCGTGAACAAGACCACGACCGGTGAACGCACCCGCGCGCGCCTATCAAGAACGCCGGGAGAAGGGGCTAGAAACCACGGGGAAAGACCGCTAGAGGCGCCCGCATGAAGAAGGCACTCATCACGGGTATCACCGGTCAAGATGGCAGCTATCTCGCAGAGTTGCTGCTGAGCAAAGGCTACCAGGTGCACGGCATGGTGCGCCGCTCGTCGGAAGAGAAGTTCGAGCGCATCGGTCACCTTCGCGAGCAGATCACGCTGCACCAGGGCGACCTGCTCGATCAGTTCTCGCTCGCCGGCCTGATCGAGACCGTGCAGCCCGACGAGATCTACAACCTCGCCGCGCAGTCCTTCGTGCCGACCAGCTGGTCGCAGCCCGTGCTCACCGGTGAGTTCACCGGCCTCGGTGTGACGAAGATGCTCGAGGCCGTTCGGCACACGAACCCGAAGATCAAATTCTACCAGGCCTCGTCGTCAGAGATGTTCGGGCGCGTGCTCGAGACCCCGCAGAGCGAGAACACCCCGTTCTACCCGCGCTCGCCGTACGGCGTGGCCAAGGCGTACGGCCACTTCATCACCGTGAACTACCGCGAGTCGTTCGGCCTGTTCGCGGTCAGCGGCATTCTCTTCAACCACGAGTCTCCGCGCCGCGGCCTCGAGTTCGTCACGCGCAAGGTCGCGCACGGTGCCGCGATGATCAAACGCGGCAAGTGGAAGAAGCTGGGCCTCGGCAACATGGACGCCAAGCGCGACTGGGGTTTTGCCGGCGACTACGTCGAAGCGATGTGGATGATGCTCCAGCAGGACAAGCCCGACGACTACGTCATCGCCACGCACGAGACGCACACCGTTCGTGAGTTCGTCGAGACGGCGTTCTCGCACGTCGGCCTCGACTGGCGTGAACACGTCGTCACCGACCCCGCGTTCGTGCGCCCCGCCGAGGTCGACATCCTCATGGGTGACTACGCGAAGGCGAACCGCGTGCTCGGCTGGTCGCCCAAGGTGAAGTTCAAGAACCTGGTCGAGATGATGGTCGACGCCGATCTCGCGCGCATCGATCGCGCGCAGCCCGAGTTCCGGTACTGAGCTCGACGAGCCCAACGCCATGTCAAAGCCTCGCGAGCTGTGGGTAGACCTGTCGACGAGCGTGCGGTGGGACGGAGGGGTCATCGGCATCGTGCGGGCTGAGCTCGAGCTCGCCCGTGCCATGCACGCGCTGCAACCGAAGACGCGCTTCTGCGCCTTCAACGGCGAAGCGTTCGTCGAGATGCAGCACGAGCGCATCAAGTGGCTCTTCGAGAGCCGCAGCGTGGCCGACGCGTACCTGAAGGTGCGCGACTACTTCCGCGCCGCCGCCGACTATCGCCAGCCCAGGCGCAACACGCAGAAAGCGCCCGAGTACCCGCGCTACCCGGAGATGCTGCAGCAGCTCCCGCCCGTCGCGCAGAACCGCATGGGCCAGCTGCGCTTGAGCCTGCTCTTCGGGGCCACCGCGATTCCCGCGAGCGAGCTGCTGCTCAAGGGCATGTTGCGTCTCTACGAGCCGCTGCGAGGCAAGAAGGAGCCGAAGGGCGCGAAGGCCGCGAACCAGAGCGACCCCGTGCGCCCCGAGGAGTGGGTGTTGCCTGCCGGCACGCCGCCCGCGCACTCACCGTTCACTGCGAACTCGACCATCGTCTGCGCAGGGTGGATGGACACGGGCCGCGAGAAGCACCTCACGGCCATCAAGGCCGCCACGCCCGGGCTCCGCATCGCGCAGCTCGTGTACGACGTGATCCCCATTCACGAAGACCTCGCCCACCTGTACCCCGAGGCGGGCTCGGTGCGCTTCACCAACTACTTCTCGTGGGTGTCGAAGAACGCCGACGTCGTCTTCACCGGCGGCGCCAACACGGCCAAAGACGTCGAGACGTACCAGCGCAAGCTGAAGCTGCCGACGCCGAAGGCCGTGCCGCTGCGCTTCGGTGACGCCAAGCTCGCCGAAGAGCTGCAGTACGACCCGGTGCGCGACTACTACCCCGACGACGGCACGCTGTTGCGCATGCTGAAGATCGCGAAGCCCTACGTGCTGTGCGTCGGCACCGTCGAGGCGCGAAAGAACCACGCGGTGCTCTACGAGGCCATGCGCGTGTTGTTCGATCGCCACGGCGTGAAGACACCGCTGATGGTGTTCGCGGGCATTCCCGACGCGCGCACCCGCGACCTGATGGACTCGGTCGCGCGAGATCCCAAGACGCGCGATCACATCCTCCACATCGTGCCGACCGACCACCAGCTGCAGGTCGCGTATCGCAACGCGGCCTTCACGGTGCTGCCGTCGCTGTACGAGGGCTGGAGCCTGACGCTCCCCGAGAGCCTGTCGTTCGGAAAGTTCGCGCTGGTCTCCGACGTGCCTCCGCTGAGGGAGATCGGCGAAGACCGCGTCGAGTACCTGCCGCCGCACGAGCCGACGCGGTGGGCCGATCGCATCGAGCACTACCTCGCCCACCCCGACGAGCTGGCGAAGCGAGAGGCGCACATCAAGGCCACGTGGAAGCTGAACACCTGGAACGACTGCGCTCAGACCATGCTGCGTGCGCTGGAGGGCGTGTCGTGACGCTCTGGTTCGATCTCTCCACCTCGCTCAACTCGTCGGGCATGAGCGGCACCGTTCGCACCGAGCTCGAGGTCTGCCGCGCGCTGCAGAAGCGCTCGAAGCACGTGAAGCTCTTTCGCTTCGGTGAAGGCAAGGCTCGCGAGCTCACCGCCACCGAGTTTCCATGGCTGTTCGATCTCACCCGGCCGATCAGCGATCAGTACCTGAAGTCGCTGCAGCAGAAGAAGGTCGAGACCGAGGAGTCGCGCGACGAGCACTTCGAGCGCCTCACCTCGTTCGCGTACATGCACGGGGTGAACTCGCTCGACCGCGGCCGCAAGTCGCTGCTGTTCGCGTTGAGCGTGCTGCCGCCGCCGTTGCTCGAGCCGATTCTCGAGACGCTCGGGCCCCACTCGCACGCGACGTTCGAGCTGATGCAGCGCCTCGCGCGCGCGCTCGAGCCTGCGCCCAGCGCTCCTCCGCCTCAGCCCGTCGTGGAGCCGCCACTCGTTCACCCGTTCGCGTCGGGTGACGCCGTCTTCACCGTAGGCATCGACTGGGCGGCCGACTTCCTGCCGTTCCTCGAGCGCGTGCGGAAGAAGACGCCGATCACGATTCACCAGGTCGTGCACGATCTGACGCCGATCGTGGTGCCGCACTTTCACGTCGAGCGAAACTGCGACCTGTACCGGGAGTTCTTCCACAACGTCTCGAAGATCGTCGATTGCGTCTGGTACATCTCGGAGCAGACGAAGCTCGACGGCGTCACCACGCAGAAGCGTTGGCAGATTCCCGTCACGCCGTCGAAGCAGGTGCGGTGGGGCTCCGAGACGCCGCCGCCCGCGACGACGACCAGCGACGAGCGCAAGAAGCTGCTCGCCCACCGCGGCGTGACGCGCCCGTTCTTCCTCTTCGTCTCGACGGTCGAGGCGCGGAAGAACCACGAGACCGTGTACCGGGCGTACCGCCAGCTGCTGCGCGAGAAGGGCCCGACGATTCCGCAGCTGGTGTTCGCCGGGCATGGCGGGTGGAAACGATCGGAGTTCCTCGGCTGGCTGCACCGCGACCCCGTGGTGAAGGGCCACCTGAAGCACTTCACGCCGAACGAGCCCGAGCTCGACGCGCTGTACCGCGAGTGTCTCTTCACCGTGTACCCGTCGCTCTACGAGGGCTGGGGGCTGCCGATCGTCGAGAGCCACTCGTACGGCAAGCCGGTGCTGATCTCCGACGCGTCGTCGCTGCGTGAAGCGGCGGGTGAAGCGGTCGAGGCGGTGCCGACGGTCTCGGTGCAGGCGTGGGTCGACGCGTTGTCGAAGTACCTGTTCGACCCCGCGCACCTCGCCGCGATGACGAAGCGCCAGCAAGAGGCGTTCAAGCGCGTCAGCTGGACCGACACGGCCGACCAGATTCTGGCGGGGGTGAAGGCGTGAAGATTCTGGTCACCGGTGGCAACAGCTTCATCGGCATGCACCTGCTCGGGGAGCTGCGCTCGCAGGGCCACGAGGTGGCGTGCACGATTCGACACGAGCACGAGACGCGGCCGCCGCACGACGTTCCGGTGCACGTCGCGTCGCTGCACGACGCCGGCGCGTGGGTGAAGGTGATGGAGGCGGTGCGGCCTGACTGCGTGATGCACCTCGCCGCCGTCGCGCTCGTCACGCACGAAGACCAGGCAGAGCTGTACAAGACGAACGTCATCGGCACCGAGTACGTGCTCAAGGCCATCGGAGAGGTGTCGGGCCTCAAGCCCCACGTCATTCTCGCGTCGACGGCTGGGGTCTATGGCAACCAGAGCCCGCCGCTGCTCGACGAGCACCTCGAGCCAAAGCCTGCCAATCACTATGCGTTGAGCAAGCTGGCGATGGAGTTTCTGGCCAAGCAGTACTCAGATTTGTACCCGATTCGCATCATTCGCCCGTTCAACGTGGTGGGGCCGGGCCAGAGCGACACCTTCCTGGTGCCGAAGCTGGTGAAGCACTTCATGATGAACGCCGAGGAGATTCTGCTCGGCAACCTGCAGCCCGAGCGTGACTACATCGACGTGCGTGACTTCGTGGCGGTGCTGGCGAAGCTGACGCAGATCGTCCCGTCGGCGCTCGACGTGGTCAACATCTGCAGCGGCGTGGGCACCAGCGTCGCGCAGGTCGCCGAGTGGCTGGCCGAGATGACGGGGCACCACCCGAAGTTGACGGTGAGCCCCAAGTTCGTTCGCAAGAACGAGGTGTGGCGCATGGTCGGTGACAACCGCAAGGTGCTCGACCTGGTGAAGTACCAGCTTCGCTATTCCGTTCGTGAAGCGCTCGAGTGGATGGTGAGGGACGCGACGCGGAAGCTGTCATGAAGTGGGAGTGGATCTTCCTCGCCTCGGCGGTTCCTCTCTGGCTGCTGGCCACGCTGTATGCCGGCTGGCTCGAGAAGCGGTTCCCGACGACGGTCGACTCGAAGGGCAACCACATCGAGATCCTCGAGATCCTGCGAGGCATTGCGGCCTTCGTCGTCTTCTGCGCGCACGTGACGATGTACTTCGGCGGGCTGGCGCCGGGCTCGCGTGCGTCGAGCTACATGGGTGACCTGGGCGTCATCATCTTCTTCATGCTCACCGGGTTCCTGTTCTGGGGGCAGCTGCTGAGCGGCCGGTTCTCGATGGAGTCGTTCTTCCCGAAGCGCATTCGCCGGCTGGTGCCGCTCTGCGTGTTCGTGGTGGGCACCGTGACGCTCGTCGACTGGATTGGCGCTGGCTTCGTGTTGCCGTCGCTGTTCCAGCTGCACTCTGCGATGCGGAACTTCGGCTTCGGCTTCGTGCCCGTGCAGGACGTGTTCGGTCCTGACATGTACCTGCGCATCAACACCATCTGGAGCCTGCGCTGGGAGTGGTTGTTCTATTTCTTGCTGCCGGTGTTTGCGGTTCGGCGCACGTACCCTGTGATGACGTTGGGGACGCTGGCGATCGTTCTGCTGTTCTACAATGTGAAAGACTTGTGGGAGGGCCGCGAGACCGAGGCGTGCTTCGTGATTGCCTTCTATCTGGGCGCCATCGGCAACCTCATCGCTCCTGGCGGCGCGCTGCACGCGAAGCTGTCGGCGAAGGTCAGGGCCTTTGGTGGTGTTCTGCTGGTGGCTGGCTTCCTCGGTGCGTCGCTCTGGTTCTACTTCCGCGAAGGCGCTGCCGAGGCGCGGGTTCGCCACCTGACGTTCGTGCTGATCGCGTCGCAGCTCTTCTTCATCTTCCCGTTGTTGGCCGGGTTCAAGGTGCTGACGTCAGGGTGGTTCGGCAAGGCGGCGATGCACCTGGGGCGCATCTCGTATTCGCTCTACCTGTGGCAGTTGGCGGTCATCTATTGGGTGATTCGCGGTGCTTTGCGCAGCTTCGACCTGCAGAGCGGCTGGGCCTACGCGGGTGTCGCGTCGTTGCTGGCCCTGCTGGTCGTGACGGTGTCGCACTTCTCGTATCGACACATCGAGCTGCCCTTCATGCGATCACCTGCGCCGCGGTCCTCGAGCGAGGGGCTCGCTGCAGCGAGGGGCTGACCTGGCGGAGTCACGCGACGTAGGCGCCGGTTCCGAGAACGAAGGCAGTTGCGGCGAGACCGACCGCCAGGGCGATCAGCAGCAGGTCTCGCACGCCGCTCCACTCGTCGAGGCCCTTCGCGAGCGGAATGAGCACCGGGAAGGCGGCGATGGCGTAGCGGCCCATGCCCTGGAAGTCCTTCGACGACAGCGCTGGCAGCGCGAGCACCACCAGGCAGTACACGCCGTAGCCCCAGCCGACGCGCTTGAAGACCGCGGGCACCAGGGCCAGCGCTCCAACGGTCACGAACGCGTGCGCGCCGAGCCGCAGCTTCACTGTCCAATGCCCCACGTGCATCTGGTGAAACCACTCATCTTTCAGCCAGGCGCTCCAACCAGCAGCGTTCTCCCAACCGGGCGCGCCCTGCACATGCGCGAACGCCAGCGGGTCGCCGAACTTCTGCTGCAGGAACACCATGTACGCGAGCATTCCCAGCCCCGCGAGACCGGGCACCGGGTCGACGATGCGAATCGGCAGCCCCGCCTTGCGCCGACGCTCCAGGCTTCGCACCACCAGCCCCAACACCAGCGCCGGAGCCACGGGCCGACACGCCGTCGCGAAGGCTCCCAGCACCGCGGCGCCAATCGGTGAGTCCGACTCCAACGCGTAAAACGCTGCCACCACCAACAACAGAAACAGCGCGTCAGAATAGACAACACCGTACAGATAACAGGCGTACGGATAGCTCACGAGCAACAGCCACGCCGTCGCCGACTGCGCCGGAGCCACCTTGCTCAGCCATCGCTGAAACAGCAGCAACGCCGACACACCCGCCAGAAACGTCAGCACCGTGCCCGCGACCCAGCGGTTCACGCCCAGCCACGTCACCGCCCGAATCAGCATCGGGTACAGCGGAAAGTATGCGACCGGCGACTGCTGGCCGGGCACGAAGAAGTACCCATCGCTCGCGATCGACCCGTACCAGCCCGCGTCCCACCGGCAGAGCGCCACGAACGGCAGCCCCGGCAAGTCGGTGACACCCTCGAGGACCACCGGCTTGAGCACGTGCCCGAGCGACGCCGCCGCGACCGACCCCAACGCCAGAAACAGCAGCCACCCGAGCCGCCGCCCCGGCGAATGGAGCACGAACGCGCGAATCATCTGCCGATGTGCCTCACCGTCACGAGCGCGCCATCGACGTCTTCTTTGTCGGTCAAATCGACCAGGCCCTCGATGAACCAGTCAGGCTCACCTTCGAGGTCGAGCAACGACTGCCGCACCGTCCACCTTCGCGGGCCGTCGTCGATGAGGGTCGTCCACTTCGGCTGCCGCGCTCTCGGGGTGGTGTCGATGGTCTGCCGCTCGGCCCAATACGGAGCGAGCGCCGCCTCGAACTTGTCTTCCGTCCACTCCGGCTGCAGCTCGACGAGCTCTTCGTAGTCCTTCTTCGCGAGCAGCTTGACGATCTGGTGCAGCTCCGCCCGCACGCGCGCGGTGAGCGCCTTCTTGTCCTTCGCGAGGTCCTTCTTCGGCTTGGGCAGCTCCTCGCCCGGGCGCACCACGAGGCCCAGCTCGCGGCCCTCCTTCATCGCCTCCCACTCCTCCACGAGCGACGAGTCGGTGTGCTTGATGGTGGTGAGCAGGTACGCCGCGATGTCTTCGAGCGGCTCGGTGCGCACGGTCTCGGGCACGTTCTGCAAGAGCGTCTTGTACGCGTCAGACAGGTACCGGAGCAGCACGCCTTCACTGCGCTGCAGCCCGTACTCCTTCACGTACTCGGGGAACGTCATGCACCGCTCGAACAGATCGCGCGCTACCGACTTCGGGCGAACGTTGTCGTGCTGCACCCACGGGTGCTTCTTCGCGAACTCGTCGAACGTGCCGTAGATGAACTCGGCGTTCGGCTTGGGGTGCGTGACCTTCTCGAGCTCCTCCATGCGCTGGTCGTATTCCATGCCCTGCGCCTTGAGCTGCTGGATCTTCTCGGTCTTCGCCGCGTCGACCTGCGCCCAGAGCACGACGTCGGGGTTCTCGAGGATCGACTCGACCATCGACAACACGTCGAGCGGCCACGTCTCCTTCTCGGGCTCGAGCGCCGCGAGCGTCTCGACGAGGTACAGCGAGAGCGTGTGGTTCAACGAGAAGTTGTGCTGCAGGCCCTGCGCGACGCGCAGCAGGGCCGGGGAGGTCGCGGTCTTCTTCTCATGCACGACCAGTCCGGCGCCGAGCAGCGCGCGGAGCAACATGCGGGCATGCTTCAGCAATCGTGCGCGAGTGCCCGCGCCCGTGTGCGAGAGGCCGACGAGCTCGACCAGCCGCCGATACCCCGAGATGGACGCGCCCTCGTACGCCTGCAGCAGGTTGACGATGAGCCCATGCGTGATGGTGAAGCGCGACTCGAGTTTCTCGGGCAACGACGTACGGAGCCGCTCGAAGGTGGTCGCGTCCCAGTGTGCGTAGCCCTTCGTCGGAGGCTTCTGCAGGGTGACGTTCTTCTTCCCCTCGGCCTTCTTCTGCTGAAGCTTGATGTTCTCGATGATGTGCGCCGGCGCCTGCGCGACGACGTAGCCGACGTCGTCGAAGCCCTTGCGGCCCGCGCGGCCTGCGATCTGCTGGAAGTCGCGCACCGAGAGCACCGCGGTCTTCTCGCCATCGAACTTGCAGAGCTGCGTGAAGAGCACCGTGCGAATCGGCACGTTCACGCCGACGCCGAGTGTGTCGGTGCCGCTGATGACCTTGAGCATGCCCTGCTGCGCGAGCCGCTCGACGAGCCGCCGGTAGCGGGGAAGGAGCCCCGCGTGATGCAGCCCGATGCCGTGCAACAGCAGCCGCTTGAGCTCCTTGCCGAAGGGCGTGTCGAAGCGCGCACCGACGAGGGCGGCCTTGAGCTTCTCTTTCTCGTCCTTCGTGCAGACGTCGATCGACATCAGGTTCTGCGCCTGCTCCGAAGCCGAGCGCTGCGTGAAGTTCACCAGGTAGACGGGTGAGCGGTTCGCGCGCAGCAGCTCCTGAATCATCTCGTGCAGCGGCTTCTCGGAGTACGTGAACTCGAGCGGCACCGGGCGCTGCGCACTGCGCACCTCGGCGATCTCACGCTTCGTGATCTCGTTCAGCGACTGCGAGATCGCGGTCATGTCTCCGAGCGTCGCGCTCATGAGCAGGAACTGCGTCTCGGGCATCGAGATGAGCGGCACCTGCCACGCGACGCCGCGCTCCTTGTCGCCGTAGTAGTGGAACTCGTCCATCACCACGGCCTCGGCCACGATGCGCTGCTGCCGAAGCGCGAGGTTCGAGAGGATCTCGGCCGTGCAGCACAGAATCGGAGCGTCGCGGTTGATCGCCGCGTCGCCCGTCATCATGCCCACGTTCTCGGCACCGAACGCGTCACACAGCGCGAAGAACTTCTCGTTCACCAGCGCCTTGATGGGGCAGGTGTAGATGCTCGTTTTGCCCTCGGCCATCGCGAGGAAGTGGAAGGCCAGCGCGACCAGCGACTTGCCCGAGCCCGTGGGCGTCGCGAGCACCACGTGTTTCCCGCCGAGCAGCTCGAGAATCGCCTCTTCCTGGTGGCCGTAGAGCGAGAGGCCGGTCGTGGTGACCCAGGTGACGAAGCGATCGAGCACTGCGTCGGTCGTGAGCTTCGGCTCGCCCTTCTTCGGCAGCAGGTCAGCGAGGGTCGTCATGGGCGGTCGGTGTCTACCCGCGGGGGCAGGGAGGCGCCATTGCCGTCGTGAGGTCCCGAAAACTAGTCTGTCTGACCAGTTGGGAAGGAGACCACATGACCTGGGCGCTGCAGGACGCAAAGGCCCGCTTCAGCGAGCTGGCTCGCAAGGCGGAAGAAGACGGTCCACAACGCGTCACGGTGCGGGGCAAGCCGGCCCTCGTCGTGATGTCCGAGGCGGACTACGTCGCGCTCCTTCAACGCAAGAAGCGCAAGCCGCTCGCCGAGCTGCTGAAGAAGAGCCCGGTCGCAGGGCTCGAGCTCGACCTCGAGCGCTCGCGTGACACAGGCCGGAAGGTCGACCTGTGAGCGGCTTCCTGCTCGATACGTGCGTGCTCTCGGAGTTCACGAAACGCCGCGCCGATCCCGGCCTGGTCGAGTGGCTCGCCACGGAAGACGAGTCGTCCATGTTCGTGTGCGAACTCTCACTCGGAGAACTCGAGAAGGGGCTGAACAGGCTCTCGGACTCCTCGCGGCGCACGAAGCTCAGAGCCTTCATCGATCAGGAGATCATCGAGCGCTTCGAGAGCCGGATCGTGCCAGTCGATGTGCGCGTCTGGCGTCGCTGGGGCGCGCTGTGTGGCGAGTCGGAGCGGGCAGGGCGGCCGCTGCCCGTCATCGACAGTCTGCTGACCGCGTGCGCGCTCGTTCACCAGCTGTCGATCGTCACACGCAACGAGAGCGACTTCTCAAAGTCAGGTGCTCCCGTCGTGAACCCGTGGCGCGCTGCGAATTGAGGCCACCCACCCGATCACGCTGCCGAGCATCAGGCTGCCGCCGAAGTTGAGCGCGTCGTGCCAGACGAAGAGCTTGAAGAACGCCGTCACACACAGTCCGAGTGTGGCCAGTACGACCGCTCCGCGCGCACTCGCGGGTCCTCGCCTGAGCTCGAACACCAGTACGGCCGAGAGAAAGAGCCCGTGCCCGCTCAAAGGAATGAGCCCAGCGAGCCGAACGAGCGCGACGAGCGAACACGCCACGCACAGCACCAGCGCGGAGACACCTGCCGCGCGCCTTCGGCCCAACAAGTCGGCAATGGCCGTCGTGAGCAGCACGCAGAACGGAGGAAACGCGCTCGCCTGGTAGTACCAGGGCACCATGAACTCGCCGGGCACCGTGCCGATGAGCACGGCCGAGGGATGCGCCCAGAACCACGCACCCGCGAGCACGGTGCCGAGGCCCGCGCTTGCGAGGGCAACTGGAGCCACCCACGGTGCTCGTTCTTCCGACACGGACCGGAACGTAGCTGGCCAGTCGTGGTGAAAGTCAATTTACAAAGAACTACGACCGACCTGTGGTTCCAGTGACTTCCGTTTGCCTGTTGGTTGGACAACTTGTCTTGCACACGCCCTGTCACGCGAGGGTTCCACCAGCAGCCATGAACGCTCGAATCCTCGCTCTCGTCGCCGTCCTCTCGCTCTCGACCATCGCCTGTGGCGGCAGTGATGCCCTCATGCAGCCCTCGTCGGTCGACGACGTGACGGCGATTCACGGTCTGCTCCGCGAGCGCACCACGGGCGAGTTCGTCGAGTTCGCGACCGAGAACTTCGAGGCGCTCTACGACGCCGAGACGGTGCGCGCTCCGGAGTGGACGGTCTCGGGCGGCACGCTGATGGGCAACGGCAACACGGCCCGCTGGCAGCTGCCCCGCGCCGGTTCGCACACCATCAGCCTCAAGGTCTTCCTGGTCGACGGCCGCGAGCTGAACGCTTCGTGGACCGTGAAGGTCACCGCGCGGAAGTCGGAGTGACGCGCTCCCGTCGATAGTCGATTCTTCGAGGCCGCCTTCGGGCGGCCTTCGTCGTTTTCAGAGGGTCACCATCATGTCGAAGTTGTTTCGAATCGCCGCCCTGTTCGCGCTTCTCGGTTTCTCCGCGTGTGGTCCCGTCGCCAACGACTGCGGGCCGGCCACCTGTTCCGGCTGCTGTGCCGGCGCCGAGTGCATTCAAGCGACGAACGATCGCGCCTGTGGCCGAGGCGGCCTCAGCTGCAACGCCTGTGTGCTCGGAGACGTCTGCCAGAACGGCGTCTGTCTCAACCCGGGCTTCACCGGCACTGGCGGCGGCTCGAGCGGCGTTGGCGGCGGCTTCGCCATGGCGGGCGGCGCGAGCTCGACCGGCGGTGGCTCGACCTGTCTTCCCCGCACCTGTGTCGGTGAGCAGAAGAACTGCGGGCAAATCTCCGACGGCTGTGGCGGCATGCTCGACTGCGGGCGCTGTGAGATCTCCGGCGAGACGTGCGGCGGCTCGGGCATCGCGAACCGCTGCGGCGTCGGAGCCTGCACTCCGACGACCTGCACTGCGCAAGGCAAGAATTGCGGGCAGATTCCAGACGGTTGCTCGAACGTTCTCGAGTGCGGCACCTGTCAGGGCACGCAGACCTGCGGCGGTGGCGGCATGGCGAATGTCTGCGGCAATGGCTGTACACCGACGACCTGTGCTGCACAGGGCAAGAATTGCGGCCAGATTCCCGACGGCTGTGGGCGAATGATTCCGTGCGGAAACTGCATGGGGACGCAGACCTGCGGCGGTGGCGGAACCCAGAACGTCTGCGGCAGCACCTGCACGCCGACGACGTGCGCTGCCCAGGGCAAGAACTGCGGGCAGATTCCCGACGGCTGCGGGCTGATGTTGAACTGTGGTTCGTGCCAGGCGCCGCAGACCTGCGGTGGTGCGGGCGCAGCGAACGTGTGCGGAGCCGCGTGCGCTGGCGGCTGTCCTTCAGGCTTCACCTGCGATGCGACGGGCGCCTGCTCGGGCGGCGCGCTCACGAACGTCGTGTTGGATGTTCCAGTGCCTCCGCGGCACACGGTGACCGGCGTCGTGCGACGCAATGGCGCCACGCCAACGCTGACCGGCTCATGCGGTTCGCAGACCTACTACTCGCGCGCGACCATCGCGTTCACGCACACGACCGACTCGCGCTTCAACGCCACCGTCTCGGTCGGCAACTGCACCGCGACCACTGACGCGTTCGACTTCACCGCGTCGCTCTACCCGGGCGTGTACAAGGTGACGATCTCGAAGCCGAGCAGCTACCTCGTCGACTCGAACCTGCCGAACTGGTCCACCGAGGTGACGACGATGTTCAACGTCACCGGCCCTGCGTCGAACGTCATCTTCGACGTGCCCGTGCCGCCGAGACACACGGTGACCGGCGTCGTGACCCGCAACGGAGCGATTCCCACGCTCACCGGCTCCTGCGGCTCTCAGACGTACTACTCGCGCGCGACCATCGCCTTCACCCACACGACCGACTCGCGCTTCAACGCCACGGTCTCGGTCGGCAACTGCGCCGCGACCACTGACGCCTTCGACTTCAGCGCGTCGCTCTACCCGGGCACGTACCGGGTGACCGTCACGAAGCCGAGCAGCTACCTCGTCGACTCGAACCTGCCGAACTGGTCGACCGTGGTGAACGCGATGTTCACCGTCTCGGCGCCCGCGTCGAACGTGGTCTTCGACGTGCCCGTGCCGCCGCGCCACACGGTGACCGGCGTGGTGACGCGCAATGGAATGCTCCCCACGCTGACGGGCTCGTGCGGCTCTCAGACCTATTACTCGCGTGCGACCATCACGTTCACGCACACGACGGACTCGCGCTTCAACGCCGCGGTCTCGGTCGGCAACTGCGCCGCCACCACTGACGCGTTCGACTTCACCGCCTCGCTCTACCCGGGCATGTACCGGGTGACGGTGACGAAGCCGACCAGCTACCTCGTCGACTCGAACCTTCCGAACTGGTCGACCGAGGTGACGGCGACCTTCAACGTCACGGGCCCCGCGTCGAACGTCATCTTCGACGTGCCAGTGCCTCCACGGCACACGGTGACGGGCGCCGTCGCGCGTAACGGCATGATCCCCACGCTGACCGGTTCGTGCGGCTCGCAGACGTATTACTCGCGCGCCACCATCGCGTTCACCCACACGACCGACACGCGCTTCAACACCACCGTCTCGGTCGGCAACTGCACGAGCCCGACGGAGCCGTTCAACTTCACGGCCTCGCTCTACCCGGGCGTGTACAAGGTGACGATCTCGAAGCCGAGCAGCTACCTCGTCGACTCGAATCTCCCGAACTGGTCGACCGAG